>JANXUE010000159.1 GCA_025352005.1 Frankiales bacterium
CCCGCATCGGCAGCACGACCCTGCGGAGCAGCACCAGTGACTTGCGCACCTCGAAGCTGCGGCGTTGCAGCTCGCGCGAGCGAGGGTTTTCGTCGAACAGCACGTCCTCGAGGGAGTCCAGTTGCTCGTCAAGGACCTGCACTGCCTCGAAGTGGCCGTCGACGACCTGGTCGAGCAGCCCGTGCAGCAGGTAGGAGACACCCGAGCCGGCCAGCTTCTTGGCCGAGTCCCAGCGGTCGAGCAGGACACGGACGTCGAGCCCGTCGCTCTTGCGGATCGTGACGAGGGCGTTGGGTGCGATGAACGCGCCGATCTCGTGCACCTCGAGCTCAGCGGTCTGCTCGTCCAGGGTGGCGACATAGGCGGCGAGGTAGAGGTGGTCGTCGTAGGCGTCGAGCTTGGGTCGCTGCCGCGCGTTGACTGCGTCCTCAACGGCCAGCGGGTGCAGGCCGAACTCCTCGACGACAACCTCGAGATCCCCATGCGAGGGCTTGAGCAGGTCGAGCCAGACGACGGTCCCCTCGACCTCGAGGTGGTCGCTGACGAGGGCCACGTCGAACCCCTCCTCGACGAGGACGCCGCCGCGGTAGGCCCGGGTGTGGGCGACGCAGGTCGTGCCGTTCGACGCCTTGCACGCCAGCGGACCTTCGGTCACGGTCACGACCTGTTCACGGCGACCGCGATGACAACCCCGACGCCCACGAGCACCCGGTAGGGCACGAAGGCGGAGATCTTGTGGGTGGACACAAAGCGGATCAGGAACGCGATCGAGGCGTAGCCGACCACGAAGGAGACCAGAGTCGCGACGGCCGTTGCCGTGGCGCCGGTGGTGTTGCCGGTGGCGTCCTTGAGCCCGAGGGCGCCGGCGCCGAGCAGGGCCGGGATGCCGAGCAGGAACGACAGGCGGGTCGCGGAAACGCGGTCGAGGCCGCGAAGCAGGCCGGCCGAGATCGTCGCCCCGGACCGGGAGACCCCAGGCACCAGGGCGATGCACTGGGCGAGCCCGATCAGCAGCCCATCCTTGACGGTGAGGGAGCGCTCCTCTCGCTCCTGGGTGGCCCGCTTCTCGGCGAACACGAGCACCGCCGAGAACGCGATGAGTCCGATGGCGACGCTGATGAGCTGCTCGTCGATGCTCTTGACCACGTCCTTGAGGGCGAGGCCTACGACGGCGATCGGCAGAGATCCGACCACGACGGCAAGGGCGAAACCGAAGTCGCGCTCGGCCCGTTTGGGGCCCGAGGCCAGCCCGCCGCAGAAGGACGTGACCAGCCGGAGGATGTCCTTGCGGAAATACAACACGGCAGCCAGGATCGCGCCGGTCTGGATGACCGCGGTGAAGCCGATCAGGGAGTCCTTCTGCTCCTGGTTGCCCATGGGCAGGCCCAACAGCCGCTCGGCGATGAGCAGGTGCCCCGTGCTGGAGACGGGAAGGAACTCGGTGAGGCCCTCCACCACGCCCAGGACGATGGCCTGTCCGATGTTCACACCGTCCCCCTCCTCAGGCGCGCGGCAACCGCCAAGGCCAAGCCGAAACGGTAGAGGGCTGAGCCTGACACGAACCTGGAAGACCCCGTGTCCAGCCACGCCGCAGTCGCGTACGACGTGACGCCCGCCAGGGCGGTCGGCAGCAGCGGGGGCAGGAGACCGGCACGCCGGACGCTCAACGCGGCCGCCCCGGCTGTGACAGGCAGCGACATGAGCATGGAGTACCGGAACGCCTCTCGGCGCGGGAGGCGACCGGCTCGCAGCGCCGTGAGGGTCGCCCCCGCGCGGGACACCCCGGGGGCGAGCGCGACGACTTGGGCGGCCGCGGCGGTGGCCGCCTCCCGGGTCCCGAAGGCACGGTCCTGGGGCCGACGGTCGGCGAGCCAGAGCAGCCCACCGGCGCCAGCCAGCAGGGCTGCGGTCGGTCCTGGCCGGCCCAGCCGGACCTCGACGGCGTCCTGCGCGAGCAGGCCCGCCACCCCTGCCGGGAGGCTGGTCAGCAGCAACCGAGTCGCCGACGGTCGGTCGAGGGCGACGAGGTCGCGTCGCAACGCCAGCATCACGCCGATGCAGGAGCCGGCGTGCAGCGCCGCGGTGAAGCCGGTTCGGTCCTGAGGCGGCGGCCACCGAAGCAGCCAGGGCAACAGGGTGAGCTGGGCGGAGGAGGACACCGGGACGACCTCTGCGACGCCTTGCACGACGCCGAGCGCTGCCAACTGCCAGGGCGCGAGCCCCGGGCTGGTCAGCTGCCGACGCCCGAGAGCTCGAGCGCCTCGACAGCTGTCCGCAACGCATCCTTGCGGCCGTCGAGCGTCGGGGCGGCCGGCGACACGGTGAGGGTCGTGACGCCGCTGGCAGCGAGCACCTGCATCCGCTCCGCCATCCGCTCCTTGGACCCGAGCAGGGCCGTCTGGTCCAGGAACTCGAACGGCACGGCCGCTGCCGCGTCGTCGTACTTGCGGTCCAGGTAGAGGTCCTGGATCGTCTTGGCGGCTTCGTCGTAGCCCATTCGGACCGCGAGCTGGTTGTAGAAGTTCTTCTCGCGTGAGCCCATGCCGCCGACGTAGAGCGCGGCGTACCACCGGATGGGGTCGGCGCAAGCTCGGACGTCGTCGCCGACGACCATCGGCATCGACGGGACGACATCGAAGCCCTCCAGGGTCTTGCCGACCTTCGTCCGGCCGGAGGAGATGCTCGCCAGGGACTCGTGTGCGTAGTCGGGGCTGTAGAAGATCGCCAGCCAGCCGTCGAACTTCTCGCCGGTCAGCTCGAGGTTCTTCGGGCCCACCGCAGCCAGGTACGTCGGGATGTGGTCGCGCACGGGGTGGACCGTCAGCTGCAACGCCTTGCCTGGCCCGTCGGGTAGGGGCAGCACGTAGTGCTGGCCGTCGTACCGGACCTTCTCGCGCGACAGGGCCAGGTTGACGATGTCGATGTACTCGCGGGTGCGTTGCAATGGCTTGTCGAAACGGACGCCGTGCCAGCCCTCGCTCACCTGGGGGCCGCTGACGCCGATGCCGAGCCGGAACCGGCCGCCGGACAGCGAGTCGAGCGTCGCCGCCGTCATCGCGCAGTTGGCAGGGGTGCGGCCGGGGATCTGGAAGATCGCCGAACCGATGTCGATCCGGGTGGTCTGCGCCGCGACCCACGACAAGATGCTGACAGCGTCCGAGCCGTACGCCTCCGCGACCCACGCGACGTCGTAGCCGAGCCGGTCGGCCTCCTTGGCGAGCTCGAGGTTGTCGGCATCGTTGCCCATGCCCCAGTAGCCCATGTTGAGCCCCAGCTTCACGCTTGCCTCCACGTCGGTCGGTGCTGCGGACGGTAGCGTCCGAGCCGTGAAGCAGCGCCACCTGGGCCGTAGCGGCCTCATCGTCTCCCGCCTCGCCCTCGGCACCATGACCTGGGGCGGCGACACCGACGAGGACGACGCGGCTGCGCAGTTGATCGCCTTTCGCGAGGCGGGCGGCACGTTGCTCGACACCGCCAACTCCTACGTCGGGGGCGAGAGCGAGCGGGTCGTCGGCCGGCTGCTCAACGACCTCGTGCCGCGCGAGGAGGTCGTGCTCGCCACCAAGGCTTACAGCGTGACCGGTCCCGGGCCTATGGGACGGGGTACATCGAGGGGCCATCTGCTGACTGCCCTCGATGCGTCGCTCCGCCGGTTGCAGACCGACTGGATCGACCTGTGGCAGCTGCACGCCTGGGACCCGGTCACTCCCTGGGACGAGGCGCTCGCCGCGATGGACCACGCCGTGCAGTCCGGCCGGGTGCGCTACGCCGGCGTCTCCAACTACAGCGGTTGGCAGCAGGGGGCCTGCGCGGCCTGGCAGCGGGCCGTCCCCGGGCGGGCGCCCCTGGTGTCCAACCAGGTCGAGTACTCCTTGTTGCAGCGCGGCGTCGAGCGGGAGGTCGTCCCGTCGGCTCTCGACCAGGGCCTGGGGTTGCTCCCGTGGTCACCGCTGGGCCGGGGCGTCCTGACCGGCAAGTACCGCAACGGGGTCCCCGGTGACAGCCGTGGCGCGTCGCAGCACTTCAAGGAGTGGATGCAGCCGTTCCTCACCGACGCCGCTGCCTCTGTCGTCGACGCTGTCCTCACCGCCGCCGACGGTCTTGGCGTCTCGCCGGTCGCCGTCGCCCTCGCCTGGGTCCGGGACCGGCCCGGCGTGGTGGCCCCGATCGTGGGGGCCCGTACCAACGCCCAGCTCCAAGCCTCCCTGGCGGCCGAGTCGGTCGTCTTGCCCGACGTGGTGCGGGAGGCGCTCGACGATGTTTCGGCGCCGCCGGTCGGGTACCCCGAGCAGATGCCACGCTGGTCCTCAGCGGACCTCGAGCGCTAGAGCAGGAGCTGATGGCGGACTACGAGCACCGGGAGCTGAAGCTTCCCCGCGGCGTCAGCAGCGGCCACGCCCGCGAGGTCCTGGGCATCCATGCGGAGTACGGCGGCTGGGAGCTCGCCCACCACGCGGTCTGGGCCGACGGCCGCCGCACCGTCACCGTTCGCCGCCGCCTCCAGGCCGACCCCCTCCCGCCGCTGCCCTCCTGAGTACCCCTTCCTCGGCCCACCCAGACAAGCTCAGCTGGCGTCGAGGAAGCGGTCCAGCACGCGCGTTCCGAAGCCGAGCGCGTCGAGCGGGACCCGCTCGTCGACCCCGTGGAACATGCCGCTGAAGTCGAGGTCCGCGGGCAGCCGAAGCGGTGAGAAGCCGAAGCAACGGATCCCGAGCCGGCTGAAGCTCTTCGCGTCGGTACCGCCTGACAGCGTGTACGGCACCGGCCGCGCTCCCGGGTCCTCGGCCCGCAGTGCCCCCGCCATCGCGTCCACCAGCGCCCCCTCGAAATCGGTCTCCAACGCGATGTCGTAGTGGACGTACTCGCGGGTGATTCCCGGTCCGATGGCCGCGTCGATTTCGGTCTCCCACTCCTTCTCGAACCCGGGCAGGAAGCGGCCGTCGATCATGGCGTGCGCTGTGCCGGGGATGACGTTGTGCTTGTAGCCGGCGTCGAGCATCGTCGGGTTGGCCGTGTTGCGCAGCGTCGCACCCACGATCCGGGCGAGTGGCCCGAGCTTCGCGACGGTGGCCTGCATGTCGTCGGGGTCGAGCTCGATCCCAAACGCCTCGCTGGTCGCGTCCAGGAACGCCCGGACCGTCTTGGTGACGTGGATCGGGAACTCGTGCCGCCCGACCCGCGCGACCGCCTCGGCCAGCCGGGTGACGGCGTTGTCGTCGTTGATCATGCTGCCGTGCCCGGCCGTCCCCGCGGCGGTGAGGCGCAGCCACGCCATTCCCTTCTGGGCCGTCTCGATCAGATAGAGCCGCAGGTCGTCGTTGACGCTCAGGCTGAACCCACCCACCTCGCTGATCGCCTCCGTGCACCCCTCGAACAGCTGTGGCTGCTTCTCGACCAGCCACTGCGCGCCGAAGACCCCACCTGCCTCCTCGTCCGCGACGAACGCGAGGACGACGTCCCGCGGCGGCTTGCGGCCAGCTCGCAGCCGATCCCTGACGACAGCGAGGGTCATCGCGTTCATGTCGAGCATGTCGACGGCTCCGCGCCCCCAGACGCACCCGTCGGCCACCTCGGCAGCGAACGGGTCATACGTCCAGTCCTTCGGCTGTGCCGGTACGACGTCCAGGTGGCCGTGGATCAGCAGGCCGCCTCGGCTGCTGTCCTCACCCTCGATCCGCGCCACCACGCTCGTCCGGTTGCGGGCGCTCTCGAACATCTGAGGTTCGAGGCCGACGTCGGCGAGCTTGCCGGCAACGTACTCCGCAGCTTCGCGCTCCCCCTTGCCTTGCCCCGTGCCGTCGTTGACGCTTTCGAACCGGATCAGGTCGCGCAGGATCTCGACGGCCTCGTCCTGTGGGGTGGTCATCGGTTCCTCCTGCATGAGCCGTGCGGGTGGCGGTCCGTGAACGTTAACGCTCCGTCCCCGCCGCGGCTTTCGCTATAGTCAGTTTGTCGTTCGGGGCCTCCTCGAGCACACCCTGTCCGGGTGGCGGAATTGGTAGACGCGCTAGCTTGAGGTGCTAGTTCTCAGTGATGGGATTGGGGGTTCAAGTCCCCCCTCGGACACCACGCAAGGGAGACCACATCCCCTGATCGACAGTTACTCTCACTCGCGGCAGCTGAGTGAAGTGCCTGTCTGCGTGTTCGGGTGAGGACTAGGGCAGTGCCCTACGTGACCGAGCTTTCCACGCTCAACGCGCTCCTTGCCCTAGTCCCTGCCCTAGTGGGTGCCCTAGTCTTGCCACAATAGTAATTGCCCTAGTAGTACGCTCGCCACATTCGGTGCAGGTGGCCTCGGGAGTAGCAGTGGCGATCAACCGCGACGGGGACAAGTACGACCAGCAGGGCGTCCCGATGTACCGAGTGCGGGTGTACGACGCACAACTGCGCAAGCAGGTGGAGCATCGGGTCGCGGGTGAGGACCAGGCCCGGTCTGCCGAGGCCGACCTGCTGGCCCAGGTGAAGGTGCCGCTAGAGCACCGCGGTGCGACCGCAGACGTCATCGCGGCCGCAGTGGCGCAGGGGCGTCCGGTCGTGACGACCACCAACAAGATCACGGTCCGTCAGTGGGCCGAGCAGTACTTGGAGCTGTTCAAGCGACGCCCCGACGGCGGGGTCCGGCCGTTCTCCTCATGGGACCACGACCGGCGATGCCTGGAGATCTACATCCTGCCGCACATCGGTGAGCGCTCCCTGACCTCACTGCGGCTGCACGAGCTGGAGGACCTGGTCTCCTGCTCGACCAAGCGCGACGGCATCACGCCGCTGGCGGGGGCGACCAAGGAGAGCATCGCAGGAACGATCAAACGCGTCTGGAAGATGGCCGAACGCCGCACCGACATGCTCAGAGCACAAGGCAACCGGGCTGCTGGGCTGTCCACCTCCTGGGGTGGGCAGTCGGAGGAGCGGGCCGCTATCGTGCCGAGCATTGAGGACGTGTTCCGGCTTTCGGCTTGCATCGAGCAGCGGTCCGCCGGCTACGGCGACATCGTGGAGCTGATCGCCTTCACGGGACTGCGCTGGGAGGAGATCAGCGCCCTCCCGGTCCACAACGTGAGCTGGGACGACATGCGCGTGCATGTGGAGTGGTCTGCGACCTTCTCGGGTGGCAGACGCACCTTGCGTCATGAGACCAAGTCCAAGGCCGCGAACCGGTTCGTGCCGATCCCCGTCCAGGCGGAGGCTCCGCTGCGACGGTTGATGGCTGCCAGCGAACGTCGTCGCCAGCAGCACCCGGGCTTTGGGGACGAGGTCCTGGTGGTCACCAACACCATGGGTGCGGCGTTGCACTACAACACCTGGCGGATCGCCCTGGACAAAGCCCGTGAGGCCAGCGGCGTGGCCTACACAGCTCACCCACTGCGGCATGTCGCCGCCAGCCTGGCGATCAGCTCAGGTATGAACGACGTCGAAATCGCGGCCATGATGGGTCACCGCAACAGCGACTACACGCGCAAGATTTACGGGCACCTGTTCCCCTCGGACGGTCGCGAGGTGGCGGCGCGGATGACCAAGGCCATCGAGGCGGCGGTGGCGCAGGAGCAGGCGCTGGCTAAGCGAGGGTTGACGCTCGCCTGATCACGGGTTGTAGGTCGCCCGCAGCGTGCGCCCGGTACGTGGTCTTGGCCTGGCTGGGACCTGCCGCACCGGAATGTGCAGGGCAATCACGTCACCGTCCTTGGCCTTCGGGCGGGACCACTCCTCCAGCTCGGCCTCGGGAAAGCGCAAAGCCTGACCTACCTTGCGGTACGGGATGCTGCGTCGGTCGACCATGCCACGCACGGTCTTCCCAGGAAGCTGGAACCACTCACAGACCTGCTCGAGTGTGAGCATGCGCGTGCCGGCGCCGTAGGGCAGCGTCATCCGGCACTCATTCGATCCTCGGGCGGCGGACGCAGCGAGGTCGGGAACAGTGACACCCACACCACAGGTCAGCTTCGCTCGCTGCCGTCTGCATCACGCCGACCCCGGCGTGTTCCCAGCAGGTGTGCACGAAGCAGGTGGCGCACGAGTGCATCCGCAGCTCGGCCCACCACACCCCGATGCCGACGCCGTCCACCACGGTGTTGGCCGGGACGAGCTGGCTGGCGAAGCAACTGGCGCAGGCCAGCCGCACAGGTCGTCGCTCCACTTCGCGCGCAGGGGAATCGCCGACCCTGAGCGCTACGAGCCGCCGCGACCGTCCACCGCCAGAGGCTCTCGGCTGCCCTAGGACAGGGCTGCCGTCGATGACGTGTCGAACGACGCTCCGCCTGATGCGAACCGTTTTGTCGACGCTAACCGACGGAAGGTCCCCGGCGCTGGCGTGGCTGTCGACGAACTGCACAGTGACGCGGAGAACTGCGGCGACTTCGTCCACGGTCATCAACGCCTCAAGGTTTTCGAATCCATGCACACCGTGCTTGGTGGCGCGGGCGCCTGTGCTTCCCTGCGCGCTCGGGCCCCGGGGGCGTTTTCTACATGCACGCCGCGACCGCCTGAGCTGGTCCCCGGATCTGGCTGGGCAGGAGTGGGCGCCCTAGAGGCTTGGTCACGGTGTCTAGGTTCCCAAGGCTGAGCCCTTCGCCTTGTCATGGCTCGATCGCCTCTCGGTTCAGGACATCTGTGTGGATCGCGACCTCGCGGGGGGCCAGGTCGGTGTCGTCCTGGACCAGCACTACTGGCCGGTGGTGCCCGCATGCGACCGCTGCCTCCGCCTCCAGAAGCCGCAGGTGTTGGAGAAGTCGCTGCCGGTTGGCGGGGGTGAGGAAGAGCTCGGGCTCGCTCATGGGGTCAGGCTGGTGATCGACCCTGCTCGGGACTGTTGCCGGAGCCCGTCCTTCGGGACGTACGGGCCGTGCCGGGTCCGTGACGCGGCGCGCCGGTACCCGCCGACAAGGCGTGTCGCGGCTGTCATTGGGGCCTTGGGGCTGCGGAGCGTGAGGCCTGGCCGCGCTGTCGTGCTCATCCGAGGACCTAGCCATGGGCGGCGTAGAAGGCGATGGGGTTCACAGGGGTGTCGTTGGGGCGGGTCTCAAAGTGCAGGTGGGGTCCGGTGCTGTGGCCTTCGTTGCCGCTGTAGGCGATGAGCTGGCCGGGCTGCACGGCTTGGCCGACGGTGACGGCCTCACGGCTGAGGTGGCCGTAGACGGTGGTGATGTTGCCGGGGTGCCGGATCTTCACCCACTGCCCGAGGCCGCTGGCGGGGCCGGCGTCGATGACGCTGCCGTTGCTGGCGTCGTAGACCGCTGTGCCGATGGGGGCGGCGAAGTCGATCCCGGCGTGCAGCCGACCCCAGCGGTAGCCGAATCCGCTGGTGATCTGGGCGCCGTGGATGGGATGGACCCAGCTGCCGGGGGGTCCATCGCCGGGGGCGCTGGCGGCCGGGTCGGCGTAGCGGGCGGACAGGGTCCGGATCCGCCGCACGTATGCCTGGGTCTTGGGGTAAGGCGCGATGCCGTGGTGTTGCTGGACGGCGCCGAGGCCGGCGTTGTAGGCGGCGAGCGCGAGGTCGATCGGGTCGCCGGTCAGGCCCTGGTCGGCGGTGACGGCGGCCAGGAGTTTGCACATGAAGGCTGCCTGGCTGGCGATCGCGTCGGCCGGGTTGAACGGATCCCGGATGCCGTCGTCGTCGCCGTCGACGCCCTCACTCGCCCAGGTGCCGGGCAGGAATTGCGCGAGTCCTTGGGCGCCGGCGGGGCTGATGGCTTGCGTGTTCCAGTTGCTCTCGGCGTCGAGCTGGGCGGCGAGCAAGGGTGCAGTGATGCCGGCGCAGGTTCCCGCGGCGCGCAGCACCATCTGCTGGTAGGCGGCTGGGACGGTGCCGGGGCGAAGGGTGCCGGCCACACCGACCCTGGCGCCAGCGCAAGCGGCGTCGAGCCCGCCGCTGAGCAGGATCAGCAGCATGACGACGAGCAGGACCGAGGAGGCGACGACCGCAGTGAGGACCCAGCGCAGCAGTGGCGAGCGCGCCGCGTTGCTGGCCGCTGCTGCGGCGAGCAGTGGCGGCGCCATCAGCCGGCACCTGCGGACACGTCGGCGGACTGCTGCTTGGCCTGGACATCAGGGTCGTTGTGCGGGCGACGGTACGGCTGCCTCCGCGCGCGCGAGCCGCAGGCTGGACCGGGTTGCGCGGGTGGCCCGGGCTCGGTGGACGTTGGATCTACCTGGGCCATGCAGGGACCGTTGGCTCTCGCAGCGGGCGCCGGAAGCACTGCCCGTGCCGCGACGCATCGTGCGGTGCCGAGGCGGCCGATGACAGGAGTCGGAGCCGCGGCGTGGGGAGGTGCGGGCGCGTCAACTCCGAGGCGGGCAGGGGGCTGCAAGCTCATACCTGCTGTAGGTGCGTTCGCCGGGCAGTCTGTGACCGACCGCCGTCATGATCTTTCCCGGTGGTTCGGCCAGCCACTGCCCCGTCCGGGCTTCGGTCGCGCTCAGTAGTCAGCGCGCCTTGCCCGCCGGCGGCCCAAAGGAGAATGGTCAGTCTTGCCCGCGAGCGTGCGGGCAAGACTGAATGCTCCGGCGCTCCGGTCGCAATCGGATGACGGTCGGCCACCACCGCAACCGCCAGCCACCGGATTTGCTCGGCAACCCGGACACCTGATCCGACACGTCTCGTTTCGAAGGCTGGCCAACTACCCGTGGCCCGGTGGTCGTCGAGCGGGCGAACGGCGACGGTTCGTCTTGCCCGCGCTGAACGGGCAGGGGTGTCGGGCGAACGGGCAAGGGTCGGGGCTGTTGACAGCCCCGGTCGGGCAAGACGATGGGCAAGGGTCGGTGAGCAGCGTGGCGAGCACCTGCTGCTGAAGGAGCTCGCCGTGAGCTTGGCCATGCTTGTCCGTGCCCCCCGCGTGTACACCGTCGACCAGGACGGTGTACCGGTCGACGGCCGCGTCATCGCCAACGAGGAGGGCATCTCCTGGTCGACGTTGCGTCAGCGTTGCAACCGACTGGCGCATCGACTGGGGGCAGCGGCAGCCAACTCAGGGGCCAGTCCTTGCCCAGGGCGCTCCCCCGAGGCCGTGGCCGCATAGACCGCCGCAATCGGCAGCGGTCCCAACCCATCCGATGCCGGTGTTCCCACCGTCGGCGGATCTCCGGCTGCTCCTCACGGCGCACTTGGAACGGCGCTCAGCGCAGATGGGCCACGGACAACCGTTGCTCATCCCGACCGTTTTAAGGAAAAGCCGACATACCCACATTGCCCTTGTTCACAGCAAAGGTTAGTTTGTCCCCCGAGACCACCGTCGAGGTGCTTCGAGCACGAACGGCACGTCCAGCAGCCAAGGCTGCGGCGCGGTCGGGTCGAGCGCGGTTCTGGCATCTGACGAGGCTCCCGGCAGGCAAATCGCGGCCGGCCGGCCCGACCGGGCCGGTCGGCCGCACCGCACCGCACCGCACCAGCGATAGCAGCGCCTACCCGCACCCGGCGCCGCCCGGGGCTTCTCGGCATCGGCGTCGCACTGATCGCGCTGGCCGCGTTGGCAGCCGCTGACCTGACCCAGGTCGTGGGCAGCACCCTCCCGGTGGGTGCAGCTCTCGGGTCGGGGGCGAATGCCTTACCAGCCGCACTTGGCACTCCGGCGGACCCGGTGTCCTGCCATCGCCGCTGCAGTTGCGGGAGGGTCAGGTCGGGTGCGAGTTTGCCGCCCCCAAAGTAGATCGGCTTGCCGCCGTTGTCGTAACGGTCCGGCAGCGCCACTGCGTAGCCGGTGACCTCACCGGGGGTGCGTTCGCTCATCCGCGCACGGACCAGCAGCCCGTCGGACCGCAACCGGGCGAAGAACTCGGTCAGGTCACCGGCGCCAGCTGCTGCGGTCCGTACGTGTGGGCGCAGCACCTCCCGGTCCGGCGCCGCCGGAGCGGGCAGCCCCTCTGCGCTTCTGCGCCGCGCAGTCGCCTGGTGCTTGCGGCTTTCTGCCCGACTGGTCGACGGTGCCCCAGTGCGGCCGTTGGCGCTGGTCGCGGTGAGTCCGTACTTGCTCTCCAGGAAGCGGCTCGCCTCCATCGAGCGGTACCGGTCGTTGAACAGCCGGGGGCGCCGGCCGTCCTGGCGCGCCAAGGTCGCCACGATGTGGATGTGATCGGAAGCGTGCCGGACCGCGACCCACCGAACCCCCGTGTCCTCCACCCGTTTGGCCAGTCCCATCTGGTCCATGTACTCGCGGGCGATGTCGGCCCACTGCTCATCCGACAGGTAGCGGTCGACCAGCTGCCCGGTGTCCGGGTCCTTCGCCGCAGCAACCGTGAGGTGATACACCGGCTTGTACTTCTTGAGCTGGTCGCGGTCGAGGGCCAGCACCGGTTCGTTGAGCCGGCTGACCAGCCCCCGGAAGTCTCGCTGGCCGCCTGCGCACGCCGGCGGCTGCAATCCCTCCAGATCCGCCGTGTCGTCCCAACCGGCGATGACCCTGGCGTCGGCGTGGGCGGATTCCAGCCCCTTCTCCCCTGCCAGGCCCTCCGTGAACAGGTAGTAGAGCAACCCGCGCACCGAGCCACCGCGCGGCAGTACCTGACCGATCACCTCAACCCGCCGCTGGCGCTTAGGCCAGCCGGCGCGCGAGCGCTGCTGCGGCCGTGTCGACCCGGGCCACCGCTCGGTCGCCGCCGGCGATCGACTGCTCGAGCCACACCGGCGCGTCCGCCCCGCTGTTGAGTACAGCAGCGGCCTGGTTGACGTTGACCCCGTACCGGCGCAGCGCCAGCCGCGCCTGGATCAGCTCGGCCAGCAGCTCGCGGTCCTCACGGTCCGACCAGGAAACCACCGCCTGCCGGACTTCGGTTGCACCGTCCTGAACCACATCGCCGCGCGCCTCCAAAACCCGCCGCGCCATCCGAAGCGCCGCCGTCGCCACGTAGCTGCTGGGCCGAAGCCCCGCCACCTCCGCAGCCCGCTCCACGGTGTCCCGCTCCTCCTCGCTGTAAAGCACCTTCACCACATGACCCCGAGCCGGAAACAGGTGCGGGCGATGCCGCCCCAGCAGCACCGCCGCTTCGACCTCCAGCGGAAGCGCCAACCCATCTGGCCTCACCACCTGCTGCTCAGACATTCGCCGTCACCGTCCTTCTGAAGAGGACGGACGCCGCTCGCTCGCCCTCACCCCTGGTAGGTGCGACAGACCCCTCGTCTGTGACGAACGATCTTGATGTTTCCTCTCCGGGGCTCACCGCAGCGACCCACCTCCGTGGCCCCGCTTGGGCTTTTGCGAGCCCGCGCCCGGGCGAACAACCTGCCCTGCCGCGACCCGCCGGTCGCCTCCGCTCGGGTACCGGGCCGGCCGCGCAGCGGCCGGTTCGGTAACCGAACGGAATACCTTGCTCCACGACCTACTCCTCCGCGGGCGAGACTCACGCGGCCGCCTCGTACGAAGCCACAGCCGACCCTCCCAGCGAACTCATCACCCTCGAGCGCCAGACGAGTCAGCCGCCGATTGATCTTGAAACGCGAGCACGGTGCCTACCGCTCAGGCCACAGCTCGCTGGGCTCGAAGTACTCGCCCTCGTCCTCGACCTGAACGCAGACACCAGCGACGACGTAGCCCTCGTAGGAGGCGCCCGTCACGACGTAGAACCGGACCTCGTCGTCCGGGAGCAGACCAGTCGCGTCGACGATCCGTCGCTGCTGTTCTTCGTCGGCCTCCGTGACCGTCAAGCCGGGCAGCAAGGTCGCAAGATTGAGCACTTTGACGTTCTGGAAAAGGACGTCAACCCGCGTTGTGCACCCCTCACCCTTCGTGCTGCGCAAGAGCAGGCGGCGCATGCCCACCGTGTAGGCCCAGACTTGGAAGACCCGGGCCGGCTGATCGACGAGCGTCATGGCGCCCATGGGTTCTCCACTGGCACGCCCCCACGAACGAATGTCGCGGAGCCCAGACGGTCGGCGTCGTACAGGAGTGACATCTCCCAGTCGGTGTACCCGCCGATGCCCGCTGCTCCCCGCTGAGCTGCGCCTGCGATCTGCGAGTAAGTCGAAGAGCCACTCAGACCATCGAGGCTGACGGTGAACTTCGTAGAAGAATCACCCACAGCACGCTGAAGCGTCCCCATCCATTCCGGGTCGCTGAGCAAGGTTCGACCACCGACCTTTGCCGCAGTCGCCTCGAGGCCATGGGCCTCCAAACCAAGCACGATGTGGTCGCCAGCGCCGCCTGCTGCTTCTGCGGCACCAGAGGAAACCGGCTTGTGGCGAACGACCCAGATTTCCCAAGGCGCCCGGGCCGCGCTTGACCTGCTGGAACGATCTTGTGGGTTCGTTGCGCCCGGCGTGTCTGACAACTGTTGAGTGGCGCGGTCGTAAACGTGACTGGCCTTACCAAAGGTCGTCGTAGGTGCAGCCAACGCTGGGCCAGCTCCTACGGTTGAAGGCCCCATTTGCGCGAAGAAGACGAGCAGACCGGACATGACCGCCATCACCCAGGGCGTGACCCAGGGCAGCCATCGACCACGGGCCGAGATGTGGGTCATCCCTGCTCTGACTCCACGAGCAAGTTCGACGGCAACACCTTGCTCGCGCCGAGAATTTCGATTCCCACTATTCCGTCGGTGGCGTCGAGACCAAGGATGACAGCCGAGCCTTGCAACCCGACGTCGCAAAACTTCGTTCTAGCGACCGTGCGTCCTGGCCCGAGTCCCACGACGTAGATGTAGGCGGCATCGGCCTCTGGGTCGTACTGGATCTCAAGGCTTCGACTTACCATCCTGACCACCCGTTGCTCCTCGCCATTCCAGCCACGTCACTTAGGGGCCATCCCCGGTGCGCCGTTACGATCGCCCCGTCCGCGTTCTGAATGATCAGGTTGTAGCTGTCCTTCCCAGCTTGGGCGACGTAGGCGAATGCGCCGTCGGCCTGTTCGTATTTGCTTCCGGCTCGAATGATCGCCACGTCAATATCATCGAATCCAGCCTCGCCGATGCGGATCGCCCCGTGGGCAGTGGTGTTCCCCGAGAAGCCGCCGAGCGAGCCGCCACGATCAGGATTCAGCGTACGGTCCATCCTCGCGCGTGCAAGGCGCCCGAACCCACCTGCACCGTCTTCTGCGGCAACGCGAGACAGGTGAACAACGGTTGATTGGCGCAACAAGCCCACGGGAGTCACCGACGAGCCTGGAGTAGGCGTCTTTGCCGAGGCGTGTTCCGCGTGCTCGTCGAAGGTGTACTCGCCGGCCGTCGTAGCGGCAGATGGCGAATCGCAAAGGACCACCTTCAGCCGCGTCGGCGGCCGGCCCGGCGGATGCTCTGCTCCGATGTGCTCTGCGACCGAGAGCGTCGTCGAGTTCCCGGCCTCAACGCAAGATCCAGCGACGGGAGAGGTAGCCGCGGATGCCATCCCGGTAGGCAAGAGCACCGCCAGGACGGTCGCAACGATCGCGACGAGGAGCAGCCGCAAGCGCGCCATCGCGACCCTTGAGCCCCTCACACCGTGAATCATTGCGACGCGTTGCCGTTTGGAGGATCCGCCCATGGGTCGCCGAGTAGGTACGGGACGGATACGTCCAGCACGTCGCCAAGCGCCTCCAGCGCCTCGCGCTGCGTCGGGGTGACCTCGATGTCGTACTCATAGACCTGCGTGCAAAGCGTCTCAAGAGCGATCTGCAGCTCGCCGGCCGCGATGAGGACCCTGACCTGCTCAACATCCGCCAGGGGCAAGCCGGCGGCCGCGTCTACCGCTTGCTGGAGCATGTCCGCGGCGACGGCGCGGTCCACCGACTGGCCGCTCATGGGAGCGGGAATCCGGTGATGATGCCTTCGCCGCCGGGTTCGACGATGACGCGCATTGGAACACCGTCGCGAACGCCGTCGACGTAGAACCGGACTGGGGCACCGTTCTTTGTGAAATCAGCCCCCAGCTTCCCGGTCTGCTGAACCCAAGTCAGGCTCGGGTCGGTGGCGATGTCGGAGACGTTATGCATGATCTGGCCCGGCGACCAGCTACTCGGGAAGAGCGTGTTCCCAGCCTCACCAGGCGGCATGTGTCCGTCGAGGATGTGCGAGGTTCGCGACTTGCTTGCAAGGTTGACGAGGCCACTATCCGCTTCTGCGGCGCTGTGCGCGTCGCTCGGCTGCAGTGCTCTAAGTGTGGCTCGTTCGGCATCTTCGGCCCCTTGGAGTGCGCGCTCTCCACGTTTGAAGCCTTGGAAGGCGTCAATAGCATCGCCCATCAGTGACCACAGGCGCTTCGCGAGGCGGGCGCCAGCCTTCCAGCGCCATGGTGCTCCGTACTTCTCGATGATCTTCCCTACCGCGCCGCCAACTGCGGCAAGCAGGACGTTGACGGCGGTCTCAGCGCATCCCCCGATGTTGCCCTGCAGGCAGCTAATGCCCGCGCTGACGCCGGTGAGGTCGGCGACGATCTTGACGATGCCCTTGACGTGCTTGATGACTTGCGACTTGGCCTCGTCGCGGTCGTGGCGGGCTGCCTCAACGACGGCGTGCGCGTTGTCGCTGCTGACTTTCTTGGAGACAGCCTTCTCCATGGTCGCGCTCTGGACCTTGCCGTAGTACTGGTCCTCCGTGCGCAGTCCCGAGGCGTCGCTGAAGGTGATGGGGCTGTTGTTGGCGTAGCTGTACGCGGCGAGTTGCTGGGGGTCGGTCGGGTCGATGATGCGGTCGACGCTGATGAACCGTCCCTGGGTGGGGTCGTACTCGCGTGCTCCGAGCCGGGTCAGGCCGGTGCTGGGGTCGTTGGTGCCGCCGACGAACCCCTTGTCCCCTGCTGGCCAGGATGCTGCGGAGCCACGGGCTCCCCCGAAGGGCTGGATGTAGCGCTTGGTGACAGCGTTCGTGGCGTTGTTGATCGACACCAGGGGCGTGCCGTTTGGGTCGTTCGCCAGGGTGCTGACACCGCCACCGCCGCTGTTGCGCTGGGCGACGATGTGGCCACCGAACTCGTAGTAGCGCTGGGCACTCAATGACCCGCTTGCCTTGTCCAGCGTCAGTTCGGTGCCGTCGAGGTACAGCGTGGTGTTGGTGGGGGTGCGCCGCAGCAGCCGTTCACCGTTGGCGTCGTTGAGGTAGCTGGAGGTGCCGGCGCTGGTGGTGACGGTGCTGAGGGTGTCCTCGGTGTTCCAGGTGAGGGTCTGGGTGGGCTGGCCGGCGAGTGCCCGCTGCGTGGTGTTGCCCGCGTTGTCGTACTGGAACGCGTCGGTCGTGATTCCGGCTAGGCCGGTGCTGGTGACGTTGGCGACGGCGTGCGGCCGTGCTTGGCCGGCAGGGGGGTAGGCGTAGGTGCGGGTGGTGTCCCCCGCGCTGCCATGGTTGACCTCGCTGGTGCGGTTGCCTAGGACGTCGTACCCGAAGGACTGCCAGTAGGGGGAAGGTCCGCCCAGGGTGATGCTGCTTGGCGCTGCGTTGCAGTCGGTGGTGGTGGGGGTCCAGGCTTGGGTGAGGCGCCTGTAGTTGTCGTACTGATAGCACTGCGTGTCGACGGCACCGGGGGTGTTGTCGCCCATGCTGGTGACGTTGCCGGCGGGGTCGTAGGTGAGGTTGTAGTCCGCCGCGCCGGGCAGGTTCTGCCGGTCTACTTTGATCTCGTTGAGGCGGCGGGTGGCCTGGTCGTAGAAGAAGGTCTGGTAGTTGCTGTAGTTGACCGTGTTGCCCATGGTCAGCTGGGTCGTCTCACCGTACGGGCTGTAGGTGGCCCCGGCGACGTAACTGCCGACGCCTGCGAGGGTCTTGGGCTGTCCGAGAGTGTCGTACCCGTAGGTCAGGGTCTCAGCCGGCAGGCCGGTGACGGCAGGCAGTCCCATTCGTTGGACGCTGCCGTCGGCCCAGTACAACAGGTTGGTTGTGTACGTCCCTGCCAGTGCGCCTTCGATGGCGGGGATCGTCAGGCTGTAGCCGGTGGGCTTGTAGTCGACGTCGTAGCCATTGACGGTCGTGGTGTAGTCGGCTCCGTTGACGCTGCGCGTTGCGGTGTCGACCTGGCCTAGGGCCTTGCTGTCGTAGGTCCACTTGGCTGTGATGGGTGCGTTGCTGTTCGGGCCGTCGTACTGCGTGGTGCGGCGGCCGATGACGTCGTAGGCCCACGTCTGGCTCTGCGAGTTTGCGTTGGTGCTGGTAACGAGCTGGTCGGCGTTGTCGTAGACGCTGCTGCTAACGCCCTTGTCGGGGTCGTTGGCCTGGATGCGCCGCCCGAGTCGGTCGTAGGTGTAGGTCCAGATGTTGTTCTGCGGGTCCTTGACGGTCGCGAGCTGGTCGGCGGGCGTGTAGCTGTACCGGGTGCTGTCGAACGTCCCCGTCGGGGTCGCGCCGGCGTAGACACGCTTCTCGCTCAGCCGTCCCCGCACGTCGGTGTAGGTGCTGCTCGCGGTGCCTCCAGGTGGGGGGGTCACGGCGGTGACGTCACCGTCGTAGCTGATGCTGCTGCGCCACTTCTCGACAGCGTTGCTGTAGAAGATGTTCAGCGTGGGCCGGCCTACGCCGTCGTAGTTGGTGACCGTCTGGGTCGGGATGGCGCCGTCACCGGTGGGCTGGAAGATGGTGCCGGCTGGGGCTCCAGTGGTGTAGTAGGGACCGTTCTGCTTGGTGACGAGCCCACGTTCGTCGTAGATGGTGTCGGTGATGACCCGGTTGCCGGTGCCGTCCAGCGCGGTCGATTGGGTCTGGCGGGGGCGTAGGAGACCATCGAGGATGCTGATGTTGCGGGTGTAGGTGCCGTCGTTGCGGACCTCGTTTGTCGTGACGTACGTCGGGGCGCTCTGGCTCAGTGAATAAGCGAACGTGGCCGTTGCGGTCGCGCCCCCAGCCTTGCTCCGGTCGGGCATCCACGCCGCCGTGATCCGGCCGAGGCCGTCGTAGGTGAGCTCGGTGCGGCGGTTGTTCAGGTCAAGCTGGCTGTCGGGGGTGCCCCAGGCGGCGTTGAGGTTGGTCGTGCTGGTGAAGGCTTTGCCGGCGGGGTCCTGGATCTCCTTGACCTGGGTGACGGGTCCACCGGCGGCGGGGGTGTAGCTCGTAGTCGTGAGCCGGTTGAGGCCGTCGTAGCTAGCGGTAGTGCGGCCGTTGCCGTCGTAGATGTACTGCTCACGGGTGACGTAGACGGGCCCGGTCGTCCAGTCGCTCATCTCGTCCTTGCGGACGAGCAGACCTCGGGTCGGGGTCGCGCCGAACGTGGTGGCGTCGTCGAAGTAGCTCCGACTGTCGGTGATGATGTCGGCGGGTCGCGTCGGCGTGACGTTGCAGGCCACCGACACGGTCTCGGTGTGGCTGATGAGCGAGACGAGATAGCTGCTGGTGTTGCGCGTGTAGTCGTACCGGCTGCACCTGTCGTCGGTGCTCAGGCTGGTGTCGCCGAGGTCTTCGACCTGGGTCGGGTCGCCGTAGGTGTCGTCGTAGGTGGTTCGGGTCTCGGTGTTGCGGAATCCTCCGGTACTGACGGCCTCGCGGCTGCGGACGTTCGCGGTCCGGAGCATCAGGGCTTGAACGCTTCCGTTCGTGGCGGTCGCGGCACTGATCCACGGGTCGTTCACGGTGCTGTTGACCTCGGGGCCGCCGACGCCGTTCAGCGTGATCATCTCGCGTTCGAACCCGGCGAGGCGATCGCTGTCAGCCAGCACTTCGCCGCGGGAGTCGGTGATGCTCACCGATCTGGTCGTCCCGCCAGGCAGGGTGTCACCGTCCATGCCACGCATGAACAGGTGCTGGGTCGCCAGTCTCGGTCCGCCGGGGTTTCCAACGATCTCGGTGACCTGGCTGTAACCCCTGGCCTGGCCGTACGTCCGGAACTTGGCCGGAGTGAGCTCGTTGTTGTCGTAGTGCCAAGCGAGGGTGTCGGCGTAGGCGTAGGTCGTCTGCTTGGTGGCGACCAACGTGGTCTGGTCGTAGTCGGTGACGAAGTCCACCGGGTACTTGTGGAAGTAGTTGAGCGTCGGCGTCACCGTGCCATCGGGGGCGTAGTAGACCGGGAAGCAACGCTTGTTGTCCGTTGACGGGCTCGCGGGGATGTTGCTGCTGCTGCACTCAGCGGCCCTGTAGCTGATGCCGGTGACTCCACCGGTCTCACTGGTGATCTTGTTCAGGCGGTACTTGATCATGGCGGGACCCAGAGCCGGGTCGACTCGGTTGGGCAGTTGGGTGTAGCCGAAAGTCACGGGCGGCAGGGCGACGGCTGTTCCCACGTTGCCCGTATGAGTGATCTTCGTGAGCCGCAGGGCTTTGCTGGTGCCGTCACCCGGGTCGGGGAAGTCCTGCGTGAGCGTGTAGGTGTCGACGGGGGTGTAGGCCGACCCGCTGTAGACCTGGGTCTGGACTTGGGTGACTCGCTTGCGGCTGAAGAAGGTGGGAGTGGTGCGGTTGGCGCAAGTGGACTCGGCTGAGGTGCAGACGCGATCGACCGGGACATCGGGCCAGTAGGCAGCGTTGGCGGTGGTGAACTGCGCGTCGCTGCAGGTGATGGTCCCGCTGGGCAGGCAACGTTCAGCGACGGTGAAGGCGACGTGCTGCGGGGCGGTCGTGGTGGCTTCGCCGCCAGCGCGTTCACCGAAGTCGATGCCCGTCAGGTAACCGCCGCGGTAGTAGGACGCCTTGGTGGTGTTGTTGTTCTGACCGTAGTAGTTGATCTCTCCGGTGTACTGGTAGGTCATAGTGTTGCCGTGCGGGTCCACGACGTAGCTGAGGTTCCAGCGCCACGGCTGCAGGCAGAAGGAGGAGGCGTACGCGGCGTTGTAGCAGCGCTCTGCACTCTGGTTGCCACTGACGGGTACGGTCCAGATGCTGCTGTTGGTGGCCGTGTCCCCGCTGTAACGGGTGTTCAGACCGAAGTAGTAACGGGTCCCGTCACTTGTCGTAAGAACCCACGAGGCGGTGTCGGCACCGGTGGCCGCCGGGGCGTGCGTCATGCGGCTGCCGTCGTCGTCCTTCAGGCGCCACAACCCTGTGGTCGCATCATGGACGAGCTCTCCGCTGTGTCCGGGCAGGCTCAGCGTGGCGTTGTCGTTCTTCCAGCACAGGTCCCCGGTGCTCAGGCTGGCGGTGTTCCCGCCTGCCTTGTCGTCGTTGCACGAGACGTAACGACGCTCGATGAACCCGCTGCTGAGGTCGTGGCCTTCACCCACCCAGCTGGGCTGCGCGTTCGTGGAGGCAACCCGCCCGTCAACGCTCTGCGATGAGTAGTCCAGTGACAGGCTCGGAGCCGGTCCCCCTTGGGTGGGTGGCACGCGCAGCGGGTAGCTCCACTGGAAGTCACCGGTGTTGAGCCCCACCGTCCACGTCGACGAAGGAGCCAAACTCGTGGCGGCGTAGCTGCCGCTACTTCCCGACGCGCCAGCCGCGGCTGCCAAGACGACCGCCCCGGAAAGGGTCCGGGGCATCTGAGCGATCAGGACCTGGTTGCTGGTGTCGTTACGCGTCGCTACCGGTGTTGTCGTCTGACACCTAAGCACCGCTGGCGTGCTCAGGAAGCAGGCCGGGAGCGCGACCAGCGACAGTCGCTGCGCGTAGTCACCTCCGAACCCCCCTGCCCAGCTCCGATAGCTCACACTGATCCGAGGGCGCTTGGTCAGCTTCGTCCTGTCCGACAGGGTGAAGACGAGACCACGCATGATGCGTGCCTGGGGACTGGCCTGGCCGAGCAGCCGCGCGCTCAGCCCTGTCGCGTCAGATCCGCGGCCCACCGAGACCGGGTGGGCGGCTGTCGGCGCGCCTCCAGTCAGGGCCCAGCTCGCAGCCGCCGGCATCTCGACATGCCCCGGCACGGGCTCGGCACCTGCAGGCGCAGGTCGGGGTTGCGAAACACGCAGTGTGCTGCCGGGAACTACTCGTTCCCGTTTCACGACTGGCTTGCGAAATGATGCTCTGGAGTTGTCCGCGACGGCAGGCGTGCCGTAGGCCATCACCGCCAAAGCGGTTGCCTGGGCGATCAGAGCGACAGCTGCGCGTCGACGCATGGGGTTCCTTCGAAGAGGGCCTGGTTGGAGGGTGGCCGACGGCTAACCGGCGAGGACGTTCAGGGTCGTGTCGTCGAAGGAACCCTGAAACAGCCGCACGTCGTCGACATAGCCCGGGAAGCGTTGGGCGCCGCCGGACGCGGCACCGATCCGGAACTCGCCAGCGCTGCTGTAGTTCACCCGTCCTGCGGGCGCGATGGCGAGCTTGCCAACGTTCATTCCTGCTACTGCCAGCGAGAGGGTCGGGCTGTCGTCGGCCTCGTACTGGGCGCACACGCTCTCCCAGCCGACGCCAGACACCAGGGTGCTCGTAACCCGTGCGACAGGTCCCGTCGCGCTGTTGGTTGTGTGCAGGGAGATCTGATAACTCCCGGCCCCGCCGCTGACGGCGTACTCCAGTTGCCATGCGTACGTGGCCGAGGTGCTTTGGTGGGCGACGACGTACGTTCCGTCAGCAAGGCCGTTCATGGCCTGCACGTAGGCGCAGACTGTGAAGTTGTTGCTTACCGAGAGCAATGCCGTTGTTGGTACCGCCGACAAAGAGCCGCCGGCCGTCAGGTCTACGGCTCGGTCCCCGAGCGTTGCTGAGTTGTTGGGATCGTAGAGCCGTCCAACAGTCAAGGGGACAGTCGTTGTCGAACTGACAGCGACCGAGCCGACGGTCCCGGAATCGGGTGACGTGTAGGGACTTGCGCCGTCCACTGAATCCAGCTTGTACCGGTGCGTGGAGTCCGCGACGGTCCCGTAAACGTTGAAGCGGTAGACCGTCTGTGGGCTGACGTTGCCAGCAAGGTCCTTGGAGGAAACCTTCAAGTAGTGCGGGCCGAAACTGGGCGGCGCGAAGGTGGCGTTCGCTGCGGAACCCGAGGCTGTCACGGGGATAGTCGGGGTATCCACGTCAAAGCCGTAAATGAAGCTCACCGCCCCGGTGGCGCTGAACGCGAACGTGCCAGCGATGCCGGATCCACCATGCGAGGCACCGTCAGATGGATAAGCGATGGAACTGACGCTTGGGGAAGGAGGCGCGCTCGTGTCAACAGTGAACTCGCACGTCGCCGACGCCGCAGACGTGGTGTAGCTGTCGATGGCAACTGCATAGAAGCTGTACGTAGTTCCGTTGACCACTTGGACGGCGGGCGACACATGTGTCCCTGGCGACTGTGCGCTGGCCGTTGCATACGATGAGTAGGTAGTCGACTGCGACCCCTTGTAGAACCAGCGGATCGCGTCCATGTCGTCGCTGGAGTCCGCTGACGTTGCCTGGAAGACCACTGAATTCGCGCTGATAACGGGCCGGGTCGATCCGGTCACGCAGGTCTTGCTCGGGGTGCTGAGCCTGTTGCCGCTGATGGTCGGCTTCACGTCGAAGGTTACGCTCAGCGTCGCATCGTACCTGAAGCGCTTCCAGTTGAGCGGATCGGTCTCGCTTGCCTGCAGACTCAGAGTGATCGAGGAAGCGCTGGAGTCTGCTGCCGCTTGCAATCCCGCTGTCGCCGTAAAGGCCACGTGAGGAGTGGTACCTCCGCAGGTGTCGCCGCCGGCGAAGGTTTGCACGTCGAGCGCCGTCAGGTTGGCGGGCTTGCTGTTCCAGTTGGTACTGCTGGTGAAGCTGTTCGTTCGGTACAGCG
Source organism: Frankiales bacterium (assembly GCA_025352005.1). Lineage (GTDB taxonomy): Bacteria > Actinomycetota > Actinomycetes > Mycobacteriales > SCTD01 > RYN-111. Next base: position 23,486 of record JANXUE010000159.1, read on the forward strand.
TGACAGCACGCGCGGTGCAGTAGGCCGAGTGCGTGTTGTAGGCGAGAAATTTAGCGGAAGTGATCTTCGTCCCGCGCCACGTCGTGGAGCCATTGATGCTGGTGAAGGTGCTCGGGAAAGTCCAGTAGAGGCGCTTCGTGCTCTGACCGCTGTAATTCTGATAGCCAACGCCCTGATCGTTAGCCCAGTTGTAGTAGCTAACGTCCGGGTAGTAGCCGTCCACCATGAGGCGTGCACTCTGGCCTGGTCCGACCGTGGGATCGATGTACACGGGGTATCGAGTCGTCACCGCGTCGAGCAACGTCGCGTTGGGCACGAGGTTCAGCACGCTATCGGCGAGCGTCATGCCGACAGCACGGACAAGGTCACCCTCGACCGGACCCCGCAGTCGGTCGACAGGTCCCGGTACCGGCACAGCGCGGGCGTCGGCGGCTCCGGCGCTTGAATCCCACATCGCGGGCGGCGGGACACTCAACAGCTCATTCTTGGCGTTGTTGACAAACCCGATCCGGCCCGTTGCGTCCTGCTTGGCAGTGAGGCCGCTGGCCTGCATCCCCAGCGACAGGGCGCGCAGCTGCGGGTTCTTGCCAGCTTCGAGCGTCTTGACGACGACGACCTCCCCAATGCCGTCACTCTTTGCAGTGACCTGGAGGTCGACGCCAGGCAAGACGTCGGCGAAGGTCGCCGTATCACCGGTCAGTTGCGGAGTGGGAAGGGCCGTCGGCCAGGACATAGCCACCGATCCGCGATCGCCTGGCACACCGATGCCGTATACGAGCCTGTCCCCGCCACCGCCGATGCGTTCAGCGAGCAACGTCGCGCCCGGCTCGACCGTGCCATCGCTGCTGCGGCGCAGAGTCGTGTCGATGGCGGTCCACCCACCGTTGCGCTCAACGCGCGTCGGCACCGCCGAGGCATCCACCGTCGTCGTGCCGTCGGGGTTCGACCAAACCGTCGAGTACGGAGTGCGTGCTGACAGCACCTCAACCCGCTGACCCGTGCTGCTGGCCTGTGCAGCTGGGTCACCCGTCGCGGTGGTGCTGCCCGCCGCATGGGTCTGCGATGGCATTAACGACAACGTTACGAGGCTCAGCGTAGACACAAAAAGAGCCGACCTGCGACGGCGAGCAGCCATCGTTCCCCCCTGGGTCAGCGAAGCGATGCCGAAAGGTAACAGCAGATGTGACTAGGCGCACTAGCCCGGCAGAACCTGGATTGATTACGCGCCGAGCACTCGATGCTGCTGTCGCGGGTAGTTCTGCCACACACCGCTGGCGCCCGCAGCCCTAGGCGATGCTGCTGTGGCTGGCCCATTGAACAGTGGCTCGCTCGACGGGCGCAAGGACGCTGCTACCGGTTAGGGCCGCCAGGAGCGATGTCGAAGGCCGCAGGACCAGCCTACGGTCAACCGCTTCACCCAGCTGACGGGCGAAAGTGGGCACCGTTCGCCGCGCACCCTGAGGCTTGCTGGACCTGCTCGTCGCCGGCTTTGCTAGCCGGCTGCGAGACGCCCTTGCCCTCACCGCTTCGCGGTCCCCGTGGGGAACCCCACTGTCCATGTCAACCGCAAAGAGCCCCCGTTGTGGATTGCTCGACAGGAATCGTGATCACCTGCCACCATCATTCTGAGTGGTGTGCGCAGGCTGGCGTTGGTCGTGGCGGTGCTGGCGGTCCTCACGGGTGGACAGCCCAACCCAGCTCGTGCAGACGATCCGCTGACCGCGCTGCTGGTGCCCGGGACGCTGGCCCCGGGAGCGAGCAGCGTGCGGGTCCTGCTAGGACCCCGAGTCCGTAACGGTTGACGTGCTGCCGGGCGGCCACGGCGGTGGCGCCTTTGCCGGATGTTGCGTCAGAGGCCTGGCGAAGGTGTGGCGCCATGGTCGTGAAATTGCTTGAGGCCGGTCGACGGGGCAGCCCGTTTCGTGTCGCGGGGTGACCCCAGCACCTTTAGTTGGTGGCCATCTGGGTGGTTGTCCATCCGGACCCTGCGAGTTTGCGGAAGTTGTGGCGGGCCAGGTGGAAGGTCCACTCGATGTCGGCTTTGACCTGGCCGCGGAGCCGTAGTTGATGGCCGCCTTGGGCGACGTTGATCTGACCGAAGACCGGTTCCACGATCGCCTTGCGCCTGGCGTAGTCGGCCTTGCCCTTCTTGGTCCGTAGTTTGCGGCTCATCCGCTGTTTGGGGGTCAAGGCCGCCGGGATCTGCCCACGTGGCGCCGCTGGTGGTCTCTCGCCGTGCTTGAGCCGCCCGGTCGCCAGCAGTGGGTCGATCCCCGCAGCGGTGACCGCCTCGACGTTGTCGGCGGAGAAGTACCCAGCATCGGCCAGTAGCGTGCGGGGCGTGCCGTCGATGCCGGCCGCGGCCAACGAAGACGCCAGCTCGGTGAGCATGTCCGGCAACGCCGAGCAGTCCGCACCGGACTGCCGCAGCGACGCGGCGAGCACCACCTGACTCTTCTCATCCACCACCGCCTGACCGTTGAAGCAGTAGTGGAACGACCCGTCCGAGGTCTTCATGATCCGCGCGTCCGGGTCGGTGAACGAGCGTTGCGCCCGGTCGGGGACGACCGCGACAGCTTCGGCCGCGTCACCAGCCTCGATGACCTGAGCCGGGTCCTGACCCCTGTTCGGCTGCCGCCTGTTCAGCCTGCGCACGGGCCTTCGCGGCGTGCTCGGCCTCCAGGGCGGCCTTGGCCTTGCGGATCGCGGCCAGCCGGCCTTCCCGGCGGGCCAGCTCAACCGGCTGTTCATCACCGCGCCAGTCGGTGCCGTAAGCGGCATCCTCGGCAGCGTCCAATCGCTCCGCGTCGGCCAGCAACGCATCGACCTCATCTGCGAGTTCGCTTTCAGCTCGCACCATCCGGTCGTAGCTCATCGCCCGATGCCGGCTCGCGGCCGCCCGCACCTTCGTCCCATCCAGGGCGACCCGGCCAAGCGACACCAAACCGGCCTGCGCCCACAACGTCAACGACTGGGTGAACAACGCCTTCAGAGCGGCCCCGTGCCGGGTCCGGAACCGGCTGATCGCCACGAAGTCCGGTGCCACCTGAGCGGTCAGGAACCGGTACGCGATGTCGTCGTGGCAGCGACGCTCCAACGCCCGCGAGGAGGTGATCCCATGGGAGTAGCCATAGATCAGAATCTTCAACGTCAGCCGCGGGTCATACGGCGGCGCACCCCGCACCTCGGTGTAGTCGGCGTAAACCGCGGACAGGTCCAACCCGTGCTCAACCAGATCATCGACCCAACGCGCCGGATAACCGGCCGCCAACCAGTCCCGAAGATCAGGAGCCAACAGCATCGGCTGGTCCTGGTCATAACGCCGAAACGTCCTATCCACAGCCGATTTCGCCTGTCCCGACCCCGCTGAGACCGGCTTCACGACCATCAACACCGATTGTTGGGCGACCTGAGGCTTCGACATACCCCATTCACCTGTAACCACAGGCCTTTACGTGTTACCGACACGGGGTCCTAGGGCAGGGGCGCGTCCTCAAGGAGCGTTTCGGTCTCGTTCCGGATGAGCGTGGGGTAGGAGAAAAAAACTAAGGTAGCCATAGTCCGTTTCCGCATAACCGCAGGTCAGAGGGGGATTTTTGCTTCCCTGACACGGAAGCCGCCCGCCGTGACGCGGTGCGGCGAGCTGATTACCACCCGGGTCTCCGCATCCGACGCATCGAGCCTGCGACCACGACCTCCGGATGCATAGTTGACCGAACTACCTCAGGCGCTCCCCCTCCCCCGGCTGCGAGCGATGACTCATGAGCAGCCAACGTCTGTCATCACCGATCCGCGCAGACGGACCTCACACGTCAGATGCCGAGTAGCGAGTGTTCGCATTGCCCAGCCGTGCACGTCGGGGGACCAAGTCTGTCTGGGACCTCGGACGTTCTGCCCTAGTGGCTGCCCTAGTCCCGTAACACATAACCGCAGGTCAGAGGGCATGCCCGGCTACCTTGAGGTGCTAGTTCTCAGTGATGGGATTGGGGGTTCAAGTCCCCCCTCGGACACATTGCCAGAAGGCCTCTGACCTGCGAGTTTAGGTCGGAGGCCTTCGTCATGCCAGGCGTAGGGCCTAACCGTGGCCTAACGGATGCGCCGTGCTGGACCGTCAGTGCGGCATCTGTCGTGGCCTAACCGACTCGCGTGGCCTAACCACTTCGAGCGTGCGGGAGACCCTTCATGGCGACGATCAAAGTCCGGACAAAAGCTGATGGCAAGCCGTCCTTCCGGGTGGTGTGGAAGGCCGGTGGTGGTCGGGATGGGAACTGGGAGTCCGAAACGTTCGGCGTACGAAGCCACGCGGTCCGGTTCCGCCGAGACGTGGACGACGCGGACCAGAACTGGCCGGACGGCTGGACCAAAGGGCTCGGCTACCAAGGCGCAGCTGCTCAGGAGGTCGAAGGGCCGGAGGACCCGACGTTCATGGAGTTCGGCCGTAGCTACGTCCGGGACCTGACCGGGATTACCCCCGCTACCAGGCACCGGTACGACCGGCAGGTTGCCTTGGTCGACGTGCAGCTGCGACAGGTGCTGCGACAGGCCGTGACGATCAATAACGTTGAGGACGTGCACATCCGACGCTGGGTCAACGGGCGCGAGGCGGCCGGCGCGCGTCCCAAGACGATCGCGAACTACCACGGGCTGCTGTTCATGATCATGGCCTGCGCGGTCGGCCGCGGCCTTCGACCGGGTAACCCGTGCGCTGGCACCCGTCTGCCAGACCGCTACTCCCCCGATGCCGAGGGCGACGGTGATGTCGTCTTCCTGACCGAGACGCAATTCGCGTTGATCGCTGACGCCATGTTTCCTGATGCCCAGGTCCCGGACCTGGTCGGCCGGCGGTCCGGGCGGCTGCCCCAGGCCTCGGTGGGCGCCTGTGCTGGCACCGTGGAGGATCGGATGCTGCTCCAGGTTGCGGTCGGGACGGGGCTGAGATGGTCGGAACTCACCGCGCTGCAGGTCCACGACCTGGAACTCGACGGGCCGGTAGCCCGGCTGTCGGTGCGGCGAGCGTGGAAACGCAACCCCAAGGGTGAGTTTGCAATCGCAGGTGAGGGTGCCTTCTATCTCGGCAAGCCCAAGTCGAAGAAATCCCGCCGACGCATCACGCTGTCACCAACCGTTGTCGTCCTGTTGCGGCAGATAACACGCGGCAAACTGCCGGGTGACCTGGTCTTCACCGCGCCACAGGGCGGACGTCTCAACCAGGCCACGTTCTATGAGGACCGCTGGAAGAAGGCGGTGGCGCTGGCGCACGCCCGGGGTGTCACCGTCAGCCCGCGCTTTCACGACTTGCGTCACACGCACGCGGCCTGGCTGATCAGCGCGGGGGTTCCACTGCCCGTCATCCAGCAACGACTCGGCCATGAGTCGATCACGACCACGGTGGACACCTATGGCGGCCTGCTGCTCCAGGCCCATGACGTGGCCGACGCCGCGATCGACGCGGCGCTGGCTGGAAGACCCGTCCCGGCACCTCGCCCGATCAGCGCGTCGGCTGGTCACGTTCTGGCGGCCGATAACCAGGTCTGCGATGACCCGGTCTTGGACGCCGACCTCGTCGAACCGGGTCCCGACAACCCCGACGACAGCGCACCTGAACGTTGACCAGGCTGCCCTGTTCATACCTACTAGCTCCGTCGTGGGCGACGGGCGCCGGTCGGGATTGGCGTTGCTCGCGGCGACTCTTCTCCACTTGCGATGATCTGTCCCAGGTGCGCTGCGGTGAATCGGACGTGGCGTCCCAGCCGGGTGTGCGGCACCTGCCGGGCTGACACCCGATCACGAAGCCAACTTCGGGGAACGCGGAGGAACGAGGCGGCCTCATCAATGGTGAGCAGACCGGCATCGTGCTGCACCGACGCCGCGGCGGGGTCTGCAGACGGCTTCGGGGCGGGAGTCGGAATGGCAGGGCGCGTCCGCACCAATGCAGGAGGCTCGGGCACAGCTCAGCACCCGCCGACGTCGATCGTGGTCACAACCGCAGATGTGCCGGACGGCAGGGCCGGGTCAGACGAGGGCTTGGTGGGGCTGCAGGCGATGTGGGTCCCACGCGTGATCTCCTGATCCGACTTCCCTGCCGCATGATCAACGGCCGCTGCGCGTCCGTCGAGTTCTGCCTGCCTCAAGAGTTTGCTGACCGCTGACAAGGCGGCGGGCGAGAAGGCCCGGGTGGGCTCGTTGGCTTGCCCCGGAGCTTGGAGCACGGCGGCGTCTGGCTTGGATGCGCCAACAGCGGGGACCGAACGCTGAGGGGATCGGGGCCGCTGCTGGTTGGCTGGCACTAGTGCCCCGGTGTGCTGGTGCAGGTGGAGAGCTTTCAGGCCCTGCCGACCGGTCGGTGTAGCCGGCCGCGAGAGACACCCGACGCGACGGACGCAGCGCTTTGCCTCGGGCTGGTGCCGGTGTCGCCACGCGGCCCCGCTGTTCCTCGGCGACGTCATAGCTGGGACAGGTGACAAACGGGACGTCGGAGTCTCCCGCAATGTAGGCACTACCGGCCAGGGTCACCCCGACCGGCAACCCACGACAACCTTTGCGCGCGAGGCCCCGGCCCGAGCCCCCGGGCACCTCCATACCGTCTAGCAAGTGGAACAGGATCGAGCACAGGCTGTTCGCGCATATCACGATGAACTGGCGTGGCCGGCCGTTGACCAGCCACGACGTGATCATCGAACTCATCGGCGCCACCACGACCAGAGCCGGGCTCACCGTGCACGCCGAAGCCGACACCAACAACTACCCACGCGGGATCAAAGTCACCGACGCCCAGATGGCGGCCATCAAGCCTCAGATCAAACCCCACACCTTTCATGGCGAGTGGAACTACACGGTCCGACCCAGAACTACACGAGTCTAATTCACAACACCGCATTTGTTTCTTGGTGGGCCCTTAGCATCGATCACCGTTGATCTCGAAGGTCGTGCGGTGAAAGCTGGTCGGCCAGCGTCCTGGCCCTAGCCCGGAGGAGGGCAGGGACAAGCGGTGCGGGTGAGGCACAGGTCGTGCAGGGCGCCTCAGCTTCCGGGCCGGCGGAAGACAGCGGGGTACATCGCCGCTACGAGGCCACCGGAGATCGCACCCGCGGCAGCACCGTCAACCCATGAACCTGCGACTGCGCGGATCAGCAGGACCACCAGGCAGGTCGTGACGATGACGAGCACCGTGAACGCGCCGATCCTTCGCGGCTCAGGGCCTGCTTGGCGCGTAGCGCCTGGTGGTAGCGCCAGTCCATCTTCTTGGTAGCGCTGTTCTGGGAACTTGGTAGCACTGCGGCGGGTACGCCGTCGGGCCTGCTCTGCTGAGGGCGGCGACACGCTGGGTGTCGCCGTTCTTTGCGTTGGAGGACGAAGTTCGTGACGGACTATCGCAGGATCGTGGTCCTGCTGTTTGAGGGCCGGAGCTATCGCGACGTTGTCGAGGTGGTCGGCTGCTCGCACCGCGACGTGTCGCGTGTGCGGAAGGTGATCGAGGAACGCGGCGTGACCGCGACGACGGTGGTGAGCGAGCAGGACCTGGCGGGCTGGTTCCCTGATGGTCGCCGGCTGGTGTCGGCGACGTACGAGCAGCCCGACCTTGCTGCGGTGCTGGCTGGGATGAAGGCTCAGCGGCACTTCACGTTGCTGATGGCGTGGCGCCGCTACGCCGACACGACGACGTCTGTGGGGGCGCGGAAGTACGGGTACGCGCAGTTCTGTGCGTTGTTCGCCGACTACGTGCGGACCAACGACCTGGTGGCGACGTTGCGTCACGAGCCTGGGCGGGCGATGTTGGTCGACTGGGCCGGTGACACCGTCGATCTGGTCGACGCCGCCAGCGGGGAAGTGGTCCGGGCGGTGCTGTTCGTCGCGGTACTGCCCTACTCGGGTGTGCTGTTCTGTCGCGCTTACCTCGACATGAAGTCACCGGCGTGGCTCGATGCTCACGTTCGTGCGTTCGGGTTCTTCGGCGGCGTCAGCCAGATCGTGGTCCCGGACAACCCGACGACCTCAACCCATCAGCGGGTCAAGGGCGAGGCTGAGCGGGTCGTCAACGTTCGCTACCAGCAGCTGGCTGACCACTACCAGACCGCGATCGTGCCAGCCCGAGCTCGCAAGCCTCGGGACAAGGCCGCGGTCGAGAACGCCGTCAACGTCGTGAACAAGCGGGTCATCGGCTACCTCGAGGGTGAGGTGTGGACCACGCTGGCGGAGCTGAATGAGGCCGTCGAGGAGCGTGTCGCCGAGGTCAACCACGACCTGCGCCGCGCGGATGGCACCACCCGCTGGGAGCAGTTCGTCGTCGAGGAGCAGCCGCTGCTGGCAGCCCTGCCGGCGAGCCGGTTCGAGGAGGTCGAGTGGAAAGAGTGCAAGGCCGGGCGGAACTACCACATCTCGTGTGACTACCAGCGCTACTCGGTGCCCTACCGGCTGGCCGGACAGCTGTTGCGGGTGCGGCTGACCGCGACCCGGGCGACGATCTTCGACGGCCACGACCTGGTGTGTGAGCACCGGCGGCTGACCGGGCGCAAGGGCCAGTACTCCACCCTGGCCGAGCATGTGCCGCCGCAGCATCAGGGCATCGACGGACTGTGGTCCCGGCGCTGGTTCACCGACCGGGCCCGCTCGTTCGGGCCCGCGACCGTTCAGGTAATCGAACAGATCCTGGACCGCCACGCGATCGAGGCCCAGGGCTACCTGGACTGCCAAAACATCCTGTCCGGCCTGGGCAAAGCCAACCGGGAACGGCTCGAGGCCGCCTGCCAGGAACTGCTCAACAACCGCGGGCAGGCCTCCTACACGATGCTGAAACGGCTGATGGCAGCGATCAACTCCGACGCCAACAAGGCCCGCAAGATCACCCCGGCACCCTCGACACGCAAGCGCAGCAGCACCACCGGTGTCGGGGGCACCGGGAGCGTCGAGTTGGGACCGGACGTCTACGTCCGCGACGCCTCCCACTACGAGCTCACCTCTGCCCCCGCCCTGTCCAACCTCGCCGACGGCCAGCAGGGGGTGGGTCGGTGATCTTCACCAGCGTCGACTACGACAAGTTCCGCGCCCTGCGCGTCACCCACGTCGCGACCCGGTTCGAGGAGCTCGTCAACGATGAGGCCAACGACGACCTCACCCCCGAGAGTCTGTTCCTGACCGCGGTCGACGACGCGCTGGAAGCACGGCGGGTCAACAAGATCGAGAAACTGATCCGTGCCGCGGGATTCCCGATCCCCGGGGCCACGATCGCCGAGATCGACTACCGCGAAGGACGCGGGGTCAACCCAATCAGGATGAGGCGCTACGCCGACCACGAATGGCGAGCCGACCCCGTCAACCTGTTGATCATCTCACCCACCGGTGGCGGGAAGACCTACCTCGCATCAGCCCTGGGGATCGCGGCCTGCCACAACGAGCACACCGTCACCTACGTCCGCATGGACGACCTCGCACGCCGACTCGTCCTGGCCCGGGCCGACGCGATCGCCCACCAACAGATGCTCAACGCACTGTCCAACGTGGACCTGCTCGTGATCGACGACTTCCTCACCGTCGGCATCGACCACGACGCCGCAGCCGACCTGTTCGCCGTCCTCGCCAACCGCGACCACAGGCTGCCCACCATGATCGCCTCCCAGACCGGGCCCGCCCACTGGGTCGCCGAGCTACCCGACCGGATCGCAGCCGACTCGATCGTGAATCGACTCGCGAACCGAGCCCGCACAATCACCCTCGGCGACATCGACATGCGCAAACTCCGCCACGACCAGCACCGCACCCACGAGACGTACTGGGAGTAGCCGCGCCACAGCGGCCCCGGCGAAACCCAGCGTCGGGGCCGCTACCGAATCCGCCGAGCAGCGCTACCAACTACCCGGACCGCCGCTACCGCCCGGAGCTATGCGCCACCTGCTCTCATCGAGTCCGCCTAGCGAGCACGAAAGACCGCAGCCCAGCTGCACAGCGATCCGATTAGGAGCACCAGCAGCAGGTAAGTGAACGCGTCGGACGCCTTGACCGCGCCACTGAGGCTCCCAGAATCGTCAGCGCCCAGATCAACGCGCTAAAGATCTGCAAGCGTCCAAAGGACTGATCGGGCTCAGTGCCTAGCGCCATGCAGCCATGCAGCCATGCAGCCATGCAGGTACCGCGATTGGCAACCTTCGCCCGGAAGGCGGCTGCGAGGACAGCTGGCTTCAGATCGCGTTCCGGCCGAACGACTCGACTGAACGACTACCGGCCAATCGCTCGGCTCAGGGCTGGGCTGGCCCTTCAGCGGCCTGGCCGTCGGTGACGACGTCGTGTCGGGCGCTTCGCCGAGCCAGGGCACCGAACAGCCGGCCGATCCCTGACGTTTCGAAGTCGATCTCTATGTCGACCTGCGTCTGTGTCCCGCGCTCGTAGGGCACGAGCGTCATCGTGACAACGGGGCGGACTGGTCCATCCACGCCACGGAATCCGTACCGATGGCCCGGCTCGTAGTCGGTGACTTCCCAGGTCGCCGTCATCGATCGTCCTTGCACCCGCCGGGTCTCCCTGACCCGGGTGCCCCGCCCCTCCCCGGTACGGTGCTCGATCTCGATTCGCTGGACGGCGTCCTGCCACTCCGGGCGCCGCGTGGGGTCGACGATGTAGTCAAAGACGTCCTCCGGCGTTCGGCGTATCCGTACTGACCCGGTGATCGAGGACATGGGTGCCTCCTATCGCAGCAGCAAGTGATCTTCTACCACGACCGAGCCCTGGACCGGTGTCCCTGAAGGGCCGTTCAGGGCGAAGGTTGCCGGTCTCGATACTAGCCGCGGACACGACCTGCAACAGAGTTCAACGTCCTGCTCGGCGGCCTGAGCCGGACAACGGTGTCCCGCTGGCCCTTCCACTTGCGGACACGGCACCGCGGAGTCCGGTAGCGTCGCGGAGTGGCCGGCTACTCAGCAACCCCGCAGGCGCGCAAGCTCGGCCTGAAGTCCGGGGTGCGGTTCGCCGCGGTTGCAGTCCCGGCTGGCTGGGACCTGGACGAGCCGCCACACCTCGACGTTGCCGCGGAGGGTGCAGGCCGTGCCGACGTGCTGCTGCACTTCGTTCGCTCGGCGGCCGAGATCCCGTCCGCGGTTGAGTCTGCCGCACCACGGATCTTCCCTGCCGGAGCGTTGTGGATTGCTTGGCCACGCAAGGCTGCAGGGCATGTCAGCGACGTCACCGAGAACGCTATCCGCGACGCCGCGCTCGCGCGCGGCCTGGTCGACGTGAAGGTGGCAGCGATCGATGAGGACTGGTCCGGCTTGAAGATCGTCTGGCGGAAAGAGCTTCGGAAGTCGTGACAGCGCAGACGACGAGTAGGCGAGGTATCGCTCTTGACCTGACTTGCTCGTTTAATGGGCCAATGGTCGCTTGGGCCACCGCGCCCAGCAATCCCGCAGGCCGAACCGGCTTGCGGCACGTCGACCACCGGCGCTCGGGCGAGCGGCAAAGATAAACTCAGATGTCGTACACCGATCCGTCAGCGGACAAGCGCGATCGTGGTCCCGTTGAGGCGCGCGCTGCCCCATTGGGCCATGGCCGCGAGGATCGGTCGTACGGTGTCGCCCGATTCGGTGAGTGAGTAGCGGACGCAGGGCACGGCGCCCGTGCCGATCTCGCGCTCGATCAGGCGCTGCGCTTCGAGGTGGCGAACCGTCTGGGTGAGCACCTTATGGCTGACTCCGGGCGCCAGACGCTGGAGCTCGTTGAAGCGGCGCGGCTGCTGCGCGAGCGCGTAGAGGACGATGAGATGCCACCTGCCGCCAAGGACCTCCAGCGCGGTGGTCAACGGGCAGGGCGTCGAAGTTTCCTCGCTCATCGCGACATTCTCGCGCACGCGACACGGTAGGCACCTCAGAGTGCGTTCTTGTGGGCGTCGCACGCGTTGCCCGATGATGATGATCATGACGCCAGAGATCGAGGTGAGGACCTATCGCGCGAAGCCCGGGTTGCGAGAACCACTGCTCGAGCTGCTTCGCGCGCGGGCCTTTCCGCTGCAGCGCAAGCTCGGCATGAAGGTTCTCGGACCTTTCCCGAGTCAAGAGGACGACACCACATTTGTGTGGCTGCGCGGCTTCCCAGACGAGGCCAGCCGCGAGCCGCTCAAGGCAGCGTTCTACGGGGGCGAGGACTGGCTGAATGGCCTGGAAGACGACGCGATGCCGATGCTCGACCAATTTTCCGCCGTCGTCGTGCACGACGCCGCCGACCTCTGGTCACGCTGGCCCGCCGACACAACGGCCAGCGACGAGCTCGGGTAGGGCAGGCATGGCCAACTTCGCCGTCACGCTCGTCCCCGGACCCAGCTGGGACGAGTCGCTGGCCATCCGCGACCAGCAAGCCTGGCACGCGCACGCGGCGTTCATGGACTGCCTGGTCGAGGACGGGTTCATCCTGCTCGTCGGCCCGGTCGGCGACCATCGCCAGACGCTCCATGTCGTAGAAGCGCCCGATGAGGCCGAGGTCCGACGGCGTGTCGGACAGGACCCGTGGGCGCAAGCCGGGCTGCTACAGATCGGCTCCATCCGGCCGTGGGCGCTTTGGCTCGACTTTCGCACCACCGGGGTCAACGCCTGATCACTGCCAGGGTCAGCGTCGGCCCGTAAGCCGAACGGCTACCGGTGACACATCAGCCGGCGAGTCGTTGCAGGCGGTTGTCTCGCGTGGGTCGCGTTGTGGGATGAGCCTTAGGCGGTGGGGAAGCGGGTGACGTAGCGGCGCTGCCAGGGAGTCTCGCCTGCCCGCGAGTTGTAGTGCTCCCGGACGAAGGCCACGGCCGCCCGCGGGGGTACCCCGTCGAGCTTGCCAAGGGGAGCCGTTACCCCATGTGCGCGAGATCCGCCGCCAAACGTGAGTAATGACTGTTCTCCATCAGAGCCAGATCGCTTCGCGCGACCAGCGGCATGGTCGGACGCTACCGAGCGCCCCGACAGCGGCATGGTCGGACGTCCGCCGGACACCGCACGCCCCACCCGAGTGGCGCACGCCCTGCACGTTCGTGTCTCCGGCAGGTGGATCCGAACGCGTGGCCCTCATTCGACGACGGGAGGGCGCGGCGGCGACTCCAGCAGCGTCTTCAGCATGTCCAGATCGGCTCGCATCGCCGGTCGCGGGTCGAGATGCTGAGGCATGAGCGTCCGGTAGATCACGGCGAACAGGCGCAACGGCGGCAGAGTCATCTCGAAAGCGTGGGTGACGCGCGTTGCGGTTCCGTCGGTGGTGAACAGGTAGGCCCAGGTGATCGAGTCTCGTCGGCTGAGGTCGAGATGCTCCGGGACTGTCCGAAAGGTGAACTCCTTCCCGGGGTCGGCGCGGATGACCTCGCACACGCGCGACCAGCGAAAGATGCCTGACTGGTTGCGGCCGCGGAAGCGTGCTCCGACCTGTCCGGCGGGCTTCCCGGGGAGCCAGGAGGCACTGCGGCACTCTGGGCTGCGTTGGCCGATGCTGGTGACATCGGCCACCACGTCGTACACGTCCCTGCTGGGGGCCTCGATCAGTGCGCTGACGGATCCCGACCTCAGTTGCCTCATCTCGAGGAACGCGAACGGCCAGCTCCGCGCATGGCTTCCTGGGGGCCGACCGAGACAGCCGCTCCCCAGCGAGCTGCGCACTCTCGGCGGTACCGCCGGGCGAACGCGTGCAGCAGCACAAACCGCTGCACCGGCGGCACATTCCCGACGACGACTTGATACCGCTCCGAGTCAACGCCGTCGAGCAGCCAGTGCCCCTCCATCCCCAGCTCGGGGAGAGGCTTCGGCTTGACGTAATGCTCCTGGTTGAAGGCTTCCCACTCCGCCTGGCTGAGGGTGGCGCCGACGACGGGCATCATCTCGCCTTCCTCATGCAGCAGGTGGGGGTCGAGGACCTCACGGAGCTCGGCGAGGGCGGCAATGAGCTGGCGCCGCACAGCATCAGAGCCGTCCCGCTCGTAGCTGGCGTTGGCTGCTACCAGCCGGTCGATTCGAATGCCGATGACGTCGTGTTCCGAGGACATCTGGTCGAGGAGGCTGCCGACGGAAGGGTCCAAACGGCGGACGAGGGGCCACAGGCCGTCGTCCTCGCCGGCGTGGTGACGGTGCAGGAAGTCCATCATCCAGCGGAGGTGCGCCGCGAGCGCTGCTCGTTGAGCCGTTGGTGGCGGGGTCGCAGCTGACACGGCTGCTGCCGTGCGGGTGAGGTCACGACGTAGGGCGTCATGGACGACGCCCATCATCCGGGTGTCTGTGCCAGAAGCCTGTGAGTGCTCCATCTGTGCTCCGTTCTTCAGTCGATGTCCGCACTGCGGTTCACGACGTCGACGATGCGCTGGGCCAGCCATCGTTCGTACCGGGGCCGGCTCCACGCCGACCAGTGGCAGAGCTGCTCGTAGACCCCCGCGCCAGCGAGCGTCCACAGCTCGTCCACCTCGACTGACGACACTTGCCTGCCGGCCACGAGCCGGGCCGCGTCCGCGACGTTCGCCCGGCTGTCGGCCTGGGTCTGTTCCAACCTCTGGGCGAGGAGCGGCTCCACCGCCGCGCCCTGCACAAGAGCCCGGCGCAGCGGCGTTACCCGCTCGTTGATCGTCGCGGCCACCTTGGCCGCCCGGCGGGCGCGTGACGTCAAGCTCGACCCGGCCCCCAGACCTCGCAGGTCCTCGCGGGAGGCGAGTGCGATGGGCTCGTCGTCGCCGACGACCGCGACGTTCAGCACCACCTCCAGAAGCTGGGCCTTAGATCCGAACCTGGCGTACAACGTCTCCACCGACGTGCCTGCTGCACGGGCCACGTCACGCATGTTGGTCCTCTCCCAGCCGCGCTCGGAAAAGAGCCGGTCCGCCGCGAGGAGAACAGCGGCGCGGGTCTGGGCGGACTGCTGCTGGCGAAGTGCAGAGCGGTAGGGACGCGGCGGCGGGACGTCCTCGGCGGAGCTCACGGCAGCAGGGTAGAACGACCGTGTAGTGAATACAACTCTGTTAAGGCTAACTTCGAAAGTCGCCGTATGCCCCGCGCCCGCACCACGGCCCGTTGCCGCTCTGTCCTAGACCGCGCGGTTCGGCGAGGCGGCGTCAGCGCAATCGAACCCGCTCATCGGCATTATGTGGGTGATCGTTGTCAAGGGGCTCATGGTGTTCTGCGTCTGAGCCGGGCGGCGGTGCTGGGTGAGACGCCGAGGAGCTGGGCGATGTCGGTCCAGGTGAGCTCTTGGTCGCGGGCGTCGTCGATTGCTGTAGGGAGCATCTGGTGGGCTTGGCTGATGAGGCTGGCCAGGGCGTGTAGTCGGACGCCGCTGTCGCCGAGCCAGTAGGCGGTGCGCAGTCGCGCGAGGTCGTCGAGGGCCTGTGCCAGCACGAGCGCGCTGTCGTCGTCGGCACGGGGTGCGGGCAGGTCGTCGGCGCTGGTCAGGCGCAGCGCGGGGCGGGTCATGACGCGTCCTGGTCAAGGTCGGCGAGGAGCCGTCCGAAGAGCTGCTGACGGTGGGCTTGGTTTTTGGCCGCGGCGTCGTCGTGCTGGTGTTGCAGGGTCGGTCTGAACTCGATGCTGGTCTGGAAGAACGTGCAGGTCTCGCAGACGCTTTCGAAGGCGCAGTCCAAGTGCTGAGGTCGGGCGCAGTAGCCGTTGCCCAGCATGCGGTGGTGCTCTCGACGGAGCCGGGACAGGGTCGGACCGAGGGTGTCCGCGGGCAACGGGGTGTTGCTCGCGTAGAGGGCCTCGACCTTCTCGGTGACCGCGAAGTACTGCTCGGCGACGGTGCGGTTGGCGATCTTGGCGTAGCGAAGGGTCATGTCCATGCTGTGGTGGCCGAGCATCGCGGCGATGGCTTCCAGGCTCATGCCTCGGTTGATGGCCTGGGTGGCCAGGGTGTGGCGCATCTGGTGGGGGTGGACGTGGCCGATCCCGGCGGCTTTCGCGGCAACGTTAAGCAGCCGGGTGATGGTGTGGCGGTCCAGCGGGGTGCCGTTCTCCCGCGGCAACAGCAGCGGATGGGCTGGGTCGACATGCGCAGTGCGGTACTCGCCAATGAGGGTGACCAGCTGCGGGTGCAGGGGCAGGTAGCGGTCGTCGTGGAGCTTGCCGACGGGGACGTGCAGCCAGTGCCCGTCGCCGATGAGCACGACCGCGTCGGCGCGCAACCCGATGAGCTCCCCGACGCGCAGCCCGGTGCGCAGCAGGACCTCGCTGACGACCCGGATCAGCAGCCGGCGTTGTGCTTGGGCGGCGCGCAGGAACTTCGCAGCGTCGGCGTCGTCGAGGGCCTTGGGCAGCGCTTTGTCCTGCCGGGGCAGGTCACCGGTGATGATCGGGATCCTGGCGGGGGCGTCAGCCCAGCCCCACTCCTCGATGCGGATGAAGAACATGCGCAAGGTCCCGAGGCGGTGAGCGATCGTGTTCACGGTCACCAGTCCTGAGGTCCGTCCGGGTCGTTTCGTCAACCAGGGCTTGAAGTTCTCGATGTGCTCGCGTTCGACCGCGGCGACGGTCCTGACCTCGGGGTGGGCTTCGGCCAGGAACGCCGCGAAGCAACGAAGCGCCAGGTCTGCGCCGCCGACGCTGCATGGGCGCAGGGTGCAGGCGACCTGCTCGAGGTAGCGGCCCATCGTGGCGACCATGACCGGGCGGCCCACGGCCAGCTGCTCCCAGTCGGGCAGCAGCAGCGCGCTCACCGCTGGCCTCCGGCCGCGCGGGGGTGGGGGTGGTCGGCGAAGACCTGGGCGTCGATGACCTCAGCGGCGCGACGGTACTGGGCCGCGAGCCAGTCATCACCGAGGTGCAGGTAGATCCGGGTCGACTCGATCGACGCGTGCCCAGCTTGGGCCTGGATCGCTTCCAGCGCCATGCCGGCCTCCCGCAAGCGGGTCAGGCAGGTGTGGCGCAGCTCGTGGCACGTCGCGTGCACAAGCCCGGCCCGGCCGCGCGCCCCGTCCATCACCGTGTCGACCCCGGCGGCGGACAGTGCCTGACCACGGCGAGGGCCCTTCAGGACGACGAACAGCCGCTCGGTTCTGGCCTCGGCGGGTCGTTCGGTGTCGAGGTAGGCACCGACGCTGGTGAAGAACCGGCCCGAGACTGGGACCTGTCGCTGATGGCCGCCCTTGCCCTGGGCGATGAACACCTTCCGGGCACCGGCCCGGATGTCTTCCATGCGCAGGCCGAGGACTTCGCAGCGGCGCAACCCGCCCAGGACCATCGCCTGGAACATCGCCCGGTCCCGGTGGGTGCTCGCTGCGGTGAGCAGTGCGTCGACCTCGGCGGGTTCCAGCACTCGTGGCAGCGTCCGCGGGCTGCGCACCAGCGGCACTCCCTGGCGGGGGCGGGAGACCTCACGTCGAGTCGGCAGCCCGCGCGGCACGGGGTTGGCCAGCACGTCGCCCCGGACGGTGAGGTAGGAGAACAGCCCTGAGATCGTCGACAGTCGGCGGCGGACCGTGCGGGCGCTGACTCCGGCTCCGTCGTGGGAGGTTGTCCCGAGTTCCGTGGAACTTCGGTGGCGGCCCAATGATGCTCAGGCTGCGTTGACCTCCTGATCATGGCAGGTGGCTCCGACAGTTTTGCTCGTCTCGCGTTCGAGGGCGGCGCGGAGGGTCTGGAGGTGCATGTGGCCGTTGACGCGACGGAACTGCTTGCCCGCCTCGATCATCCCGGCGGCGCACCAGCGCAGTGCCATCTGGCCGTCTCGCCAGCGCTTGACGTTCTTGGCGTGTTCCCGGCAGATCCCGATCATGCTTTCCACAGCGTTGGTGCTGCGGAACGTACGAGCCAGGGTGGGTGGCAGGTTCAGCCGCAGCACGGTCAGGGTCTCCTCGAGCCCTTCACGCAGGCTCCCCGCGGCGCCGGGGTGGGTCTTGCCGAGCTCCCTGGCCAGGGCCTCGAGCTCGACCTGGGCGACCAGTGCACTGTCGGCGTGGTGGGCGGCGCGCATCTTCTTGCTGACCGTGGGACGCAGGTGCTTCGGGAGCTTGTCGGTCACGTTCCGGATCTTGTGCAGTTGGCAGCGAGCGATCACCGGCTTGTCGAACACGTCCAGGACGGCCCGGCGCAGCGCGGGCGAGCCGTCCAGGACAGCCAAGATGGGCTTGGTCACGTCCAGGCCGCGTTCCCGCAAGCCGACGATGAGATCCCTGACTACGGTGGCGTTCTCGGTCGATCCCTCGACCAGCCCGAGGGGGTGCTTACGGCCGTCGATGTCGATGCCGAGCGCGACGACGCACAGGTGCTCGGCGAAGTACACGCCGTCGACCATGAACGCGACCAGGTCCAGCGTGGACAGGTCCGCGCCCAGCAGGTCCGCGAGGGCAGTCTCGGTCATGGCCACGAACTTGCGCGACACCGCCGACTTGCTCGTCGCGGTCGAGCTCGCCGTCACCTCTGCCCCGACCGGCTCCAACCCGATCTGGTAGCGCCGCGTCGACAGGCCGCCGAGCATCCGCTGCATGGCCATCTGGCCCAGCACCTCGGTGGAGGAGAACAGCTCATAGGCCGGCAGTGCAAGTTCGCCGCTGCCGTCCGCGGCGCGGACGCGTGGGCGCTGCACGGGCACCCGGCGGCCGCCGAGGGTGACCGACCCGGCCTCAGTGCCGTGCCGGTAGCCGGCCCCGGCCGGGGTCGTGCTTGCCCTTCGCGCCGCACAGCTCGGCGACGTTCTCGGTGAACATCGCCTGCATCACCTGCAAGCCAGCGCCGACAGCCAACGCCAGCAGCCCTTCCTGCATGTCGGCAGCGATCTCGTTGAGCGCGACCGTGACGTGCTCGGGCACGACCATCGCGGG
This sequence comes from Frankiales bacterium, assembly GCA_025352005.1. Taxonomy (GTDB): domain Bacteria; phylum Actinomycetota; class Actinomycetes; order Mycobacteriales; family SCTD01; genus RYN-111. Next base: position 42,228 of record JANXUE010000159.1, read on the forward strand.
CGCGTCCGGAGCGACCTTCCGGGTCTTGTTCTGGTAGTTCTTGTTCACAGCGGTCCCCTTCTTGAATGGTGTGTCTTGGCGGACGCCCAACTCCTACCGCGAGGCAGGACTCAGGCGGGGGACCGCCACCTCAAAGCTCAAGTTCTACGAGACCCGGGACAACCTCACGTGGAACGCCAGCCGTTCGAAGCTCGCCGCGACCGACTTCAACCGGGCCTGACGACTCACCGCTGCGGAAGCTGTCGCCGCGAGGTAGGGGTCGGCGCTACGGCTCACTACAGCGCCCGGGCGTCCGAGTTTCCAGCGTCCCCACTCCTCCCCCGCTACGACGCTAGGATGGTCCTGCCACCGGGTAGCACCGAGCCGCACGACACCTCGCGCCTTCGCGCACGTCATGCGGGCTCGAGCTCGTCGGGACGGTCCAGCCGGGAGGCCGGACGGGGCGGTCGACCTCGACGGTGCTGTCGCCGAACGGTTGGCCGGCAGGCGTCGTGCGGGACAGAACCCGGCAGTCGCCGGGCGCAAACGGTCGGGGTACGTCGAAGGAGAAGGTTCTTGGCTACACGAGGTGGGCGGCCCGCGGGCGCCTCCCGGTCCGCCCCGCGGCAGCAGCAGCGACCCCGGGCTCGCACCGAGGAGGGCCTGGTGCCGGTGCTGTCCAAGCACGTCCGGGACGTCGACCTGGCCGTGCAGCGTGGGCAGATCGGTCCGTCGGTCCGTACCCGCTTCCAGGCGGTCGCGATGCTCGTCCGCGAGGAACGTAGCCGCATCAAAGCCGCCCCGATCAGCGAAGGCCGGCGTACCGAGCAGATGAAGCGGATCGACGGGCTTGCCACGACGCTGGCTCGGACGGCGGCACGCGACGGGTCCCTACTCGTGCTGCTCGCCGACGACGCGGCGCTGCTCGACGGCGCGAGGGTCCTCATGCGCGAACTACGTGGCGCAGGCGGGCTGGAGCAGCCCGTCGAGGCGGCGGTCGAGGGCCAGGCGGTGACCGAGAGATCCGCGGCCGCGCCACGAGCCGAGCGCAAGGTCGTGCCGAAGTCGGTGGTCTCCCGCCAGCTGGCCAACCCGTTCCTCGAGCCGGACTACACCGCCGTCGCACCGAGGGCCGCAAGGCCACGGATGCTGACGACCTGGGAGCTGCTCGGCCCGCTGCTGCGAGCCTTCGAGGAGGCTTCCGGTGGCGCGACGTCCTGCATGGACCTGCCGGAGGCCGGCTCCCTGCAGGCCGCCGGCGGCCGCGAGCTGATGCCGCACCAGGCGCAGGTCATCGAGGCCGCCGCCGAGGGGCATCGGACCTTCCTGCTGGCTGACGAGCCCGGCCTGGGCAAGACGGCCCAAGCGCTGCTCGCGGCCCAGGCTGCGGACGCCTACCCGCTGCTTGTCGTCGTACCCAACGTCGTGAAGACCAACTGGGCGCGGGAGGTCGACCTGTGGACCCCCCGGCACCCGGCGACGGTGGTGCACGGTGACGGCGACACGGTCGACGGGTTCTCAGACATCGTGATCGTCAACTACGAGGTCCTGGACCGGCACGTCGGCTGGCTCGGCTCGCTCGGCTTCCGGGGGATGGTCGTCGACGAGGCGCACTTCATCAAGAACAAGACGTCGCAGCGTTCGCGACATGTGCTGGAGCTGTCCAAGCGGATCCAGGCCCGGACGATGCGGCCGCTGCTGATGGCTCTCACTGGCACCCCGCTGATCAACGACATCGAGGACTTCCTCGCGATCTGGGAGTATCTCGGCTGGATCGACGACAAGGAACCCCGCGCCGAGCTCATGGAGTCCCTCGAGGACAACGGCCTCACCCCGGTCGACTACGACTTTTACCCGGCCGCACGGTCCTCCGTCATCGACCTCGGCATCGTTCGCCGTCGCAAGGTCGACGTCGCCGCCGACATCCCGGCGCGCCGGATCGCCGACTTGCCGGTCGAGCTCGAAGGGGTCCTCGGCCGTTCCATCCTGGCCGCCGAGAAGGCCCTCGCCCGACGGCTCGTCAAGCGGTACGACAGCGCCTTGGCGGCCCGCTCCGACGGCAACCAGGTCGTCGGTATCGACCACGCCCTCGTACGTCAGGTCGCGACCTGGGAGCGCCGGGACGCGGACGAGACCAAGACCGAGGACAACGTCTTTACGATGATGCGACGCATCGGCCAGGCCAAGGCGGGCCTGGCTGCGGACTACGCGGCGCAGCTCGCCCGCAGCGTTGGCAAGGTCGTGTTCTTCGCCAAGCACATCGACGTGATGGACGCTGCCGAGAAGGTCTTCGCCCAGCAGGGGTTGGGTTACACCTCTATCCGCGGCGACCAGACCTCCAAGAACCGCCAGCAGAGCATCGACGCGTTCACGAACGACCCAGGGGTCTCGGTCGCGGTCTGCTCGCTGATGGCCGCGGGCGTGGGGCTCAACCTGCAGGTGTCGTCGAACGTCGTGCTCGCCGAGCTGTCCTGGACAGCGGCCGAGCAGACGCAGGCCATCGACCGGGTACATCGAATCGGTCAGGACCAGCCGGTCACTGCCTGGCGGATCATCGCGGCGCAGACCATCGACGCCCGCATTGCCGAGCTCATCGACGAGAAGGCCGGCCTCGCTGCCCGTGCCCTCGACGGTTCCGACGAGCAGGTCACCTCCTCGGTGGACGTGCAGCTCGAGGCGCTGGTCGCGCTCCTGACGGATGCCCTCATCGAGGGCTGAGTCCTGCGGCGGCGACTTACCGGGCCGGCTCCTCGGTGGTGACGGCCAGCGTCCGGCCGGCTTTCGTCGGACTGTGACCCGCGGCCCCCAGGTCGAGGCCGGACCGCTGCGCGGGGGGGTGCGAAGCAGCGTGCGCGACCGGACCGAGGTCAGCAGCCGGACCTGGCCGTCCGAAGTGCCAGCCCTGGCCGTAGCCGATCCCGCACTCTCGGAGGGCGTTCGCGTCCTCGATGTCCTCGATGCCCTCTGCGACCACAGCCGCCCCCAGTCCCGTAGCGAACTCACCGAGCGAGGCGACCAGGGTCCGCAGCACCTTGTCGTGATGCACCCCGTCGACCAGGCTCCGGTCGATCTTGATGACGTCGGGGGCGGTCAGCACGATGTGTCGCAGCGAGGAGAAACCCGCGCCCACGTCGTCGATCGCCAGCCGCATCCCCCTTGCCCGTAGCGGCCGCAGGACGTCGTGGAGCGCGTCATAGTCCTCGACCCGGTCGTGCTCGGAGAGCTCCAGCAGGACTCGGTGGAGCGGCAGAGCACCGAGCACCTCGCTGCAGGCCGGGGTCAGCAGGGTTGCCGGCGAGACGTTCATTGACACGTAGCCGTCCACCTCGGCGAGCAGCTCACCGGCGCGGACCAGGGCCAACAGCTCCAGGCGGTCACCCTCACCGATACTGTGCGCCTGGGCGAACACCACGTCCGGCGCCATCCCCCACTCCGCCGGGAACCGGCTCAGCGCCTCCGCACCGACCCGCCGGCCGGCCTCCAGGTCGACGATGGGCTGCAGGAACACCACCGGTCCGCCGGCGTCCATCAGCGGCCCGAGCCGACGCTCCACTTCCTCGCAGCGGGCCCGCTCGCGCACGTCCGGCTCGAGCAGCACTGCAGCCGCACTGGCCAATACCTCCATGAGGGTCTGGTCCCGGCGGGACAGCGCCTTGTCGGTGGTGAGCCCGGCGGCGCAGAACGTGCCGTACAGCTCCCCGTTGCTCAGCCGAACCGGCACCGAGACGTAGCTGCGAATCCGTGGCAGCCGCGAGGCGGGCAGCTTCATCGCTTCGGGATGCTTGCGCACGTCCGGGATGACGGGGGGTAGCCGTCCGTCCAGGATCGCCTGGCAGAACGTGTTCGCCTGGTCGGTCTCGTACCCCTCCTTGAACAGGAGCGAGGCCGGCCCGGAGGACTCCACCACCTCCAGGTACTGCGTCGTGCCGTCCAACCGGGACAGGAACGCCACCGACAGGTTCAGTCCTGCCTTTGCGGTTTTCAGAAGGTCACCAATCTGGTCACCCACTGCGCTGCGCGATTGCTTGGCCACGGCACCTCAGTCTCCCGATGGCCCCGGGGTGGTCCGCGGCCGTCGTTCGTTCTATCGGCCGAGACGAGGCTCAACTGCAGTGCGACACCAGTCGCCGCCAAGCCAGAGTCACGAGTCTCACCCTGGACTGATCGGGCCGACTACGCGCGAGCAGTGGCCTGGCGGGCGGGCGTGGCGCTCACGGCCTCGCCGTCGGTCTTGTCGCGTGAGCTGGGAATGCTGCGCGGGCTGGATTCGGCCTTCAACCGAGCGGTCCAGGTCGCGGCCTTGGCCGGACGGCCGAGCAGGTAGCCCTGGACGCGTTGACAGCCGAACTCACGGAGCAGCTCCAGCTGCTCGAGGCGCTCGACCCCTTCGGCAATCACGTCGAGGCCGAGGTCGGCTCCGAAGCGCAGGAAGGCGTGGATGAATCGCGACCGGCCTTCGTCGCGACCGAGACCGCTGATGAACACCCGGTCGATCTTCAGGAACTGCAGCGGAATCTGGCTCAGATGCGTCAGTGAGGAGTAGCCGACGCCGAAGTCGTCAAGGGAGAGCCGGATGCCGCTGGCGTTCAGACGTGACGTGACGTCCCGAGCCGCCTCGAGATCGGTGAGCAATGCTGACTCGGTGATCTCCAGGACCAGCCGCAGGGGACTCACGCCGTGGCGGGCGAGGGCGGCCAGAACCTCGTCCGGGAAGGTGCGGTCGACGACCTGTTGCGGTGAGATGTTCACGGCCACGGTGAAGTCAGTCCGACTTCCTTCGAGGTCCCACGCAGCGATCTGACTACAGGCCTGGTCGAGCACGAGGTGGGTGAGATCGCCGATCAGGCCGGTCCGCTCAGCGCCAGGGATGAACACGTCCGGCGCAATCGTCATGTCACCGACGCGCCACCGGGCGAGCGCCTCGAATCCCACAACGGTGCCGGTCGCCAGATCGGTGATGGGTTGGTACTCCAGGGAGAGCTGCCGTTCGGTGATCGCGGAGGACAGCCGCAGGCGCAGCCCCTCATCGGTGACCTCGGTGAGCTCCATTCCCGGCTCAAATGCACGGAAGCCGCCCTTGCCGGTGCGCTTCGCCGCGTACATCGCGGTGTCGGCCTGCATGAGCAGATCGCTCGCCGTCGGCGTCGCCGCGTCACTGGCGACGATGGTGAGGCCAACGCTGGCCTGCACGTCGACCTGGCGTCCTCCAACCGCGTACGAGGCGTGAGTCGCGGCGATGATCTGACGGGCCAGGATCCGGGGGTCACCGCCGTCCTCGATGAGGATGGCGAACTCGTCACCGCCGAGGCGGGCCAGTGTGTCTCCAGCGCGCAGGGCGCCACGCAGGCGTTCGGCGACCCGGACGAGCAGCTCGTCGCCGGCGGCATGGCCGAGTGTGTCGTTGACGAGCTTGAAATCGTCCAGGTCGCAGAACAGCACGGCGAGGCCTCGCCTGTCGCGTTGGTGCAGATCCAGGGCATGGGCGACCCGATCCTGGAACAGGGCCCGGTTCGCAAGCCCGGTCAGGCCGTCGTGGAAGGCCTGGTGATGGAGCTGTTGCTCACGCTCTGACAGCGTGGTCACCAGCCTGCTGTTCTCGCGCACCATCAAGTACTGCCGAACCAGCACGAGGACGACCGTGACGGCGGCGAGAGTTGCTTCGACGACGTCGATCTTTCGTCCCAGGTACATCTCCACCGAGACGGCTGCCGTCGCGACCAGCACCGGCACGTACGGCAGCTTGCTGGGCGCCTCCAGGGGGCGTATCCGCGTCGCGTCGGGCACGGGTGTTGCGCTCAGGAAAGGAGCGACAGTCAACACGGCGAAGCCCACCACCCATCCCAGATCCGCCGTCGCGCCCGTTGCGTAATTGCCCGTTGCTGTCAGGTAGGTGAACGAGCTGTCCGCGACCGCAATGGCCATGACACCGAAGGCGAGCAGAGCGAGCGTCTCCCGACTTCCTGTTGCGTGACTGAGCACGATGCACAACAGGGACAGCACAACCAGGTCCAGTACGGGGTAGCTCAGCGACACGACGAACGCCAGCGAGCTGTCCGATGCTGCGTGTGCCACCGCGCCCAGCACCGTCGTCCAGGAGACGAGCGCAAGGGCAGCCGTGACCGTGAGGCTGTCCAGGACGCTTCGCCGACGGGCTGCCTGACTTCGGGACACCGGGTACAACCACAGTGCCACCGACGCTCCAACGGGGAACAACAAGTAGCCGACATCGGCGATGGACGGAAACGGTGTGGCCCTTCCGAGCACCAGCTCGAACCAGCTCCAGATGGCCTGCCCGATGGCCCACGCCGCGCAGCCCGCCGCCAGCGCGGCCAAGCTTCGGCGTAGTCGACCGCTCGATGTCCGTGCCCTCCAGCCTGCCGACACTGCAGCCGTCGCGGCGAAAACCACCTCGCTGAGGTCGGCCACCACTCGGACGACTTGATGGCCACCCAGGCCGAACAGCAGCACGACAACAACGACGGTTACCCCCGCGGCGGCGGCGGCGCAGGCGACACGCTGGAGTCGCGACAGGGCTATGAGGGCGAGCAGTCTGTGCCTCACCCACCACCTACCGGTGCCAAGCGGCACAGCGACCCGCGGGGACGGTCCATGCCTGTCCATCGTCCGTTCGGGCTGACCGCTGTAGGGCACGTTCTCACCCGGTCGACCATCATGGTCGGGTGACCGAGCCCTCCCACGCCGACCGGGCCGGAATGCGCAGCCTCGGACACCTGCTACGCCCGCACCGCAAGTCGTTGGCAGCCGCCGGCCTGCTGGCGCTCCTGAACGCGGCCGCCGCGCTGGCACAGCCCCTACTGGTACGCCGGGTGATCCACGACATCCAGACCGGTCGGCCCCGGGCCGCGGCCGTCACCGTCCTGGTGTTCGCGCTCGTCGTCGCCGCCGTCCTGTCCGGACTGCAGAGCTACCTGCTGCAGCGCACGGGCGAGGCGGTCGTCCTGTCCACCCGCGTGCAGCTGGTACGCCGGTTGCTGCGCCTGCCGGTGACGGAGCTCGACCGGCGTCGTACCGGCGACCTGATCTCCCGGGTCGGCGCCGACACGACGCTGCTGCGCACCGTCGTCACCTCGGGGCTCGTCGACGTGGTCTCGGGGTTGCTGATCGCCGTCGGTGCCCTGGTCGCGATGGCCACCGTCGACCTGCTGCTGCTCGGGATCACCGTGGTCGCGGTGACGGTCGGCTTCACGGGGGCCATCGTCGTCGTGCGGCGCGTGCGCCCGGCCTCCCTGGCAGCCCAGACGTCGGTCGGCACCATGACGTCAGGCATCGAGCGGGCACTGTCCGGCGTGCGGACGATCCGGGCTGCTGGGGCCGAAGAGCGGGAAGAGGCGGCAGTCACGGTCTTCGCCCGGGACGCCTTCACGGCGGGGCTGCAGCTCGCCCGGTTACGGGCCCTGCTCGGTCCGCTGGCAGCGGTCGCGGTGCAGGGAGCCTTCCTGGCCGTACTGGGCGTCGGGGGCGCGCGGGTGGCAAGCGGGACCATCAGCGTCGGGGACCTCGTGGCCTTCGTGCTGCTGCTGTTCCTGCTCGTCCAGCCGTTGGCACAGGGCATCCAGGCGCTCACAGCGGTCCAGACTGGGCTCGGGGCGCTGTCCCGGATCCAGGAGGTGCTGGACCTGCCGGCCGAGAGCGCCAGCGACGTCGTCATCGCCGACCTGCCGGTCAGCGCGTCGGTAGAGGTGCGCTTCCAAGACGTCGACTTCGCCTATGCCAAAGGAGGAAGTGTCCTTCGCGGCACGACCTTCGTCGCGCCGACCGGCCGGCGTACGGCGCTCGTCGGGCCGTCCGGGGCCGGGAAGTCGACGGTGTTTGCTCTGATCGAGCGGTTCTACGAGGTCAGCTCGGGTGCGGTTCTCGTCGGCGACCAGGACGTGCGCAACCTCGATCGCGCCCAGCTTCGGAACCGGATGGCCTACGTCGAGCAGGACGCCCCGGTCCTGGCCGGGACCCTGCGCGAGAACCTGCTGCTCGGACGCCCCGGTGCCGTCGACAGCGAGCTGCTCGCGGCGCTCGAGCAGGTCAACCTGCTCGAGCTGGCCGTACGGAGCGTCGAGGGGCTGGACGCACAGGTGGGCGACGACGGGATCTTGCTGTCCGGCGGGGAGCGCCAGCGGCTCGCGATCGCCCGGGCCCTGCTGAGCCGGCCCGCGCTCCTGCTGCTCGACGAGCCGACGTCGTCCCTGGACGCGCGCAACGAGCACGCGCTGTCCCGGGCGGTCGCCGCCATCGGGCCCGGCACGACCGTTCTGGTGATCGCGCACCGGCTGTCGACGGTCGTTGACGCCGACCAGATCGTGGTGCTGGACCGTGGGACGGTCGTGGCGACGGGAACTCACGACGAACTGGTGGCCTCCTCACCGCTCTACCGCGACCTGGCCGCCCGTCAGCTACTCGTCTGACCGGACGGACTGCTCCCTGGGTGGGTGGATGTCCTCAGCGACGGTTGTGACCCGGTGCGGCACGGCGATGTGGACCTTCACCCCGCGGGAGTAGTGGGCCAGCGGAGCGCCGACCGGGCGAGGCAGGCCCGCCGCGGTGACGAGGCTGTCGTCGCATGCCTCCACGACGGCGCGCTGCAGCGGCCACGGGGCGTGCGCCACCTCGCCGTACCGCAGGCCTGCGTCTCGTGCCTGGCTGAACAGCCGCCACCGCGCGCTCAGGAAATGCTCGAGCTCCGTGACCTCCTCGGGAGCGATCAGCGCCCCGGGACGGACCACGATCGTGCCGCCCGCGCCACGTGGACCTGGCCACCTGCGTCGCGTCGTGTAGACGAGCCGGTCGGGTCCGCCGCTGAGCCGCATCGACGCCCAGTTGTACGGCAGTCGGAAGGTGACCCGGGCCGTCACCACTGCGGCGAGGCGGGCCGCTTCCAACGAGAAGAACCACACACCCGCCCGGCCGTGGCCGTCCCGGACGTAGGTCCGCACGTTCGTCTCGGCAAACCGCCCCAGCCACGGCGGCGCGGGGAGCCGGGGCGGCGCGACGGACATCTGGAAAGGGATCAGACCGACCCAGGCCCGGCCGTCGAAGGTGTCGACCGTCAGCCCCGCCGGGAGCAGGCCCTGTACGACGCTCGGCTCGTACGACCAGTGCAGGTAGGTCAGCTGCTCCCAGCGGTTGACCATCACCGGATGGCGGACGCTGAAAGGGCACGTGCCATCGGGAACGACAGAATCCACCCCCATAGGATGCCGGTCGCATGGAGCGTCTGCACTGCGGAGGGAGTGTCGGCCGCCTCGCGATGGCAGCATCAGTGCTAGCTCAGGGCACCACTCGAGGTGCCGGTGCCGTGCAGGTGGTCACACAGCCGGACCTGGTTGGTGGCGATCTGGCCGCCAGCGATGCCTTCGAGGGCAGCGAACGGGCCGCACGGGTTGGGAGTGATCCAGACGTGGAGCATCGGGACGGGCTGCGGCTTGATCTGCCCGTTGGGGCAGCTGCCTGAGCTGTTGGTCAGGCCCTGGATGAACCCGCTCGCGGAGAAGCACAGGTTGTCGTGGATATGCCACTGGATCAGGCTTCCGCCGAGCGGGGGCACCGCCGACAGCGGGGTACCTGGCGTGAGCATGAACATCGCCGCGACCAGGCGACGGCCGCCGCCGGTGGTGTCGTAGACCAGGGACTCGGGGCGGTCGGGGTCAAGGGTGGTGCTGTCGTTCTGGAACGTCCGGTTCATCAGGTGCTCCGTGCCGGTGAAGCCGTCACCGATGCTGCGGAAGCCGGCTTTCTCGGCGACGGCAGCGTCGGACCACTGCGGCAGCCGGGCCAGGGTGAGGGAGACGAGATTCTCGGCCTCCGCCTGCTGCCTGGGGGTGACCCCGGGCGTCCCGCCTAGGTCGATCGGCAGGGTCGGGTCGTAGGCCCGCGCCGCCGTGTGCGTGTGCCCGCTCGCGGCCGTTCCGTGCGCGTGCCCGTCGGCGTGGACGTGCTGGGCTGTGGCGACGGTACCCATGACGGTCACGGCGGACACCGCGAGGACGAGGGCTGACGAGCTCAGCCGCGGGCCGAGGACGGACCTCAGCGCGAGGGCGGCGAAGATCGTGGCGCCGAGCGCCAGGGCAGCGGCCAAGCCGTCGGCAAGCTGGATCGGCTCGGGGACGTTGAGCCCGTCGACGCCGGGCAGGCCCACAACCTTGGCCATCCCCCAGCCAGCGAGCGCGCCG
>JANXUE010000160.1 GCA_025352005.1 Frankiales bacterium
CCGCCGCCGATCGAAGGAACGCCGCGAACGGGATCGGTGTGATTGCTGTCCTACTCCTGCTGCTCCTCGCGGGCGGCGTCGTCGCAACCGTGATCGTCGTACGCCGGAAGCGCTCCACACCGCCGGCTGCGTCGTAGGGCCGGTCAGCTGCGACGCAGGCGGACCGCGGTCATCGGTGACAGCGGCTCGCAGGACGCCTCCCAGCTCCCGGGGAAGAGCGTCCTCGCCACCGGGAGGACCCACGCCGCGGCCGCCTCGGCCTCCTGCGGTCCGGCGCACATCGCGACGACCTCGCCGCCGCGGTCCTTCTTCTTGTCGATCCGGACAAGCGACTGAAGCAGCTCAGGGGCGTCGGCGACGCTGAAGCGCTTGGGCCAGGCGATGCTCGGTGGTCGGCCTTTGCGCAGATCGTTGCAGCGCTTGTGCGCGAGCCGCGTCTCGCCACGCCCCTTCGTCCCCTTGGCCGCCGGCGCGATCTGGTCCGCGACCGGCTGGTTCGGGTCGTTGGGCTTGGCCTTCTGCGGTACGTCCTCGCCGCACAGCCAGCACCGCCAGCCGGCGTCGTCGCCCAGGTCGCTCAGGTCAGCCATCCGCCGAGGCTACGTGCTGCCCACGCACGGCAGGCTCCGTAGGCTCAGACAGTGAGCCCCGCATCCACGCCGTCCGTCGTCCTCGGTGACCGCTTCGCGCGGGAGCTCCCCGAGCTGGCGCGGCCCTGGCAGGCCGAGCGGGTCGACGACCCCCGACTGCTGGTCCTCAACGAGCCGCTGGCGGGCGAACTCGGACTCGACCCTGACTGGCTGCGCAGCCCGCAGGGGCTCCGGCTGTTGGTCGGTAACGTCGTCCCGGCCGGGGCCAGGCCGGTGGCGCAGGCCTACGCCGGGCACCAGTTCGGCGGCTACACGCCACGACTCGGCGACGGACGTGCCCTGCTGCTCGGCGAGCTCACCGACGACGGCGGCTTCCCCCGGGACCTGCACCTGAAGGGGTCGGGTCGCACCCCGTTCGCCCGCGGCGGCGACGGCCTGGCGGCGGTAGGACCCATGCTGCGGGAGTACGTCGTCAGCGAGGCCATGCACGCCCTGGGGATTCCCACGACGCGGTCGTTGGCCGTCGTCGCTACCGGTCGGGCGGTGCAGCGCGAGACCCCCCTGCCCGGCGCGGTCCTGGCCCGCGTGGCCGGCAGCCACCTGCGAGTGGGCAGCTTCGTCTTCGCGCGCGCGACCGATGACCTCGACCTGCTGCGCCGGCTCGCCGACCACGCGATCAGCCGCCACTACCCCTACGCGGCCGAGGCCGACCGGCCCTACCTCGCGCTCTACGAAGCCGTCGTACACGCCCAAGCGGCACTGATCGCGCGGTGGATGCTCGTCGGCTTCGTCCATGGCGTGATGAACACCGACAACATGACGATCTCCGGCGAGACGATCGACTACGGCCCGTGCGCGTTCCTGGAGGCCTATGACCCCGCGACGGTCTACAGCTCGATCGACCACCAGGGCCGGTACGCCTACGGTAACCAGCCTGCTGTCGGCGAGTGGAACCTCGCCCGCCTCGCCGAGTCCCTGTTGCCGCTCCTGCACGACGACGAGCAGCAGGCCGTCGCCCTTGCGGTCGAGACCCTGGGCGGTTTCCGCGGGCAGTACCTGGCGGTGTGGAACGCAGGCATGCGCACCAAGCTCGGCCTGTACGCCGCGCCCGACGACGTCGTCACCCCCCTGGTGGAGGAGCTCCTGCGCCTGATGCACCAGAGCCAGGTGGATCACACCAGTCTTTACCGGGACCTCGCCACCCTCGCCCGGGGAGACGCCGCACCGGTGCGGAGCCGCTTCCTGGACCTGGCTGCGTTCGAGGCCTGGTCCGCGCGGTGGCTGTCGCTGAGCCCGGACCCGGACGCGATGGACCGCGCCAACCCGGTCTACATCCCCCGCAACGAACTGCTCGAGCAGGCCCTCTCAGCGGCCACTCAGGGCGACCTCGCTCCCCTGGCGCCCTTGCTCGATGCGGTGACCCGACCGTTCGAGCCACGGCCCGGACTGGAGGCCCACGCCGCTCCCGCGTCAGCGGACTTCGTCCACTACCAGACCTTCTGCGGTACCTGACCTGACACAGGGGCGGGTCAGGCTCAGGGGCAGCCGACAACGGTGCAGGTGACCCTGTCCCGTACGACCCGCCAGTGCCCACCCAGGCGAGTCGTCCGCACGGACACGACGGTCGGCGTGCCAGACCGCAGCAGGGTGATCTTGACCTCCGCCCGGTTCCCGGAGCGGACGACCCTGCCCAGCCGCAGGCCGATCGTGGAGGAGTCCGCACGTGCGGCCGCCGTCGCCGCCCGCAGGTCCCGACACAGCTGCGACCGGGACCGCGCGTCGGAGACCGAGGCATCCGGGACGGAGTAGGCCAGGTAGTCCTCGCAGTTGCCGAAGACGGCCGACTGCACCCATCGAAGCGACGTACCGCCTGGGGTGTTGAGACGCCGGAGGTCGACCGAGGCCGTGACGCCGATGCCGAGGACCAGCACGTTGAACAGCGCGAGCAAGATCAGCGGCTGCCGGCCGGCCTTCGTACGGCGCCGGGCCACCGCCTCCGCTTCCGACCAGCGGGCCTGCAGGGTCGTCACGCTTGAAGCCTACGACCCGTCAGCCCAGGCCGCGGCTGTCCTGCTTGAGGGCGGTGTCGACGGTGAGGGCGCTTGCGACAACGAGCGACAGCAGCGGATCCTCCAGCGGCCGGTGGATCCGGATCACGTAGTTGTCAGCCGTGGTGAACATCGTCTTGGCCAGGCCCTCGAACGTCTTCTTGATCCGGGCGACCTCCGTGCCGGTCTCATCGACGATGGCGAAGTCCCAGGCCCGCCAGTTCTCGGCCCGCAGCTCGCCTACCTGACGATCACCGGCCATCAGGCCGAAGCGGATCTTGCCGATCGCGTTGAGCTGCACCAAGCGGCCGACCTCACCGACGCCCGGCCGTTCGACGATGACCTTGCTCTTGAGCAGCTTGGCGGGACGCGTCACGAGCAGCTGCGGGCGACCGCTCATGTCCCGCACCTCGAGCCGGTGCGTGAAGAACTGGTCATAGCTGCTGAGAACACGCACGGCCTTCTTCAACGTCGACTGCCCGACCTCGGTGACGGCCGCGATCTGGGTACCGTTCTGGTCGTAGACGGAGTACTGGTTGGTGACCTCGAGAAGCTTCGCCTTCTGGTTGACGACCAGCACGGACTCGGTGAAGACATTGCCGCCGCCGGCGCCCTGGCCGGGGGTGATGCCGGCCCGGTCGGCGAGCTGACGTTGCACCTTCTCGCTGGTGGAGGCCTGCACCGGCGCCGCACCGTCGGGGAGCGGCGACACGGTCTGCTGCCCGGCGTGGATCACCTTGTCCGTCCAGGTGACCCCATCCCACCAGCGCTGCTCGAAGGTGCCGGTGGGATCGGGGTACCAGCCTGCGACAGGAGTGGTCATGGCGCCATCCTGCCCTGTCGGGCGGCATTGCGGGCTGTCTGCTCGATGAGCGACGCGACCAGCGCGGTCCACCCGGTCTGGTGGCTCGCGCCCAAGCCCGCTCCGGTGTCACCATGGAGGTACTCGGGGAAGGTGAGCAGGTCTTGCCACGCAGGTCCGGCGTGCAGGTGCGGGTAGCCGCTGTTGACCGGACGCTGCCCCTCGGCGTCCGGGAGAAACCCCCTGACCAGCCGCCTCGACAGCTCCTCCGCGACTGCCCCGAGGTGCAGCTGGCGGTCGGAGCCGGTGGGGAACGCGACCGTCCAGTCGTCGCCGAGGTAGGTGTGTAGACGGCGCAGGCTCTCCACCACGAGGTAGTTGATCGGGAGCCACACCGGACCGCGCCAGTTGGAGTTACCCCCGAACAGCGACGTCCTGGACTCGCCCGGCTCGTAGTCGACGGTGTGCAGGTGCCCCGCCAGCTCGAGGCTGACCGGGTGGTCCTGGTGGTGCTTGGACAGTGAGCGGATTCCCTGCGGCGACAGGAACTCCGCCTCGTCCAGCAGGTAACCGAGCACCCGCCGAAGCCGGTCCGGGCTGAGCACGGACAGCATCCTGCGGCCGCTGCCGTCCGCGAACAGGCTGCGGCACTGCTCGGGCCGGTGCCGCTCCAGCCACTGCACCCGCCGGGCGAAGTCGGGCAGCATCTCGATCAGCTCCAGCTCGGCCAGCTCGACCGCGAACAGGGGGATGATGCCGACCGCAGACCGTACCCGCAGCGGTGTCGGCTCCGCCCCACTGGTGCGCAGGACGTCGTAGAAAAAGCCGTCGTCGTCGTCCCACAGGTCGAGGGTGTTGAGCGCCTGCGCGATGCCGAGGAAGTGCTCGAAGAACTTGGTCGCCACGTCCTCATACGTCGGGTCGTGGCCCGCGAGCTCCAGGGCTATCCCCAGCAGGTTCAGCGCGTACATCGCCATCCAGCTGGTGCCGTCGGCCTGGTCGAGCCAGGCCCCGCCGGGCAGCGGCTTCGAGCGGTCGAACAGCCCGATGTTGTCGAGCCCAAGAAACCCGCCGGCGAACACGTTGCGACCGTCGGTGTCCTTACGGTTGACCCACCACGTGAAGTTCATCAGCAGCTTGTGGAAGACCCGCTCGAGGAAGTCGTAGTCCTTGTGTCCGGTCAGCTCCGCGTCGATCCTGAACACCCGATGGGCCGCCCACGCATGCACCGGCGGGTTCGTGTCATCAAGCTTCCACTCGTACGCCGGTAGCTGGCCGTTCGGGTGCATGTACCACTCGCGGCAGAGCAGGACGAGCTGCTCCTTGGCAAAATCAGGGTCGACCTGGGCCATCGGCACCATGTGGAACGCGAGGTCCCACGCGGCATACCAGGGGTACTCCCAGGCGTCGGGCATCGAGATGATGTCGGCGTTGCCCAGGTGCTTCCAGTCGCCATTGCGGATCGCTCCGCGACCCGGGTCAGGCGGCGAGTAGGCGGGGTCGCCCTCGAGCCACTCGTCGACGCGGTAGCCGTAGTACTGCTTAGTCCAGAGCAGCCCTGCGAGCGCCCGCCGGTGCACCAGCACCTGCTCGGCGGGCGTGCCCGTCGGCAGCAGTGAGGCGTAGAACTGGTCGCACTCCTGCTCCCTGGTCGCCAAGGTCGTCGCGAAAGAGGCACCCAGCGGGTCCCGGGTGGGCTCGCCTGCCTGGTCGGGCTCGTCGGGCTCGTCGGGGGCCAGCCTCAGGTCGACGGTCCAGACCTCGCCGGCGGCCAGTTCCCGTGTGTACCAGGCACTTGCCTTCGTTCCGATCCGCTCGGGGTTGACCGTCGACAGCCCGTGCACGACGTGGTTGTTGATGCCGTCCTTCACCCAGGGCGTGCGGTTGGGCGTGCCCCAGAGCACCTCGCTGTTGGTCTCGTTGTCGGTGAACAGCAGGGTCGGGTCACCGCCGCACGTGAGCCGTCGCCTGCCCAACAGGCCGTGCTCCAGCGTGATGGTCCGGTCGTCGGCGGCGGCCATCGAGGCGCGCCGCTGGTCGCGTCCCCAGGACCAGGTGTTGCGGAACCACACGGTGGGCAGCAGGTGCAACGTGGCCGTGTCCGGTCCGCGGTTGGTGACCGTCACCCGGATGCACAGGTCCTCGGGACCGGCTTTGGCATAGGCGATCTCGACGTCGAAGAAGCGGTCCTCGTCCAGGACCCCGGTGTCGACGAGCTCGTACTCCGGGTCCTGTTTGGACCTGCCCGCGTTCTGTTCGCGCAGCTGCGCGTAGGGGAACGCGGCCTGCGGGTAGCGGTAGAGCCAGCGCAGGTAGGAGTGCGTGGGGGTGGAGTCCATCGGCCACCAGTGCTCCTTAACGTCCTCCCCGTGGTTGCCCTCCCCATTGGAAAGGCCGAACAGCCGCTCCTTCAGGAACGGGTCGTTGCCGTTCCAGAGTGCGAGCCCGAAGCACAGGTGCTGCCACCGGTCGCACACCGCACCCAGCCCGTCCTCACCCCAGCGGTAGGTCCGCGACCGCGCCTGGTCGAAAGGGAAGGAGTTCCAGGCGTCGCCGTCGGCGCTGTAGTCCTCCCGCACCGTCCCCCACTGCCGGAGCGCGACGTAGGGACCCCAGTGCTTCCAGGGAACCTCCCCCTCCCTCGCCTGCGCCAGCCGCGCCCGTTCCGGGGTCACCGCGACGCGTCGTGCCGGGTCGTGAGGCGGTCCCGGACCTCCTCCGGGGTGTAGCTGCGTCGCTGGCGCTCCTGCCGCGCGACGACCGCCCCCGTGGCCGCGACGCCCGCGAGCCCGGCGAGCCCCAGCCACTTCCACACCCTCATGTACGCGACGATACGGCCATGGAGCTGTCCCTGGACGAAGCCGTGTCCCTGACGCGGACTGGCGACGTGTGGCTGTTCCGCGGGACGTCCAAGGCGGACCGGGTGATCCGCACCCTCACCAACGCGCCGGTCAACCACGTCGGCATGGCCGTGGTCCTCGAGGACCTACCGCCCCTGATGTGGCACGCCGAGCTGGGTCAGTCGCTGCCGGACGTCTGGGCGGGTAAGCACCACCGCGGCGTCCAGCTGCACGACCTGCAGGACGCCGTCGTCACGTGGTGCGAGCGCTACCACCAGCGAGCCTGGCTGCGGCAGCTGGCCGGTCCGGTCACCCCCGAGGTCGAGGATGCGGTCCTGACGACAGTGGCCCGGCTCGACGGCACACCCTTCCCGTCGACCGCACAGCTCGCCGGAGGCTGGCTGCGCGCTCGCCTGCCCGGCGCTCCCGCCGGCCGGCACACCGCCGTCGAGACGGCCTTCTGCGCTGATGTCCTCGCTCGCACCTACCAGGCGATGGGCGCCCTGAGCACGACCCGGCCTTCGGCCTTCTACGACCCGGGCAGCTTCTGGAGCGGCGACGACCTCGCGCTCACCCCCGGCTTCTCGTTAGGCCCCGAGCTCGCGGTCACGCTCGGCTCCTGACGCCCCCGCGGGTGTTCGAACCCAGGCGGGTGGACGTAGGCGTGCGACCGGACACCCGGAGAGGGCCGAACGGGCGGCCCTCCCGAGGGAGGACCGCCCGTTCGTCGTACTGGTCGTGCGTGCCTGTCTGAGTTCCCCATCGATCAGGTACGGAGGAAGGCCTTCGTTAGAAGTCCATGTCTCCCATGCCACCGCCGCCACCGGGCATGCCGGCAGAGGCCTTCTCGGGCTTGTCGGCGATGACGCACTCGGTGGTGAGGAACAGCGCCGCGATGGACGCAGCGTTCTGCAGGGCAGAGCGGGTGACCTTGGCCGGGTCGAGGATGCCGGCCGCGATCATGTCGACGTACTCGCCGGTCGCCGCGTTGAGGCCCTGACCGGCGGGCAGGTTGCGGACCTTCTCCACGACGACGCCACCTTCGAGGCCGGCGTTGATCGCGATCTGCTTGATCGGGGCCTCGAGCGCCAGGCGCACGATGTTGGCACCGGTCGCCTCGTCACCGACGAGGTCGAGCTTGTCGAACGCGGTGACCGCCGCCTGCAGCAGCGCGACGCCACCGCCGGCGACGATGCCCTCCTCGACAGCAGCCTTCGCATTGCGGACGGCGTCCTCGATGCGGTGCTTGCGCTCCTTGAGCTCGACCTCGGTGGCCGCGCCGACCTTGATCACCGCAACCCCGCCGGCCAGCTTGGCCAAGCGCTCCTGCAGCTTCTCACGGTCGTAGTCGGAGTCGCTCTTCTCGATCTCGGCGCGGATCTGGTTGACGCGGCCGGCGATCTGGTCAACGTCACCGGCACCCTCGACGATGGTCGTCTCGTCCTTGGTGATGGTGACCTTGCGGGCCCGGCCGAGCAGCTCGATCCCGGCGGTGTCGAGCTTGAGGCCGACCTCCTCGGAGATGACCTGCGCGCCGGTCAGGATCGCGATGTCCTGCAGCATGGCCTTGCGACGGTCGCCGAAGCCGGGCGCCTTGACGGCCGCCGACTTGAAGGTGCCGCGGATCTTGTTGACCACCAGGGTCGCAAGGGCCTCACCCTCGACGTCCTCGGCGATGATCATCAGCGGGCGACCGCTCTGCATGACCTTCTCGAGCAGTGGGAGCAGGTCCTTGACGGAGCCGATCTTGGAGTTGACGACCAGGACGTACGGGTCGTCAAGAGCGGTCTCCATCCGCTCCGTGTCGGTCACGAAGTACGGGCTGATGTAGCCCTTGTCGAAGCGCATGCCTTCGGTGAGCTCGAGCTCGAGGCCGAAGGTGTTGCTCTCCTCGACGGTGATGACGCCTTCCTTGCCGACCTTGTCCATCGCCTCGGCGATGATCTCGCCGACGGTGGTGTCCGCGGCGCTGATCGAGGCGGTCGCCGCGATCTGCTCCTTGGTCTCGACGTCCTTGGCAGCCTTGCCGATGGCCTCGACGACGCGCTCGACGGCGGCCTCGATGCCCTTCTTCAGGCCCATCGGGTTCGCGCCGGCCGCGACGTTGCGCAGGCCCTCACGCACGAGCGCCTGGGCGAGCACGGTGGCGGTGGTGGTGCCGTCGCCGGCGACGTCGTCGGTCTTCTTGGCGACCTCCTTGACGAGCTCGGCACCGATCTTCTCGTAGGGGTCCTCGAGCTCGATCTCCTTGGCGATGGAGACGCCGTCGTTGGTGATCGTGGGGGCGCCCCACTTCTTCTCCAGGACGACGTTGCCGGCGATGGCACCACCACCGCCACCGTGCTCGCCCAGGCGCTCGTGCGTGAGGGCCTGCGCAACGTCGCGGCCGGCGCCAACCCGATGGGCCTGAAGAAGGGCATCGAGGCCGCTGTCGCCAGCGTCGTCGAGGCCATCGGCAGCGCCGCGAAGGACGTCGAGACCAAGGAGCAGATCGCCGCGACCGCCAGCATCTCCGCTGCGGACACGACGGTCGGCGACATCATCGCCGAGGCGATGGACAAGGTCGGCAAGGAAGGCGTCATCACCGTC
>JANXUE010000162.1 GCA_025352005.1 Frankiales bacterium
CGTAGACCTCGCCCAGCGCCCCGCCAAACACCATGGCGTCCTGGCTGAAGATGCACACCGGGCGGCCGTCGACGGTGCCGAAGCCGGTGATGACGCCGTCGCCGATGGGGCGGTTCTTCTCGAGCCCGAAGTCTCGCGCCCGGTGCCGCGCGAGCGCGTCGGTCTCGGTGAAGCTGCCCTCGTCGAGGAACGCCTCGATCCGCTCGCGCGCCGTCCGCTGCCCCCTGGCGTGCCGCTTCTCGAGCGCCGCCTCGCTTCCGGGGTGCAGCGAGGCGTCCATCCGTCGGCGCAGATCGGCGAGCTTGCCGGCAGTCGTATGGACGTCAGCGGGGGGCGTCGCAGGCTCGGCAGTCACGCGACGCACGGTATCGGGGAGGTCGGTGCGCCCCGGCAAGGGGTTGAATGCGCGATATGTACGGCGACCTCGACCGCCCACCGCTGCGGGCTGCGGCCCTGGACCGCGCGCTGGCCCCTGACGGCTGGCGGGTGGAGGTCCTCGACCGTGCCGGCTCGACCAATGCCCTCGTCGCCGAGCGTGCGCGTGCCGGTGAGCCCTCCGGTCTGGTCCTGGTGGCAGAGGAACAGACCGCCGGCAGGGGCCGCCTCGACCGGACCTGGGTGTCCCCACCGGCTGCAGGGCTGACCTTCTCGGTGCTGCTGAGACCGCCAGCCGAGCCGGAGCAGCTGGGCTGGCTCCCCCTGTGGGGTGGCCTCGCCGTGGCCCGGGCAGTCCGCGAGCAGGCCGGTGTGGACGCCGTCCTGAAATGGCCCAACGACGTCCTGGTCGGCGGCCGCAAGGTCGCCGGCCTGCTCGCCGAGGCCGTGACAGGCCCCGGTGGAACCGCTGTGGTCCTCGGCATCGGCCTGAACGTCACGACCCGGGCCGAGGAGCTGCCAGCCCCCACGGGCGTCGCGCCCACCTCCTTGCTTCTCGAAGCAGCCGCGACCACCGACCGCGAGACGCTGCTCAAGGCGATCCTGAGGTCGCTCACCGGGACGATCGGGGACCGCGACGTGACGGCGTACCGGCAGGCGTGTGCCACGCTCGGAAGGCGGGTGCGGATCGAGCTGCCGGGAGGGCAGGCCGTGGAGGGCACCGCCGAGGCGGTCGACAACCAGGGGCGGCTCGTGGTGGACGGCGCCGCATTTGCTGCCGGAGACGTCGTCCACCTGAGATAGTCGCGCCGTGGCGTACCCCAAGAAGCTCCTGTCGGACAACGAGAAGGTTGTTCTCGAGACCCACCCGCACTGGAAGACGCTCGTCCTGCCGGTGGTTGTGCTGCTCGTCACCCTGGGGCTGGCGGGCTACCTGATCGCGCTCGTGGACAACAACGTCGGCACGTTCCTGATCCTCGGGCTCGCCGCGCTGCTGGTCGTCGTCTTCGTCGTCGTGCCGTTCCTGCGCTGGCGCACGACGCTGTTCGTCATCACCGACGAGCGGGTCGTCGTCCGGACCGGGATCTTGTCCCGGACCGGCCGGGACATCCCGATGACACGGGTCAACGACGTGACGTTCAGCCACAACCTGCTCGAGCGGATGCTCGGCTGCGGCACCCTCGTGGTCGAGTCGGCCGGTGAGCGCGGGCAGGTCCAGCTGACCGACGTGCCGCGCGTCGAGCAGGTCCAGAAGACGTTGTACGAGCTGGCCGAGAAGGCCGGCCGGCCGCTGGCTTAGCTGCCGAGCGCCTAGCCGGTGAGCTCTCCGTCGATGACCTTGCGGTCGTCGAACGGTGGCCAGTCGCCCTGCGGGGCGCGCACCTTGGCATAGACGACGCCCTGCGCGAGCGCCCCGGCGCGTTCTCCGGGGCCGCCGGCGTTGACACCGATGCAGGTCAAGATGCCACCCAGGCCGGCGACGATGCAGCCGATCACCGCAGGCGCCCCATGGGGCAGAACCGTCGCACTGAGCAGGAACACTCCCGCCGAGCTGCCCCTGAAGGCGAAGTACGCCTTCTGCCGTACGGTCATGACCGTGACGGTACGCCCGCGGCGCGCTGTTCGCATCTGGCACGCTTCCCCGGTGGACGACCTCGACAACCTCCTGCTGGGCAGCTCTCCCTCGCTGACCCGTGAGGACGTCGAGTCGCGGGCCGGGGTGGACGGGGAGCAGGCCGCGGCGATCTGGGCGGCGATGGGTTTCGCGGAGGTGCCCTACGGAACGACGGCCTTCACCGAGGCCGACCTGCAGGCCCTGCAGACGGCCACCGAGCTGCTGGCCCTGGGTGTCATCGACGCCGACACGCTGCTGGTGTTGGCCAGGGCCATGGGGCAGGGGCTGGCCAAGCTGGCCGAGGCGCAGCTCGACGTCTTCCGGGGGTTGTCCGGGGGGATGACCGTCGACGAGGCGTTCCTGGCGGCGGCCGCGAACGCCGGTGATGTGCTGCCTCGGCTCGAGCAGCTGGTGTTGTTCGTCTGGCGGCGGCAGTTCGCCGCGGCCGTGCAGCGCTCCTTCGTGACAGCTCGTGAGGACGGGATGCCGGTCCTGTCCGTCGGGTTCGTCGACCTCGTCAACTTCACCCGTTCCAGCCGGGAGTGGACCTCCGCCCAGCTCGAGCAGACCCTGGAGCGGTTTGAACGCGACACCGCGCTGCGCGTCACAGCTGTCGGTGGGCGGGTGGTCAAGACGCTCGGCGACGGGGTCCTCTACGCGACGGGCGACCCGCGTACGGCGGCCGACGTGGCCCTGCAGACTGTGGCCGCGCACGCCGCCGACCGCAGCCTGCCCTCGGTCCGCGCGGGGGTCGCGTCCGGCCCCGTGCTCGTCCGGCTGGGGGACGTCTTCGGCGAGCCGGTCAACCTGGCGAGCCGGCTCGCGGACGAGGCCCGTCCGGACACTGTCCTCGTCGACCGGGTCGTCGCCGACCAGCTCGAAGGTCTCGACGTTCGCCCGCTGCACCGTCGCTCTGTCCGGGGGTACCGGTCGCTGGTGCCCTACCTCGTGCGGTTACCGGACTAGCGGTCAGACCAGGGCGGACTTCTCGGCAAGGTCCGGGGCGCTCGCGAAGACCCAGCGACGGTAGGCCCAGAAGCGAAAGACGGTGGCCACCGCCGTACCGATGATGCCGCTGAGGGTGAAGGCGATGGCGGTCTTGGCATCGAGCAGGTAGTGGGCGATGTCGACCGGGATGAGCGTGATGACCAGGCCGACGACGTTGATGCCGGCGTAGACGCTGATGTCCTGGCGGTGTCCACGCTCGTCGTCGACCCGGTGGGCGAATGACCACAGTCGGTTGCCGATGTAGGAGACGGAGGTCGCGAGGACGGTCGACAGCGTCTTGGACGTGGTCGGCCCGAGTCCGACCCGGCGGTAGAAGACATACGCCAGGACCGTGTCGAGGACGAAGCAGAAGCCACCGACGACGACGAATTTCCCCAGCTCCCCGGCGATGGCGTGCAGCCGCACGGCGAGGGGATGGGCCATCGCGTCAGACTACCCAGCCGGGCGTGCAAGAGTCTGAACGTGACCTGGCTGGAGCTCGAAGGAGCCTGCAACGTCCGTGACGTCGGAGGCCTGCCGACCGTCGACGGCCGCACCACCCGCCCCGGAGTGCTGCTGCGGGGGGACAACCTGCAGGACCTGACCCCGGTGGATGTGGCGCTGCTGCTCGGCACCGGCCTCGGGACCGTGCTGGACCTGCGGACCTCGTCCGAGATCGAGATCCTCGGGCCCGGGCCCCTGCAGGCGACCCCGGTCCCGCATCTGCATCAGGACCTCATCCCACTCGGCTTCGAGGCGCGCGACCTCGTCGAGCGGACCATCCCCGCCGACGGGGTCGGCGCGCACGCGATGGACCATCACTACCTCGACTACCTGCGGGACGCGCCGCAGGGGGTAGCGGCAGCGCTGCGCACGATCGCCGACCCGCGGTCGGGGACCGTTCTGGTCCACTGCGCTGCCGGCAAGGACCGCACTGGGGTCGTCGTGGCACTGGCCCTTTCCCTGGTGGGGGTCCGCCGCGACGAGGTGGTCGCCGACTACCAGCTCACTGACGAGAGGATCGAGCGGATCCGGGACCGGCTGCTCGCCTCACCGCTCTACGCAACGAGCATCGCCCAGCGCCCGCTGTCAGCGATCCGCCCGCACGCTGACAACATGGAGCGCTTCCTCGACCGCGTGGACGCGGACTACGGCGGGGTGCACGGGCTCGCCATGGCGATCGGGGTCGACGAGGAGACGGTCGCGAGGCTCGGCCGTCGCCTGCTCGGCTGACCACTAGCCTTGCGCGCGTGACCACGGAGCACCCGCGCACCCGGCCCGTGGTGCGCGGCGCGATGGGGCTGCCCGTCGTCGGGATGGTGGGTGGCGGTCAGCTGTCCCGCATGACGCACCAGGCGGCCATCGCCCTCGGACTGTCCCTGCGGGTCCTGGCCGACGCGAGCCACGACGCGGCGGCGCTCGTCGCCCAGGGCGTGACGGTCGGCTCGCACGAGTCGCTCGCGGACCTTCGCGACTTCGCGACCGGGTGCGAGGTCGTGACGTTCGACCACGAGCACGTCCCCGGCGCCCTCATCGCCGCCCTGGAGACGGAGGGGCTGAACATCCTGCCGGGGTCGGCTGCGCTGCTGCACGCGCAGGACAAGCTGGTGATGCGCGAGCGGCTGTTGGCGCTCGGGGTGCCGGTACCACCGTTTGCTGCGGTCTCCTCGCCCGCCGACCTGTCCTTGTTTGCCGACACGCACGGCTGGCCGGTTGTGCTGAAGGCGGCGACAGGCGGTTACGACGGCAAGGGCGTCTGGTTGGTGTCCTCGCTGGAGGAGGCCGCGCCCATGCTGGCCTCTGGCGTGCGTCTGCTCGTCGAGCAGCGGGTGCCGCTCCTGCGGGAGCTGGCGGCCGTCGTCGCACGGTCGCCGTACGGTCAGGCAGGGGTCTGGCCGGTCGTCGAGACGGTGCAGTCCGGCGGGATCTGCGTCGAGGTGCTCGCCCCCGCGCCGGGCCTGTCGGAGGAGCTGGCGCTGGAGGCGCAGTCACTCGCGATCAGGCTCGCGGACTCCCTCGGCGTGGTGGGGGTGATGGCCGTCGAGCTGTTCGAGACGGCCTCCGGGCTGCTCGTCAACGAGCTCGCGATGCGCCCCCACAACAGCGGCCACTGGACGATCGAGGGGGCGCGCACCTCGCAGTTCGAGCAGCACCTGCGCGCCGTCCTGGACTACCCCCTCGGTACGACGACCATGACGGCTCCGTGGGTCGTCATGGCCAACCTGCTCGGGGGTGACGGCGACGCCGACCTCGACCGACGGCTGCACCTGCTGATGGGACGCGACCCGGCCCTGAAGGTCCACCTGTACGGCAAGCAGGTCCGGCCAGGTCGCAAGATCGGGCACGTGACCGCGCTGGGCGACGACCTCGACGATGTGCGCACCCGGGCCCGGATCGGCGCCCACTACCTGAGGACGGGGGAATGGACGCAATGACCCATTCGATGGCGGGGCATCCCATGGTCGGGATCATCATGGGCAGCGACAGCGACTGGCCCGTGATGGAGGCCGCTTCGCTTGCTCTGAAAGAGTTCGACGTCCCCCACGAGGTGCACGTCGTGTCCGCGCACCGGATGCCCGTCGAGATGCTCGACTACGCCTCGGCCGCTGCCGACCGCGGTCTGCGGGTCGTCATCGCCGGCGCCGGTGGGGCCGCACACCTGCCCGGGATGGTTGCGTCCATGACGCCGCTGCCGGTGATCGGGGTGCCGGTGCCGCTTCAGTATCTCGACGGGATGGACTCGCTGCTGTCCATCGTGCAGATGCCGGCCGGGGTCCCCGTCGCCACCGTGTCGGTCGCCGGAGCCCGCAACGCCGGCCTGCTCGCCGTACGCATCCTGGCGACGTCTGATGAGGCGCTGCTGGGCCGGATGCGGGATTTCCAGGTCGCACTGGGTGACGAGGCGCGGGCCAAGGACGCGGCCCTCCAATCCCGTCTGACGTGAGCCCCTCTGTTGGGAGGCCGGACGGGGTGGACTTCCTTCCGGAGGAGCTGAGCCGGGTCCGGGTGCGGCTGCTGCCCTGGGTGCTCGTGCTGACCCGGCCTGCGCCTCTGAAGGCGGAGCGGGGTCATCAGGTGGTCATGCTCGCCACTCGATCTTCGGGCAGCGGTCCATGACGACGGTCAAGCCCGCAGCGGTGGCCCGCGCGGCAGCCAGCGGGTCGACGACACCGAGCTGCATCCACACACCTTTCGCCCCAGCCGCGATGGCACTGTCGACCACCGGTCCGACGAGGGCGGACCGGATGAAGCAGTCAACGACGTCGACGTCGAACGGGATGTCGGCGAGGGTCGGGTAGCCCTGCTCGCCATGCACCGTGACTGCCGAGGGATGCACAGGGACGATTCGCTTTCCCTTGTCCTGTATGAACTTTGCGACTTCCCAGGCGGCCCGGCTGCGGTCGTCGGACAGGCCGACGACCGCCCAGGTGTCCAGGGACAGGAGGCGGTCGACGGGCGTCATGCCGTCCAGTCTCTAGGACCAGGTGTCGTAGCGTTCACGCAGCCGGGTCATGTCGCGCAGGCGCTGCTCGTAGGTCGCGCCGACTCCGACCAGGAGGGCACCAGCACCAGCCAGCAGCGTCCAGCGAGGCAGGGCTGAGGCGTACGGCGCGAGCAGGTGCAGGCCGTCGAGGACCACCACGAGCCCACCCAGGATGAGGGGAGCGCGCAGCCGGTCCCGGGCGCCAACCATCACGACAGCGAGCGCGACCACCAGCAGCAGCAACCCGCGGGTCGGGGTGCCGTCGGTGAGGGCCTTCAGCAGCGAGGGCACCAGCGCCAGCGACAGCCCCGGACCGTAGGCCGCAAAGGACCCCAGCTCGGGTTGTGTGCGTCGTCGAAGGTGGCCGAAGACCAGCGCTACCAGCGCAAGCGGCGCAACGTAGGGCTCGGGGGAGACCACGTGCGCATCAGCCAGGCGGACCCAGGACGACGCCGACAGGAGCAGACCACCGAGCAAGCCGACCGCACGCCGATCAGGCCGGACCGCCATCGCCAGCGCCAGCAGCCCCGACAGGGCGAGCGACCAGGACAGCCATCCGGGGTCCCCGGCGGCGAGCAGCACCGCCGTGCCCGCCAGGATCCCCGCGGTGGCTTCGAGCCCGATCCGTTGGGCGCCGCGGAGCACGAAGGTGAGCCCGACGCAGACGGCGGGGACGGCCAGCAACAGCGCCCCGACCTGGTCGACGGCGAGGTCCCGGTCGGCGCCGTACGCCGCGAGGGCCGCCCCGGTGAGCAGTCCGGCGACCGCTGTGAGGGCGCCAAGCAGCCGGACTGCGAGCAGGGCGACGAGGATGGCCGCGACGGGCAGGACCGTCAGGCTCGCCGACCGGTCAGCCACGGACCACACCGCCGCGTAGACGGCCAGTGTGGTCGACGCCCCGGCCAGCGCGACCCGGACCGTGTCCTTCGCGAAGGCGGCCGCGAGCCCGAGGGCCGCTGCGGTCGCGAGCAGGACCGCCAGGGCAACCGGGTAGCTGGTGTTGAGGCCCAGCGGGACGAGCAGTCCGGCCAGCAGGAGGAGCGCTCCGGCCGGCGCGAAGGACTGCTTGACCCGGTCCAGGACCAGGCCGGCACCGACGGCGCAGCCGGCCGCCGCGACGGCGACCACCAAGGTGCCGAGCCCGCCGCCCCAGGCGTTGTGGACCGAGACGGCCTGGCGCGCGGTGTCGGCCGTCAGGGTCCAGGGGTGCGCGAGCCAGGTGAGAGGGCCCGCCGCAAGGGCGATCGGCTCCGCCACCAGCAGCAGTCCGGCGACCGCAACCAACAGGGCGCCGAGGACCGGCCCCTCGCGGCGGGGTCGGGGGAGCAGGGCGCTGGCCATCACGGCGACGAGGGCTGCAGCGAGGACCACCAGGGGGAGCTGGTTCTCGGGCAGGTGTGGCCGGACGGTGGCCCAGACGGCGGCAGCGGTCAGCGGTGCGACCAGGGCGGCGAGGACGCCGAAGGCGGGGATGTCCTTCGTCCTGGCCGCAGCCAGGGCGGCGATGGCGGCCAGGGCGAGCAGGCCGGCTCCGGCGGCGGCCTGGTGGTCGTGAACTGCGAGCACCGATGCCCCGAGCGAGCCGAGGACGGCGAGGCCGGCGAGGGCCGACGTGGTGGACCTGAGCAGGGAGGGCGTGCGCTGGTGGCTCGCGACGGCCACGTCCAGCGCGCCCAGTCCTGCGAGGGTCACCGCGATGACGGGCAGCGAGGCCTCGGTGCGGGCCAGGACGAGCACGACGGGCAGCTGCGCGAAGACCGCTGCACCGAGCTGCGACACCCGAACCCGGACCGCCGAGGCATGCAGCCCGGCCCCCACGGCGAGGACGGCGGTGGCGACCGCGGCGTAGGTGCGGTCGTCGAGGCTGCCCGCGAGGCCAGCTCGCTGGAGGGCCCAGGCGTCGAGGGTGCCGAGCGTCAGGGCTACGCCCGCCAGGGCCTCCGCGCTGGCCGTGAGCCCGCGGCGCAGCAGCACGACCGGCGCGGCGGCCGCCGCACCGGTCAGGGTGAGCAGGACGAGGGCGCGACCCACGACACCCAGGTGCCGGTAGGTCACTGCGGCGAACACGACGCCGGCGAGGGCGAGCAGCAGCGCGCCCAGGGTCAGCAGGGTGTTCTGGACCTGCGCGGGAGTGGTCTCCTTGCGCGGCCTGGCCACCCTCGCGGGGAGGACGGTCGGTGTCGGCCCGACAGTGCCGGAAGCAGGCGTTTGCCACAGAGTCGGGCTGTCGCCGGACCGGAGCGCGGCAAGCAACGGTCCCCGCTCGCTGAGCAGCAAGGTGCGCTCGCTGTCGAGGGCTTCGAGGCGCTGGTCGACGACCCACAGCCGGCCGGCCACCGGTCCGGTCAGCGACAGTCCGCAGGCTGTACACGTGGGTCCGCCGGACAGCGTCGCCTGGCAGTCGGGGCAGCGCAGCGTGCTGTTGCTGTGACCGTTGCCGTGATTGGAGGTGCTCATGGCACGAACAGTGCCCTGGGAGATCCCTGCCGCGCGTGAGTAGCCCTACTTACGCAGGCGTGTCACGGACGGCCGAGGGCGCGATAACTCCAGCCGGCCTCGCGCCAGAGCACCGGGTCGAGGGCGTTGCGGCCATCGACGATGCGCTTGTGGGCGACCACCTCGGAGAGTGCGGACGGGTCCATCGTGCGGAACTCTTTCCACTCCGTCAGGTGGAGCACGATGTCGGCACCACGGGCGGCCTCGACGGCGGACTCGCGATAGCCGATCTCGGGGTGGATGCGCGCGGCGTTCTCCATGGCGGCCGGGTCGTAGAGCGCCACCGCTGCACCCTGCTGCTGGATCGAGGCAGCGACGTCGAGGGCGGGCGAATCGCGGATGTCGTCGCTGTTGGGCTTAAACGCGGCACCCAGGATCGCGACGCGGGTGCCGGCGAACGACCCGCCGAGGGACTCGCGGGCCAGGTCGACCATCCGGGCGCGACGCCGCAGATTGATCGCGTCGACCTCCTTCAGGAAAGACAGCGCCTGATCGACGCCGAGCTCGCCTGCGCGGGCCATGAACGCCCGGATGTCCTTGGGGAGGCAGCCGCCCCCGAAGCCGAGGCCGGCGTGCAGGAACCGCCCCCCGATCCGAGTGTCGTGGCTCAGGGCCTCGGACAGCTTCTTAACGTCCCCGCCGGTGGCCTCGCACACCTCGGCCATCGCGTTGATGAATGAGATCTTGGTCGCCAGGAAGGCGTTGGCCGCGACCTTGACCAGCTGGGCGGTTGCGAAGTCGGTCACCACCACCGGGGTCGGCAGGTCGATCACCGGCGCGAACGCGGCCCGGAGCTTGGCCTCGGCCTGCTCCGACCGGACTCCGAACACCATCCGGTCCGGCGTCAGGGTGTCCTCGATGGCGAAGCCCTCCCGCAGGAACTCCGGGTTCCACGCCAGCTCCACCCCGCTCGCGGTGACCGTCGTGGCCAGCTCCTCTGCCAGCCGCTCCGCCGTACCGGCTGGGACGGTGGACTTGCCCACGACCAGCGCACCGTTGCGCAGGTGCGGCACGAGAGACCGGAACGCCGCGTCGACGTAGGTCATGTCCGCGGCGTACTCGCCCTTCTTCTGCGGCGTCCCGACGCACAGGAAGTGCACGTCACCGAACGCCCCGACCTCCTCGAAGGACGTCGTGAAGCGCAACCGGCCGGTATCGAGGTTCTTCTGCAGCAGCTCCGGCAGACCGGGCTCGAAGAACGGCACCTTGCCGGACTGCAAGGCCTCCACCTTCGCCACGTCGACGTCGAGGCCGAGGACCTCGAAGCCGAGCTCGGCCATGCACACGGCATGGGTCGCACCGAGGTAGCCGGTGCCGATCACGGTCAGACGGGGGCGCTCAGTCATCCGGCAAGGCTAGCGGGGGCCGATGTGCGGACTTTTCCCTAAGATAACGGGTATGGGCACAGCCGATTCCTCCTACTCCCTCTACGGTCTCACCGAGGAGCACCAGCTGCTCCGCCAAGCGGTCCGCGAGCTCGCTGACGACAAGATCGCGCCACGGGCGGCGGAGATCGACGAGACGGCGGAGTACCCGTGGGATGTCCACGAGGCACTGAAGAAGGCGGACCTGCTCGCGATCCACGTTCCCGAGGAGTACGGCGGAGCCGGCGCCGACCGGATCGCGCACAGCATCGTGGTCGAGGAGATCGCCCGGGCCTGTGCCTCGAGCTCCCTGATCGTGGCAGGCAACAAGCTCGGCACCATGGGCCTGATCCTGAGCGGGTCGGACGCGCTGAAGAAGACCTACCTCCCGCAGGTCGCGGCCGGCGAGGCGACGTTCTCCTACGCACTGTCCGAGCGCGAAGCCGGTTCGGACGCTGCGGCGATGCGCACCCGCGCCGTCCGCGACGGTGACAGCTGGGTCCTCAACGGCACCAAGTGCTGGATTACCGGGGCCAGCGTCAACACCCACTTCGCGGTCATGGCGAGCACCGACCCGTCCAAGGGCGCCAAGGGGATCAGCGCCTTCGTCGTGCACGCCGACGACCCCGGCTTCAGCGTCGGTACCAAGGAACGCAAGCTCGGCATCAAGGGCAGCCCTACCTGCGAGATCTACATGGAGGACTGTCGGATCCCGGCCGACCGGATCATCGGTGAGGAGGGCGAGGGTTTCATCACCGCGCTCAAGACTCTCGATCACACCCGCTCGATGATCGGTGCGCAGGCCGTCGGCATCGCGCAGGGCGCCCTTGACGCGGCGATCGCCTATGTCAAGGAGCGCAAGCAGTTCGGCAAGGCCGTCGCGGAGTTCCAGGGCGTGCAGTTCATGCTGGCCGACATGGGCATGAAGGTCGAAGCCGCACGCCACCTCGTCTATGCCGCCAACGCCTCCGCGGAGCGCGGTGACAAGGACCTGACGTTCCTGTCCAGCGCCTCGAAGTGCTTCGCCTCCGACACCGCGATGTCCGTGACGACCGATGCGGTCCAGCTTTTCGGTGGCTACGGCTACACCCGTGACTTCCCGGTGGAGCGGATGATGCGCGACGCGAAGATCACCCAGATCTACGAGGGCACCAACCAGATCCAGCGCATCGTGATGGCCCGGGCCCTGCTGAAGTAGCTCGGCAAGGGTCGGAATCTCCTGCGCAGCAGACAGTGTGACGCAGGTCCGCACGTAGGTGTCGTTGCACCCGCTGGGACTCAGCGACGGCCCTTGCGGCACCTGTCGGTACGTGAAAGCACCGCGATGGGACGGTTGTGTGTATCGGCCACGCGACGGCGACGTGGTGGCTGTCAGCCCGCAAGTGGTTCACCGGGCCCAAGGTCCAGGGCAGTGCGGCGGAGCTCGCCGAGATCGGGGCCAGCCTGGCAGCGGCTGGTTAGCTCACAGCTGTACGACGGTCCGCGTCGCCGAGGACTCCCTGGCTGCATCGAGGACCCGCAGGACCTGCACCGCCTCGTGCGGGTCCACTGGTACGGCGCTGCCCGTCGTCGCGGTGGCTGCCACGCCTCGGTAGAACGCCGCCCAGTCCCCAGGCAGGCTCGGGTAGGGACGGGCGCCCTCCGGGGTCCACAGGAGCCCGTCAGGCTCCGGTGCGGGGGCGGTGCCGGCCCGCTGCGCGTCCTCCTGCCCGTCCAGCCCGTTCTTCGACCAGCCGGCGGCCGTCCCCTGCAGGACCAGCCGCGGTCCGGCCCAGGGCGCACTCATCGACGCCCAGAGGTGGGAGCGGGTGCCGGAGGCGTGCGTGAGGGCCAGGAAGCAGTCGTCATCGGCCCGGCCGCCCGCCCGGCGGGTGTCGACCTCGGCGTAGACGTCGACCGCGGGCCCGAGCAGGTGCAGGGCTTGGTCCACCACGTGCGACCCGAGGTCGAGCAGGACGCCACCGCCGGCGGACGCGTCCTCCCGCCAGCGGTCGATGACCTGCGGGCGGAAGCGGGTGAAGCGTGACTCCAGCCGGACCACCGCACCGAGCGTCCCCGCCCGCAGCAGGGCGGCCGCCGTGAGGGTGTCGGTGTCCCAACGGCGGTTCTGGAAGACGGTCAGGGGGACGCCGCTGCTGTCCGACAGGGCCACGAGCGCGGCCGCCTCGGCGGTGGTGATCGCGAGCGGCTTGTCGACGACCGTCAGCTTGCCGAGCTGCAGGGAGCGGGTGGCGAGCGGGACGTGCGAGGGGTTGGTGGTGGCGACGACGACGACATCGAACTCGGCGTGACGGTCCCAGAGGACTTCGGCGCTGGGGAGCACTCGCGCTGCCGGGAGGTCGTGTCGGGCCTGCACCACGCGCTCAGGGGCGGCTGTGACGACGTGCGTGATCTCAAGGTCGGGGACGGCCTGCAGCACGGGTCGGTGGATGACGCGACCGGCCAGGCCGTAGCCGAGCAGTGCGACGCGGGTCATCGGGTGCCTCCGGGAAGCAGGACGGCGCACAGGTCCGTCGCGGTGGTGTGGAAGAGCGCGACCAGAGGCAGCAGTGACAGCGTGACGACGTGCTCCGCCCGTGGCCCGCGTACGGCCACGAGGAGCGCCTGCGGCCCTCTCACCGCCCCGATCTCGGCGCAGCGCACCGGCCACTGGACGAGCAGTCGGCGGCTGCCACCGGGGGCGACCCGGCTGGGCAGCTCGAGCGCCCGGGTGCCACCGTCGACCTGGTTGCTGACGAACCGCACCCCGAAGGCACTGGCGTTGGCGACGTCGATGCTGAGCTGCACGGTTTGGACCTCCGCCCCGGGCACCCCCTCGGCCGTGCCCACCGCGACAGCGGAGCCCAGCCGCAGGTGCACGCCTCTGGCCTCCGCGGACACTTCCACCTGCCGGTGGTTGCGCAGGAAGAGCAGGGCCGTCAGGGTCAGCAGCACGAAGGCGGTGACGATCGAGGTGAGGCGCTTGGCGCGGGGGCTCCAGGGCCGCCGGGGAGCGGAGACGACCGCGACGACGGGGCCCGCCGGTCGGGTTGGGTCGGTGACCGTGACGACCGGTGGCTCCGGCTCAGACACGGAGCTGTCGGGCGCAGACGTCCAGGACGCGCATCGTCGCTACCGTCTCGGCAAGAGGCAGCACGGGGCTCTGGCCCAGTCCTGCCTGAAGACACCGGGCAACCTCCTCCAGCTCGCCGACGAAACCCGCCTGCCGGTCCTCGATGAGGTGGTCCTCGGGGTCTGCGCCGTCAACGTCGAGGTGCAGGCTCGTCGGTGCGTAGAACGTCGGCCCGAGCTCGGCGTAGCCTCTCGAGCCCACGACAACAGCTCGGGTCGGAACGCGGGAGACCAGCGACATCCCCAGCAGGGCATGTGATCCGCCCGGGAAACTCAAGCGGACGCTGGACTCGGCGTCGACGCCGGTGGCGTGCAGCGACCCGACGGCCTCGATCCGCTCGGGTTCGCCGAGCAGAAGGCGGGCCAGGTCGATGGCGTAGACGCCCAGGTCGAGCAGGGCTCCCCCACCGAGGTCGGGGTTCCACAGCCGGTGCTGCGGGTCGTCCGGCGCCATGAACCCGAGAGAGGCCTGCACGGAGCGAATCTCACCCAGCTGGCCACCGGCGACACGGGCAGCAAGCAGCTGGACGAGCGGGTTGAAGCGCATCCACATGCCCTCCATGAGGAACACACCGCGCTCGTCGGCCAGGGCTGCGAGCCGCTCGGTCTCTGCCAGCCGGTGGGTCATCGGCTTCTCGCACAGGACGGCCTTGCCGGCGTCGAGGGCGAGCCCGATGACCTCGGCATGCCGAGCGTGCGGAGTGGCGACGTAGACCGCCTCGACCTCGGGATCCGCGATCAGCTCGGCGTAGGAGCCGTAGCCGGTGCCGCCGAGGTCGGCCGCCAGCGCCCGTGCCCGAGCGAGGTCGCGGGAGCCCACCGCTGCGACCCGCATCCGTGGGTGCCCGGCGATCACGCCCCCCACGTCGCGGGCAATGCGGCCGGTGGCGGCCACTCCCCAGCCGAGCGTCACGACCGCACCACGTCCAGGTCGCGGGCCGCGGCATAGGCCGCGCGGACCTGCGGCTGCGGGTCGGCCTCGTGCGTGGACGCCAGAGGCAGGTCCCAGTTCGGTGGCGTGCCGGGGCGCAGCGCCCAGGCCGCCTGCCGAGCGGCTCCCCGCGCGACGTACTCCTCGGGCTCAGGCACGACCACGGGCACACCCAACAGCGCCGGCGCTACAGCCCGGACGGCGCGGGAGCGTGCCCCGCCGCCGATGAGCAGGACGCGTCGGGGTGTGATCCCCAGCAACCGCAGCGCATCCACGGCATCTGCCAAGCCGCACAGCACTCCCTCGACGGCGGCGCGCGCGAGGTTGGCAGGGGTCATCGACGTCCGTGTCAGACCCCGCAGCGTGCCGGTGGCATCAGGCAGGTCCGGCGTGCGCTCGCCGTCGAGGTAGGGGAGCAGCACCAGCCCCGCCGCACCGGGGGCGGCGGCGAGGGCCAGGTCGTCGAGTCCGGCGAGGTCGGTGCCGAGCAGTCGCGCCGTGGCGACGAGCACCCTGGCGGCGTTGAGCGTGGCGACCAGCGGCAGGAACTTGCCGCTGGCGTCGGCGAAACCGGCCACGGTGCCCGAGGGGTCGCTGACCGGCAGGTCGTGGACCGCAAAGGCGGTACCGCTGGTGCCGATCGACACGACCACGTCGCCGTGCTGGGCGTCCAGGCCGAGGGCGGCGCCCATGTTGTCGCCGGTGCCGGCGGCCACGACGATCCCTTCGCTGGTCTCGCCCGCAACCTCTTGCGGCCCGAGCACCCGCGGCGTCAGCAGCTCACGGCCAAAGGCTCGGACCAGCAGGTCCGGCCGGTACGCGCCGGCTGCTGACGACCAGTAACCGGTGCCGGAGGCGTCTCCTCGGTCGGTGACCAGCGCCGAGGAGCACAGCAGCCGCGAGGTGAGGTAGTCGTGCGGGAGCACGACAGAGGCGGCCCGGGCTGCCGCTGTCGGGTCGTGCTCCGCTGTCCAGCGCAGCTTCGTCACGGTGAAGCTCGCCACCGGTACGACGCCGACGGCCTCGGCCCAAGGGGCGGCACCGCCGAGCTCGCGTACGAGGTCGCGGGCGGCCCCGGCGGAACGGACGTCGTTCCACAACAAAGCGGGCCGGACGACCCGCTGGGTCTCGTCGAGCAGGACCATCCCGTGCTGCTGACCGGCCACCGACAGCGCGCTCACCCCGTCGAGAAGCCCTGCTGCGCAGGCGGTCTCGAGGGCCTCCCACCACAGCTCGGGGTCGACCTCGGTGCCCTCGGGATGGGGGGCATGCCCCTGTCGAACGACGGCTCCGGTGTCGGCGTCGCAGACCACGACTTTGGTCGACTGCGTGGAGGAGTCCACTCCCGCGACGAGGGTCACGATGGCAGGTCGGTCACGCCGGTGCCCCCATCAGGTCGGGCAGCCGGCTCAGCGCACCCAGGGGGTCGGAGAGGAGCTGGTCGAAGGCGAGCTCTGCTGCGCCGATGGCGATCGAGTCGTCACCCAGGCCGGCCTGCCCGAGGCGGACCTGCTCACCCGGAGCGGAAAGCGCCTGCTTCAGGGCTTCATGTACGACCGGCTGGGTGGCTCGGTAAATGTGCCGGACCGAGCCACCGAACAGGACCATCTGCGGGTTGAAGATGTTGACAAGGTTGACGACGCCGACGCTGAGCGCAAGGGCGACCTGGTACATCCCGGCCTGGGGCCAGCGCTCGCCGCTGACGTAGGCCTCCAGCACCTGCTCGAGAGTGGTGCCGGCTGGGGCGCCGGTGGCGAGCAGCACTGCCTGGTCGCCGACAGCGGTCTCCCAGCAACCCCGGCGGCCGCAGCGGCAGCTATGCCCCCTGGGGTCGATGCTCATGTGGCCGACCTCGCCGCCGTAGCCGCCAAAGCCGCGCACCGGCCGACCGCCCAGGATGATGCCGCCGCCGACACCGACACCCCCGGACACGTAGACGACGTCGGACAGACCGACAGCCGCTCCACGTAGGTGCTCGGCCCGCGCACCGAGGTCACCGTCGTTGCCCACCTCGATCCGCAGGCGCGAGTCGAGCACCTCGGCAAGCAGGTCGCGGATCGGGACGTCGACCCATCCGAGGTTGGGGGCGAAGCGCACCAGGCCGTCGTCGGCGCTGACCACACCGCAGACCCCCACGCCGATGCCGACGCAGCGGGCATCGGGCGGAGCTTCGCTGAGGACTTTGGTGGTCAGCCGGTCGAGACGGCGCAGGGTCCGGCGTACGTCGTAGTCCTTGGGGGTCTGCCGGAGCTCGTGCCGGTCAAGCACCACGCCCCCCAGCCCGACCCGGACTGCGGTCAGGTGCTCCACGCCGATGTCGAGGGCCAGGACGTAGACCAGCTCGGACTCTGGCTCGACGGTGATCGAGGGCCGACCGGCACCGCCGCGACCCACGGGGGCGGACTCGCGGACCAGACCGGCCTGGGCGAGCTCCTCGGTGAGTGCCTTGACCGTGCTGCGGTTGAGGCCGGTGAGCAAGGTGAGGTCGGCCCTCGAGGTGGCACCCCGCACATGCACGAGCTGGAGCAGGCTGGCGAGGTTGTGCCGACGCACCTCGTCCTGCGTGGCCGGAGCCGGGCGGTCCACCAAGAGAATCGGTCCGCCGGGCCTAGACACGACCGGTGGCGGCGGCTCGTCGGCGGGAGATGGCATCGACGCTGGCGGCGACCAGGAGGACCGCTCCGGTCACGATGTAGACCACCGAGGACTCTTGGTTCAGCAGGCCCATCCCATTGATGATGATGGTGATCACCAGGCCGCCGAGGACAGCGTCGGTCATCTTCCCCTTGCCACCGAACAGGCTCGTCCCGCCGATGACGGCCGCCCCCACGCCGTACAGCAACGTATCCGAGCCACCGGTCTTGGGGGAGATGGAGTTGTCGTAGCTGGCGAGTAGGAAACCGGCGGTGGCAGCGAGAGTGGAGCAGAGCATGAAGCAGGTGAGCTTGACGCGCTGGACGTTGATGCCCGAACGCCGCGCCGCCTCGGAGTTGCCGCCGACGGCATAGACGTGCCGCCCGAAGGCCGTCCGGCCGAGCAGGAAGTTCAGGATCACCAGCAAGATGATGAGCAGCAGCACGACCTCGGGGACGCCCTTGATGGAGGTGACCGCGGTGTTGCGGCTGCGCTCACGGCTCAGATAGGCGGTAGCAGCGCCGAGCAGGACGGCCAACACGGCCACCTTGCCGAGCACCACACCGAAGGCGTCTGCCTGCAGGCCGCCCTTGCGACGGGCCGTCGCCCGGCTGAGCGAGACCCCCGCGTAGCCGCCGATGATGGCGGCGAACAGCAGCCAGCCAGCCCACAGGGGAAGGTTGTTGTTGTTGAGGGCGAGGAGCGTCTTGTCGCGGATCGAGATGGTGCCGCCTTCACCGATGAGCTTGAGCAGGACACCCTGCAGGCCCAGGAAGGCCGCGAGGGTGACGACGAACGAGGGGATCCCGAGCCGGGAGACAAGCAGGCCAATCGCCGCGCCGATCACCGAACCGGTGACAAGGCCGGCGAGGACCGCGACGTACCACGGGTGGCCGTCGCGGGTGAGCTGGATGCCCATGACGGCTGCGGCGGTGCCGGCCGTGTAACCGGCCGAGAGGTCGATCTCGCCGAGGAGCAGCACGAAGATCAGACCCATGGCGAGCACGATCAGGGCGGCGCTCTGGTGGATCGGGTTGGCGAAGTTGAAGGAGTTCGTGAAGGTCGAGGGCCGCAAGATCGTGAAGACGATCGTGAGCACGACCAGGCCGAGTACGGCGGGAAGGGCACCGACGTCACCGCCGCGAACGCGGGCAATGTAGTCGGCGATGGCGTCACGAACCGACGGCTCCTCGGTCCCGGTCTGTACCTCGTCGGGGGTCAGGACCGTGGTCATGACGCCTCCTCCGCGTTGAGCGTGGCGGTATGACCGCCTGGTCGGGTGGCGAGGCTGTCCGCTGCCTTCGTACCGAGGTCGCCGCTGTGACCGGAGGTGATGAGCTCGACCACCTGGTTGCGGGTGACAGCCTGGGAGCGGACTTGGGCGGCCATCCGTCCGAGGTACAGCACCGAAATGTTGTCGGCGACCTCGAAGACGTCGTTGAGGTTGTGGCTGATGAGCACGACGGCCAGGCCGTGGTCCGCGAGGCGGCGGACCAGCTTGAGGACCTGCTCGGTCTGGGCGACACCCAGCGCGGCGGTCGGCTCGTCGAGGATGACGAGCTTGGAGTTCCACAGGACGGAGCGGGCGATGGCGACGGTCTGCCGCTGCCCGCCGGACAGGCTGGCGACCTGCTGCCGGATCGACTTCACGGTGCGGACCGACAGGCTGGCGAGAGTCTCCTTGGCGCGCCGCTCCATGGTGGCCTCGTCGAGGCGTCCGCCCTTGGTCAGCTCACGGCCGAGGAACAGGTTGTGGACGATGTCGAGGTTGTCGCACAGGGCAAGGTCCTGGTAGACGACCTCGATGCCGAGCGCGTTGGCCTGCTTGGGGTTGGTGACGGTGACGCCGTGCCCGTCGAAGGTGTACTGACCGTCGTCGAAGCCGTAGATCCCCGCGACGCCCTTGATGAGGGTGCTCTTGCCGGCGCCGTTGTCTCCCACGAGGGCGGTCACCTGACCGGGAAAGACGTCGAGGTCGACCTCCTCCAGTACCTGGACGGCACCGAAGCTCTTGTTGACGCCGCGCAGCGAGAGCAGCGGCGCGACGCCGGCCCCGAGCTCGGTCTCGAGGGGGGCCTTGCTCATGCTCGTCATCGCGTCATCGCCGTCCTGCCTGCTTGGTCGCGGGATCACCGCGGGGGGTACTGAAGCGGGTACCCGCTGGTGGCCCGGACGAAAGCACCCAGGCCACCAGCGGGTGGGTGCTAGGAGATGCCCGCCTTCTTGCACGCAGCCGCGAAGTCGGCGGTGCAGACGTCAGCGGCCTTCTGGAAACCGTCGTCGATGACGGTTTTCACGGTGTCCTTGTAGATCGCGACCGGCACTTCGAGCGCGGACGGGACCTCCTTCTTCAGGACTGTGTCCATGACCGAGCCCTTGGCAATGCCCGTGGCATCGGTGCCTTTGATGAGCGCGATCGCCAGCGAGGCGGCAGCGTCGGCCTCGGCCTTGATGGCCTTGTAGACCGTCATGCACTGGTCGCCGGAAAGGATGGCCTGCAGGCCCGCGACGCTCGCATCCTGACCCGTGACCGGCACCTTGCCGTTGAGCTTGTTGGCCTTGAGGCGGGCGATGATGCCGCCGGCCATCGTGTCGTTGGCCGAGACGACGCCATCGATCTTGCCGCCCTGAGCGGTGTAGAGCTGCTCGAAGGCGGTGCCAGCGACGTTGGCGTCCCACTTGCCGGTCTGGTCACCGACGATCTTGTAGTCACCGGAGTCGACCTTGGCCTTGAGTCCGTCGACGTAGCCCTTCTTGAACAGGGCGGCGTTGTTGTCGGTCGGGTCGCCGTCGATGAGGACGAGGTTGGCCTTGGTCTTGCCCGCGTCGGTGAGGCACTTCTCGATCCCTGTGGCCATGAGGCCACCGACCGCAACGTTGTCGAACGAGACGTAGTACGACGCGCCGCCACCGAGGGTGAGGCGGTCGTAGTCGATCGTCTTGATGCCGGCCGCCTGTGCCTTCTTGAGGCAGGCGGAACCGGAGTCGCTGTCGAGGTTGACGATCAGCAGGACGTTGACGCTTGCGTTGATCATGCCGTCGCAGATGGTGCCGAACTTCGACTTGTCGCCGTTGGCGTTCTGGATGTCGGCGGTGATGCCGGCGGTCTTGAAGGACGCGGCCAGCAGCGGGCGATCGTTGGCCTCCCAGCGCGGGGACGTGGTGGCGTCGGGCAGGATGACCCCGACCTTGCCGGACTTGGCGCCGGCCCCGGCGTTGTCGGCCTTCTTCGTGCTCGAGCTACCGCAACCGGCGAGAAGCATGGTGAGCGCCGAGGTTCCGGCGATCGCGAGCAGGGTGGTCTTGCGCATGCGCAGTTCCTTTCGTGGCTGGAAACCGCGGACTCGTCAGCCCTGATGGCTTGCGCGATGCGTCCGCTCCGGAGAGGTCAAGGCCCCCGGTCTTTTGTTGTGCGCTACAACATATAAACCTTGTGGCTCAGGTCACAAGGTTTCCGGACCGTTTCTTGATCGCTACTCCGTAACAATCAGGTTACGAGCCAGCGTTCCGGTTCGGAGAGCAGTCGCGCGACTACTGAGCGTGCACCACCCAGGCTCGCGGCCTCGGCGCCCTGGGCAGCGGGCCGCACGATTGGCCCTTCCCAGCTGGACCAGAGCAACCGCTCCTGCAGGCATCGGCTGAGGGTCGGGACCAACCAGGGCGCAAGTCGCGCGTAGGCGCCGCCCAGTACGACCGTACCGACGTCGAGCAGGTGGAGTGCTCCGCCGATCGCGGTGGCCAGCGCCCTGGCTGCGGCCTCGAGCGCGGCCAGCGTGGCGCCGTCGCCCGCCTCGGCGGCAGCCGTCAGCGCCACGCCGTGCGGAAGCCCTTGGGTGGGCGTCAGGCCGGCCGCCCGGGTGACTGCCTCCAGGCCGGCGACGACCTCCAGGCAGCCCTGCGCGCCACAGCGACAGCGGGGGCCGGCCGGGTCGACGCTGACGTGGCCTAGCTCTCCCGCCCAGCCGCGGGTGCCTCGGAACAGGACGCCGTCGAGGACGATGCCCGCGCCGACGCCGATCTCCCCGGAGACGAACAGGAAGCTGCGCAGCTCAGCGGTGACCTCGCTGCGAGCGGCGTCGTTGGCCTCGTTGTCGATGCTCAGGTCCAGGGCTGCCACCGACGGGTTGCGCCGCAGGGCCGCCAGCACGTCCACGGCGTACCAGCCGAGGTTGGGGGCACGGACGTGGCGTCCGTCGCGGACCAGCCCGGGCACGGACACGGCGGTGCCGGCCACGCGGAGCCCACGCCCGTGGGCCGTCGCCAGTGCGGAGGCGGCAAGTCGTGCCGCGGCCTTCAGGACGACGTCAGGCGAACGGCCCCGCTGGTCACCGTCGAGGACTTCTCGCAGCACGACCTCGCCGGTGAGGTCGACGACCGTCACCGCCAGGTAGTCGACGTTGACCTCAAGGCCAAGGCCACCGAAACCCCCGGGGGCCAGGGCAAGTCCCACGGCAGGCCGGCCGCTGCCCGGGGCGGTCAGGAGCGCCGTCTCCGTCAGCAGGCCACCGGCCAGCAGGAGCTCCACCAGGGTGGAGGCTGTGGCGCGGGTCAGCCCGGTGGCGCCAGCGATCTGCGCCCGGGAGACCGGGCCGCCGGCGTCCGAGACGACGCGCAGCGCCAGTGCCAGGTTGTGGTCGCGCAGGGACTGCTGCCGGGCCGGGAGTCCTGGTCCGAGGCTGGTGGCGCTCCTTGACGCTGGCATCTGCCCAGCATAAGTTCAATGGGTCAACAAATGCCGTAGGAGGCTCGCAATGTCGCTGTCGCCCCGCCCCGAGGACAAGTTCACCTTTGGTCTGTGGACCGTCGGCTGGCAGGCCAGGGACCCGTTCGGTGACGCGACGCGGGCGCCGATCGACCCGGTCGAGTCGGTGCACCGCCTGGCAGAGCTCGGTGCCTGGGGCGTCACGTTCCACGACGACGACCTCGTGCCCTTCGGCTCCGACGACGCCAGCCGTGACGCGCTTGCATTGCAAGTCGAGGGCCAATACCGTCACAACGCGCGACAGACTGTATTCGGCTACTGTAGGCTTTTTGCAATGGCCGCGCTGACGTTACGCGAACCATGCCTGTTTTAGCAGCGGCGTTGCACCGCTGCTAAACACCACGAACCAGATCAGAACTGGTTCAAATACGACTGCAGGCTGGCGTGCTGCGCATCGCGGTAGTGCGCACAGACGCGTACCGACTCCAGCGACTGCGCCAGCGTCTTGTTCAAGCCCGTATAGGTCTTGGTCAGCGGCGTGAAAAACGCTTCTACCTGGTCCGCCTCTTTGGCACTGCAGGCGCTGTCAAACATCTGCGGAAAACGCATGGGCGCATCCTTGGGCAGCTTGGCGGCAATGGCGTCAAAACGGGTAGTCACAAAGCTCAGCATGCCTTCCCGCAGAGCTTCGGCACGGCCACGTGTGCGG
The DNA here is from genome assembly GCA_025352005.1 of Frankiales bacterium. Classification (GTDB taxonomy): domain Bacteria; phylum Actinomycetota; class Actinomycetes; order Mycobacteriales; family SCTD01; genus RYN-111. The sequence continues at coordinate 22,409 of JANXUE010000162.1, forward strand.
GCCGCTGCCATCAGCTCACGGATGTCATGGTCAGGTGACAGCCACAGGTCGCGCGCGGCCTGCGCGAGCTCTGGCGCACGGAAGCTGGACAGCGCAGCGTAGATGTCCGAACGTTCGCGGCGGTCGGTATTGCCGACAGCAGCGGCCGTCAACGCGTCAAAGAAGGCGCGGTCGCCATGGTAGGCCGCGGCGCGCAACACCAGGCCACGGTTGGCCGACGACAAACTCTTGCGGTCCTTGAGCCATTGCTGCGCCAGGCTGGTGGCCTGCGCAGTCAATTCGCTGTCGGCACTGAGGGCGATGTAGCGCGAGACCCATTTGGCCCGCATGGCCCGGTCGTCCGGGCTGTCTTGCGGCTGGTCCAGCAAGCCCAATTGGCGTGCCCGTTTCCCAAAGGCCGATTGCCAGACACGCGCATAGGCTTCGCGTTGTGAGGGTTCGAGCATCAACTCCACACCGCTGATCACGGTCAGGGCAGCCTCAGCCACTTCGTGCTGCGCATGGTTGGCGAATTGCGTTGCAATCGCCAGAGACTCGGCAACAGACAAATCGCCGGACTCCGCCAGGGCCTTCATGTCATTCAAATTGGCCAGTAGTTCAGGCGTCGTCAAATCGCCCTTGGCCATCA
>JANXUE010000226.1 GCA_025352005.1 Frankiales bacterium
GGTGTTGCTTCGGTGCACACCACGGGGGCCGTCGCTGGGAGGTGCGTTGTGGTGCATTGTCCCAATGTGCCCGCTGAGCCGTAAAGAACCCTGAACGCGAGCTGAGCGTCTGCTGTGAGGCTCAGTCCTGCTGGAGACGGAGCGCCAAGGTGGGGCAGGCGGCAGCGGCACGGCGGGCGTTCTTGACGAGCTGTGCGGGCACGATCTGGTCATCGATGACCGGGTAGCCCCACTCGTCGAGCGAGATCCACTCCGGTAGCAGCTCGGCGCACAGCCCGTGCGCGGTGCAGTCGATGGGGTTGACGCGCACCCTCATACCGGCAGCACCGGGGGCCGCTGGATTCCGGAGCACGGGTGCCCGGAGCGGTGCCGTCCGACGTCCTTGGCGAAGACCGACAGCGCCGACAAGACGAAGCGGACCGCTCCGTCAGGATGTCGGCACGCACCCCGACCCGGCACGATCCCTAGCCAGCGGTCGAGGTGAGCCATCTGCTTGTCGTGCCACGGACCCAGGGCAAGGGCGCGTACGGCGGCCGCGATGGCGGGCAGCCCGTTGAAGCAGGGTCCGCACTGGCCGGCGTTCTGGGCCGCGAGGTAGGTCGCGACGCGCGAGGTCTCGAGCAGCCCGCAGGACCCGACCGGCAGGCTCAGCACGATGCCCGCACCGAGGGCCCCGCCGGCGGCCCGCAGGTCGCGGTGGGTCAGCGTCAGGTCGTGGACCTGGGCGGCTGCGATCCAGGTGCCGAAGTAGCCGCCGACGAGGACGGCCTGCAGGTCGTTCAGCGGCCCGAGCAGGTGACGCACCGGCGTACCGGTCGGGACTTCGACGACGGTGCCATTGACCGTGACCAGCGCAGTGCCAGGCTCTTCCGGGTCACCGACCTCCCGGAACCACTCCGCTCCGTGGCGGGCGATCAGGCCCAGGTGGGCGAGGGTCTCGACGTTGTTGATGGCGGTGGGGCGCTTGCCGACGCCCTGCTCGAACGGCCGCGGCGGGGTGAACGTCGGCTTCGCAATTCCCGTGTTCACGAGGTTGACGAGAGCCGACTCCTCGCTCGCGACGTAACGCACCGGGACCTCGTGCAAGGTGGTGCGGACCAGGTCGTGCCGCTCGGTCAAGGCCTTGCCGAGGATGGCCAGGGTGGGGCTGTCGACGTGCACGGCCAGGTGCGCCTCGCGGGCGCCGACGGCATGCGCGGCCGTCTGCAGCCCGTCGAGGACCAGGTGCGGATGCGCCTGCATGAGGCGGCGGTCCTTGCCGCTCGCGGGCTCGCCCTCACAGCCGTTGCCGAGGACGACGGACCGGCTGCCGGCCGCGACCGTCCGCAGCTTGCGCCCGGTCGGGAAGCCGGCCCCGCCCCGGCCGAGCAGGCCGCTGCGGTCGACCTCGTCGAGCAAGGCCGCCGTGTTTCCCAGCCGCAGCTCGCCATGGGTGGCGACGTGCTCGGCGAGGGAGCGGCCGGTCTCGGTGAGCAGCCTCATCGAACGAGGCTGCGCAAGGGCCTTGGGGTGTTGTCCCCCGCGACGACCCGGACGGCCAGGGCAGCCGCGATGACGCCGGCGCAGCCGATGTCGACCCAGATACCGAAGCGGCCGTGCGCCGCGTCCGTCCCGGTGTTGAGGAAGTGCAGGAAGGCCAGCGGCCAGGCGGCGTACGCAGTCAGGTGGATCCGCCGCCACAACGAGACGCTCATGCGCCGGCGCAGCTGGCTGCTGACGATCACGATGAGTGTCAGGTCGAACGCGATCGTCCCGAGGGCCACCCACAGGGTCCGGTAGTCGGACATGAAGGGCACTACGACAGCCCACCAGCTGATGGTCACGAAGCCGTCGACGATGGTCGTGACGATGTGCACGGCAAGGAACGCCAGGCTCAGCAGGGACACGTTGCGGTGCAGGTTCTGCGTCGCGAACCGCGGCCAGGCAGGGGAGGCGAGCGCCCGGTGGGTGGCGGCAATACCGAACGCCATACTCACCGTCAGGAGTACGAAGGCAGTGATGCCGGTGCTACGGGTGAGATACCAGTAGGGCGCCTGCGACAACGTCGGCGAGGCTGCGAGGATCGACGCGGCGGGGCTCACGGGGTGTCCTTCCCAGTCGGCAGCGGAGCGGGCCATTCGCCTACGCACACCACGGTCCCACTCGGCTCCACCAGTCGGGCGCTGAACCCCCCCGCTTCCAGCCAGGAGGGGGCCTCGGCTCCGAGGACGATCGCGGCCGTGCTCGCCACGTTGGCCAGGACGCAGGTGTCGGCCAGCACGCTTGCGGTCTGCCACGGTCCGTCCGTCGGCATCCCGGTCCGTGGGTCGAGAAGGTGGTGTAGGAGTCTCCCCCCGCGGGTCCATCGACGGGCGCGGGTGCCGCTGGTGGCCAGCCCACCGCCGTACAGGGTGATGATCTGGCCGGACTGGTCGGTCTCGTCGGGGTCGGCCGTGTCGGTCACCAGGATCGGCCAGGCGTGTTCCCCGGCGCTGGCAACGTCGCCGCCGAGGCTGACTAGGACGGCCTGAGTGTGCTGCGCCGCAGCTTCCGCGGCGAGGTCTGCGGCCAGGCTCTTCGCCGTGGCCCCCAGGTCGAGCCCGTACGGCGCCCTGACGCGGGTGCCCTCGATCGCCACCTGCTGCCACCCCCCGGGCTGACGGACGACAGTCACGGCCGGGCCGTCACGCAGGACGAGGCGGTAGGTGCGGTCGTAGCCGAGGTCGCTGAGCGTCGCCCCGACCGTCGGGTCGACGAGGCCGTCGGTCCACGCGGCAGCGTCCCGGGCAACCGTGACGCACTGGGCGAAAAGTGGTGACACTTCTGTCCACGTGTCCGGCTGCAGCCGGCTCAGCTCGGAGTCCGCTCGGAACCTGCTCGCTGCCAGGTCGATGTCGGCCAGGACCTGCTCGACGACCTCCCGGGCCTGCTCGAGGCGGTCGGTCACAACAAGCTGGACGCTGGTGCCGAGGGCCCGCCAGGTCGCGCTCTGCAGCCCCTGCTCGGTTGCTGCGGCGGCTTGGGCCTCGCCTCGGGTGCTCGTCACGGTCACAGCCTCGCTCCTTCTGGTCGTGGGCGCACGAACAGATGGTCAGCGCAGGTCGTAGACCGTGAGGCCGAGGTCGGCGTGAGCGGCGCTGTCGTCATGGTGTGAAGGTGACGGGCCTGGCTGGGGGAATCCCTGTCCATCCCCTGTGCAGTTCCTGGGAGCGCCGCATCCTGTTGGCCGCGCCACGTGGCTTCTTGTTCGGTAGGCCGTGGCGTTTGAGGTTTGTACGACCACGCCACCCGGCATCAGTGACGAGCAGGAACGGCTCCTAGCCAGTCGCCATCGGTGATGGTTCACCAGCCGCGGAGCAGGGGGCGGGGTTCGCGGGTGGTGGTGTGGCCGTTTTTGGTGGTCCAGTGCACGCTGCTGCTGGTCTTGGTGACGGTGAAGTATTTCTGGGTTTTGCTTTGGTGGTGGTGGATGCATTCGCTGGCGATGTTGTCCAGGTGGGTCTTGCCGGTCGGCCAGGGGGTGAGGTGGTCGTTCTGGCACGCCTGGGCGAGCTTGGGGCAGCCGGGGAAGGTGCAGGTCACGTCACGTGCTTTGACGTGTCGGGCCATCCGGGTCGGCAAGGCGTAACTGTCGCTGTG
>JANXUE010000233.1 GCA_025352005.1 Frankiales bacterium
CATGCAGTCCCAGATGTCTCAGCTCGGGGACGCGTTGCGCAACGCCCGCCCCGACCTGCCATGGGGCGGTCGGGAGCGGATGTCGGGTGAGCAGGGCATGGGGATGGGGGACGCGACGACGGCCCTCGAGGAGCTCGCCGACCTCGACGACCTCGAGTGCGCGCTCGGCCAGGACTATCCCGGCGCCTCGCTCGACGACATCGACGAGGCCGCCGTGCAGCGGGCCCTGGGTCGGGGAGCCGTCGACGACATCCGTGCACTGCAGCGGATCGAGCGGGAGCTGCAGCTGCAGGGCTACCTCGTGCGCGACGCCAACGGCCGCCTGGAGCTGTCTCCGCGGGCCGTCCGTCGGCTCGGCGCGACCGCCCTGCGCAAGGTCTTCCACCAGCTCGACGCCAAGGGCCGCGGCGGGCACGACGTCCGCGACGCTGGCGCAGCAGGGGATCTGACCGGGTCCTCAAGGCAGTGGGAGTTCGGCGACGAGCAGCCGCTCGACGTCGTCCGCACCGTTCGTAACGCGGTGCTGCGCGGGGCGTCCGGCAGTGGTGTGACGTTGCGCGTCGAGGATTTCGAGGTCGTCGAGACCGAGCGGCGCACCACCGCGGCGGTGGCCCTGCTGGTCGACCTGAGCTTCTCGATGGAGCTGCGCGGGACGTGGGCCGCGGCGAAGCAGACGTCCCTCGCGCTGCACTCGTTGGTCACGACGCAGTTCCCGCAGGACGCGATCGAGATCATCGGCTTCAGCGACTACGCGCAGGTTCTCAAAGCCGAGCAGCTCGCGGGCCTCGATCCCCAGCGGGTGCAGGGAACCAACCTCCAGCACGCCCTCATGCTGGCCGGTCGTTTCCTCGGCAAACACCCGCAAGCCGAGCCGGTCGTGCTGGTCGTCACCGACGGCGAGCCGACCGCCCACCTGACACGCGACGGGTACGCCGACTTCTGCTGGCCGCCGATGCCGGAGACGCTCGAGCTCACCATGGCTGAGGTCGAGCGGATCACCAAGCGGGGCGCCACGATCAACGTGTTCATGCTCGATGACGAGCCCCGGCTGGTGTCCTTCGTCGAGCACCTCGCCGAACGCAACGGCGGCCGGGTCTTCGCCGCCAACCCCGAGCAGCTCGGGGAGTACGTCGTCAGCGACTACCTCCGCGCTCGCCGTGGCCGCAGGGGTCGATAGCCCGCTCGGCCTCGCGGCCCCTCAGGCGTAAAGGCCCGGGTTGTGGGCTAACGTCGGCTACGTGCGCTACTCCGGCTCGTACGCCCTGCTGCTGTCCCTGCACCTCGTGGGTGTGCTCGTGATCATCGGCTCTCTCGTGCTCGTCACCTCGACCGCAGGCCGCCTCGCGCGGGACAGCGACGGCTCCGGCCTGGTTCGCGCCGTGCGGTCCACCCGCGTCTACTCGGTCGGCAGCCTGCTGGTCGTCGGCCTTGGTACGGCGATGCTCAACCGGGATCCCACCCGGATCCCGCGCGGCGCGGGTTGGGTGTCCGCGTCGTACGCGCTGTGGTTGGTCGCGACGCTCATCACCCTGTGCGTCACCGCTCCGGCGCTGCGGGCCGCGGCCGCCGAGGTAGCCGAAGGACGTCCCGCCCAGCGCTTCGCCGCGCGGCTCGGCGTGGCTGGCGGCCTCAGTGCCCTGTGCTGGGTCGCGATCGTCGTCCTGATGGTTTACAAGCCTGGGCAGTGAGCCTCACGGCCCGGGAGGTCAGCGCCGCCGACACCGTGCCGCTGCGCCGCGACATCCTGCGCGCCGGCAGCCCCCTCGCCGTCTTCCCCGGCGATCACGACGCCTTCCACCTCGGCGTGTACGACGGCCTCGCCCTCGTCGGGTGCGGCAACATCCGGCTCGACCCCGCTCCGTGGGCTCCGGACGTGCCCGCCTGGCGGATCCGCGGCATGGCTACCGCCACCAGCCATCGCGGACAGGGCGTAGGGACGCTCGTGCTCGAGGGCCTGCTCGCCCGCTGCCGCAGCGCGCCCCCGCTGCCCGGCGAGGTGGTGCTCTGGTGCAACGCCCGCACACCCGCGCAGCCGTTCTACGAGCGGGCCGGCTTCCTCACCCGCGGCCAGTCGTGGGTCGACCCTGAGATCGGGCCCCACATCGTGATGTGGCGCAGCGTCGGGGGCGTGACGACCGGCGCCGGAACTCACTGCTAGGGGATGGGTACCAGGACGGCATACATCAAGCGAGGGCGCGTTCGAGGTCAGCGAGCAGGTCGTCGGCGCTCTCGATCCCGACGCTGAGCCGGACCAGGTCCGCCGGCACTTCGAGCTGCGACCCGGCAACGCTCGCGTGGGTCATCCGTCCCGGGTGTTCGATCAGGGACTCGACGCCGCCGAGGGACTCGCCGAGCGTGAAGACCTCCGTCCTCCGGCAGACCTCCAGCGCCTTCGCCTCCCCACCGGCCAGCCGGAACGAGACCATCCCGCCGTACGCCTTCATCTGCTTGCTGGCGATGTCGTGCCCGACGTGCTCGGGCAGCCCCGGGTACAGCACCTGGCTGACGGCACTGCTGCGGCTGAGCAGCTCCACGACGCGGCTGGCGTTCGCGCAGTGTCGGTCCATCCGCACGCCAAGGGTCTTGATGCCACGCAGCACCAGCCACGAGTCGAACGCCCCCGGCACCGAGCCCATGGCGTTCTGGTGGTAGCGGAGCTCCTCACCGAGGGCGGCGTCCTTCGCGACCAGCCCGCCGCCGACGACGTCGCTGTGGCCGCCAAGGTACTTCGTCGTGCTGTGCACGACCACGTCCGCTCCGAGCGCGAGCGGCTGCTGCAGGTAGGGCGACGCGAACGTGTTGTCGACGACCAGCAGCGCACCAGCGCCCTGCGCGACCGTCGCGAGCCCCGCGATGTCGGCGATCCCCAGCAGCGGGTTGGTCGGCGTCTCGCACCAGATCAGCTTGGTCTCAGGCCGCAGCGCAGCCTGTACGGCGGACAGGTCGCCCAGCGCCACCGGGGTGTGCTCGACGCCCCATTTGCTGGCCACCTTCGCAAACAGCCGGTACGTCCCGCCGTAGGCGTCGTCCGGCACGAGCACGTGGTCACCGGGCTTGAGCACGGTCCGCAACAGGGTGTCCTCGGCGGCCAGGCCGCTGGCGAAGGCGAGCCCGGTCGCACCGCCCTCCAGGGCAGCCAGGCAGGTCTCGAGCGCGGTCCGCGTCGGGTTGCCCGAGCGGCTGTACTCGTAGCCCTTGTGCTGCCCGACCTCTTCCTGCACGTAGGTGCTGGTCTGGTAGATCGGGACCACAACCGCGCCCGTCGTGGGGTCGGGGTCCTGGCCGGCGTGGATCGCGAGGGTCTCGAAGCCGTGCCGGTCGGGGTTCCAGTCGCTCATGGCGTCCAGGTTACGTCCGGGCCCCTGGGTAGGCGGAGCGGCTGGTTGCCGGCGGCTCAGGCGTGGGACAGGAAGGCGAGGACGTCCTGGCGGGTGACGACCCCGGTGGGCCGCCCGTCGGCGATGACGACGGCCGCATCGGCCTTCTCGAGGGCAACCATGGCGGCCTGGACGGGCTCGCCGGCGCCGACCATCGGCAGCGGTGGCCCCATGTGCTGCGACAGCGGGTCGGCGAGCTCGGCCCGGCCGTTGAACAGCGCATCGAGCAGGTCACGGTCGTGCACAGCGCCGACGATCTCGGCCGTCATGACCGGCGGCTCGGCCCGGACGACGGGCATCTGGGAGACGCCGTACTCGCGCAGGATGTCGATGGCCTCGCGGACGGTCTCGTTCGGATGGGTGTGCACGAACTCGGGTACCGAGCCCGGCGTACCGGTTTTGCGGTGCATGACATCGCCGACGGTCTGGCCACCGTCGTCGACGGACAGGAAGCCGTAGTCAGCCATCCAGTCGTCGTTGAAGATCTTCGACAGGTATCCCTTGCCGGAGTCCGGGAGCAGCACCACGACCACGTCGTTCGGCCCCGCGGCGCGGGCCACGTCGAGCGCGGCGACGACCGCCATGCCGCAGGAACCGCCGACAAGCAGTCCCTCCTCACGAGCGAGCCGACGAGTCATGGCGAAGGAGTCGCGGTCGGAGACGGCGAGGACCTCGTCGGGGATGGACACGTCGTAGGTGGCCGGCCAAAAGTCCTCACCGACGCCCTCGACCAGGTAGGGCCGACCGGAGCCTCCGGAGTAGACCGAGCCGACCGGGTCGGCGCCGATGATCCGCACCGCACCGCCGGAGACCTCCTTCAGATAGCGCCCGGTGCCCCCGATCGTGCCGCCGGTGCCCATCCCGGCCACGAAGTGCGTGATGCGGCCGTCGGTCTGGGTCCACAGCTCGGGCCCGGTCGTCTCGTAGTGCGAGCGGGGGTTGGCCGGGTTGGAGTACTGGTCGGGCTTCCAGGCGCCGGGAATCTCCTGGGCAAGCCGGTCCGACACGGAGTAGTAGGAGCGCGGGTCCTCCGGGTCGACCGCGGTCGGGCAGACCTCGACGCGGGCGCCGTACGCGCGGAGCACGTCGATCTTGTCCCGGGCGACCTTGTCCGGGCAGACGAAGACGCAGGAGTAGCCCCGGGTCTGGGCCACGATCGCAAGCCCCACACCGGTGTTCCCGCTGGTCGGCTCGACGATCGTGCCACCAGGCTTGAGGGCACCGGAGGCCTCGGCGTCGGTGATCATGCGCAGGGCGATCCGGTCCTTCACCGACCCGCCGGGGTTGAAGTACTCGACCTTGGCCAGAACGGTGGCCGCGATCCCCTCGGTGACCCGGTTCAGGCGGACGAGCGGGGTGTTGCCCACGAGATCGATGAGGGAGTTCGCAACCTGCATCGGGCTAGTGTCCACCCTGAGGGAAGGAGGACGGCGTGAAGCTCCAAAAACCCGGTCGGCGCGCTGCGTGGGTCGCTATCCGCAGCGCCTACGGCAGCGGGGCCATCGGTGCGCTCGGCGCCCTCGGGTACGGCGTGATCCGGGCTGAGGCGAGCGTCGCGCGCCGCACCATCGGCGAGCCGACGGCGGTTCCACCGGACCCGACCGGGGTCTACGGCCGCTACCTCGGACCGGCCCTGCGGCTGGTCATGCTCGGGGACTCGAGCGCCACCGGACTGGGCTGCGACGTCCCGGCCGAGACGCCGGGAGCCCTGCTCGCCGGCGGTATCGCCCGCGACCTGTGCCGCCGGGTGCGGCTCGACGTGGTCGGGGTCGTCGGCGGGCGCTCGTCAGGCCTGGACGTGCAGGCCGCCCAGGCTCTGGAAACCAGGGTCGACCGGGCCGTGATCATGATCGGCGCCAACGACGTCACCCACCGGGTGCTCCCCGGCGACGCCGCCCGCGAGCTCGGCCGGGCCGTCCAGATGCTGCGGGCCTCCGGTGCGGTCGTCGTGGTCGGGACCTGTCCCGACCTCGGCACCGTCAAGCCGCTGCTCGAGCCGCTGCGCTCGATCGCGGCCTTCTGGAGCCGTCGCCTCGCCACCGCCCAGGCCGTCGCGGTCGTCGAGAACGACGGCATCGCCGTCAGCCTCGGGAGCCTGCTCGCTGAGGATTTCCACAAGCAGGACCACCTCTGGAGCGCCGACCGGTTCCACCCCTCCTCGGAGGGCTACCGGCGAGTGGCGGACGCGCTGCTGCCCAGCCTGCTCGAGGCGGTGGGCGTGGACATCCCGGTGAGCGTCCCCGTCAGCACCAGCGTCCAGGACGTCCTGATCGCCGCGGCAGTCGCGTCCCGCGAGCCGGGGGTCGCGGTCGAGACCTTCGAGGGCACCGAGGGCGTCGCTGCGATCGGACCGGGCCGGCTGGCCCGCCTCGTCCGCCGGCTGCCGCTCGTCGGGCGCGGCGAGCCGGACGCCCGCACCGAGGAGTCTGAGGACGCCTTCGTCCAAGTGGGCACCTCCCCCGACGCAACCGGTCCCCCGGAGGGCGCCGTACCTGCCGGTCACCAGGGCAGTTAGCGTTGCCACCGGCCGTCATTGTTGTTGTGCATCCCTCAGAAACCAGGAGCCCTCATGTCCGAGGCCGTGATCGTCGCTACCGCCCGCACGCCGATCGGGAGGGCCTTCAAGGGCTCGCTCGTCAGTGCCCGTCCGGACGACCTGGCAGCCTTCGCCGTCCGGACCGCCCTCGACAAGGTGCCCGCGCTGCAGGTCAGTGACATCGACGACCTGATGATGGGCTGCGGCCAGCCCGCAGGTGAGGCCGGCTTCAACATCGGCCGCGCCGTCGCAGTGAAGCTCGGCTACGACTCCCTTCCCGGCACCACCGTCAACCGCTACTGCTCGTCGTCGCTGCAGACAACCCGGATGGCCTTCCACGCCATCAAGAGCGGCGAGGGCTCGGCCTTCATCTCCGCGGGGGTCGAGGCCGTCTCCCGCTTCGGATCCGGCATGGCCGACATCGGCACCGCGACCAACCCGGTCTTCGCCGAGGCGATGGCCCGCACCGCCGCCACGATCGAGGCCGGCTCGAGTGACTGGACAGATCCGCGGGTGGCCGGGCTGCTGCCCGACGTCTACATCGCCATGCTTCAGACCGCCGAGAACGTCGCCGTCTGGAAGGACATCTCGCGCGCCGACATGGACGAGTTCGCCGCCCGCTCGCAGAACCTCGCGGAGAAGGCCATCGCCAACGGCTTCTGGGAGCGGGAGATCTCGCCGTACACGCTGGAGGATGGCACGGTCGTCTCCGCTGATGACTGTCCGCGCGCCGGCGTGACGGTCGAGGGCATGTCGGGCCTGAAGACCGTGTCCGGCCGGCCCGACGGTCGGATCACCGCCGGCAACGCCTGCCCCCTCAACGACGGGGCCGCCGCCGTGGTCATCATGAGCGCCGAGAAGGCCGAAGCCCTGGGCCTGACCCCACTCGCCCGGATCGTGTCGACCGCCGTCACCGGCCTGTCGCCGGAGGTCATGGGCCACGGCCCGGCCGAGGCGATCAAGCTGGCCCTCTCGCGGGCCGGCAAGGGTGTTGACGACATCGACCTGTACGAGATCAACGAGGCTTTCGCGGCCCAGGTGCTCTCCAGCCAGCGCGAGGTCGGGATCGACCTCGACAAGCTCAACGTCTCCGGTGGCGCGATCGCCGTCGGCCACCCGTTCGGCATGACCGGCGCCCGTATCACCGGCACCCTGCTCAACAACCTGCAGACCTACGACAAGACGTTCGGCGTCGAGTCGATGTGCGTGGGTGGCGGCATGGGCATGGCCATGGTGATCGAGCGCCTGAGCTGAGCGACGTAGGAGCGAGGCTCATGGCGCGAGCAGTAGGAGCGAGGCTCATGGCGTGAGCAGTGGGAGCAGAGCGCCTGAGCTGAGCGACGTAGGAGCGCAGCTCCCACCTGCCGTTGGGTCCAGGTAACTCAGGGGGACCCACGCTCAGGAGCGAGGACGCAAGGTGTCGCAGTGGGCGCGGCCGCGGGTGACTGCAGCCGCACCGCCCAGCGTGGCCGGGGGTTGCTCGCCGAGCAGGTCGAAGCGGTGCGCCAGCAGGTGGTCGACGGCGTCGCCGCACACCTGGGCGGAGGGCGCCAGGCGGACGAGGTCGTCGCCCGTGACGGCGAGCTGGTCGGCAACGAGCAGGTCCGGGTGCAGGATCGGCAGCGTTCGCCGGCCGGTTCCCTGGACGTTGGCAGCGAGGTCGGCAGCGACGTCGGCGAGGGCCTGCGCGAGGTGCCGGCCGAGGTCGGCCCGGGTACCCCACGGACCGGCAGCGACCTCCCAGCGGGACGGCGTCCACCGCCGGAGTCGCTCCACCAGCGAGGCCACCTCTTTCGCGAGCAGCCGCTGTGCGCCCTCACGCCCGCTCAGGACCCGGCCACCAGCCGGTACAGATGGTCGGCAGACAATACGAGCAGCTCGCCTCTGTCGTCCGTGCCGAAGGCCTGGAGCCCTTCGACCTTCACCTGGAGCCGCTGCGCCGGAGCCATGCCTTCGGGCGTCCGGCGCGTCATCATGACCTCGCCCGCGCAGTAGTCGCCGAACAGGTACGCCCCATCGAGCTCGGGCAGCACCGCCCCGTGGTAGACCGCACCACCGGTGATCGAGCAGCCTCCGTCGGTGTGGAGGTAGGTCAGCGCTGGGGCGATCAGCGGACCACCGTCGGTGAGCAGCCCCTTCTTCTTAAACACCTCGGTGCCCTCGTACACCGACCAGCCGTAGTTGGCGCCGGACTGCAAAGCAGGGGGTACGACGTCCAGCTCCTCCATCCGGTTCTGTCCCACGTCGCCGACGTAGAGGTCCCCGTTGGTGTCGAAGGAGAACCGCCAGGGGTTGCGCAGGCCCAGCTGCCACACCCTCGGATTCTGCGGGTAGGGGTTGCCCGGGGCGCCCGCACCGGTCTGCGGGTCCAGCCGCAAGATCTTGCCCAGGTCGGTCGAGAGGTCCTGCGCACGGTTGCCTGGGTCGCCAGCGCTACCGCCGTCACCGAGGCCGACGAGCAGCATCCCGGTGCGGTCGAACAGCAACAGGCCGCCGTTGTGGTTGGGGAACGGCTGCTGGACGCTCAACAGCTCCTGGCCGGCGCCCGCTGTCCCCTTGTCGACGGTGTAGGCCACGACCTTGGTGTTGTCGGCAGCGTCGGTGAAGTCGGCGTACATCCGGTGGTTGGTGGCCCAGTGCGGGTCGAACGCTATCGACAGCAGCCCCTGTTCGTTGCCCTTGCTCACCTGTCCCCGGAGGTCGAGTACCACGAGCTGCGGCACGCCGTGGGCGTCGAGCTGGAGCACCTGTCCGGTCCTGTTCACCAGGTACAGGTGGGTGTCGTCGCCCGGGGCGGGTCCGACCCACACCGGGCTGGCGAACGCTCCGAGGTCTTCCAGTGCGTAGCTACCAGGCGCCACCGTAGGGGTGGGCGTCGGGCTCGGGGACGCGAAGGTGGAGGGGGTAGAGGTGCTTGCTGTACGGCTCGCCGTGCCTGCTGGTGAACCGGAGGTGCAGCTCGAGACCAGGCCCGCGACGAGCCCTGCGGCGAGCAGCCTGCCCGTGCGCCCGCTCAGCGGCGCAGGTAGCTGAGCAGACGAAGCACCTCGAGGTAGAGCCAGACCAGCCCGACGACGAGCCCGAAGGCGATGCGCCACGACTCGCGCTCGTCGACACCGGCCTCGACCATTCGCTGCGCCTGGTCGAAGTCGAGTACGAAGGTCAAGGACCCCACCACGATGAAGGCGATGCTGAACAAGATCGCCAGGCCGCCACCGTCACGCAGGCCGATGCCGTTGCCGCCACCGATGTAAGACGCCAGCACGTTGACGATGAGCAGGGCAAACAGTCCGACGAAGGCACCGGTCACGATCTTGGTGAAACGTGGCGTGGCGCGCAGGCGTCCGCTGGTGAACGCGAACAGCACGGCCCCGAAGATGGCGGCGGTCCCGACGGCGGCCTGGATGGCGATGCCGCCGTAGACGTCGTTGTAGAGCTTGCTGATCCCGCCGACGAACACGCCCTCGCAGGCGGCGTAGGCGAGCACGAGCGGCGGGCTGACCTTGCGCTTGAAGATGTTGACCAGGGCAAGGACGAAGCCGACGATGCCGGCGCCGAACACGACACCCTTCGGAGCGTCGGCGATCCACGCGACGGCGCCCGTGACGACGACCAGCCCGAGCAGGATGCCGGTCTTCACGACCACGTCGTCCATCGTGAGTCGCTGCGGAGTTCGGTAGACGTCCTCGACTTGGCCGGGCGTGGGGTAGCCCGGGGCGCCGAAGGTCTGGCCCTTCTTCAGGGTCGGGGCGTTACCGAAGACCGGGTTGTTGGACTGCAGTCCTGCCATGCTGGTCGTACTCCTTAAGTTGGCTTGTACCTGCTCAACGAGCCGGTGGGCCAATATGTGCCCAAACACTGGCTCGTCTCTCCGTGCCCCCGGTGGGATTCGAACCCACACTGACGAGGTTTTTAAGACCTCGGTCTCTTCCAGTTGGACTACAGGGGCGGCGCTGTTCACACGCTACTGCGCGGGCGGAGTCGTCGGGTGGGTGCTCATGTCATGGCCACGACTGGCCCATTCCGAGGTGATTTCAGTAAGAATGCTCTCGTGGCTGTCGCGGCGGGTGGGACGTACCGCTCTGTGTTCGGCAACCGCGAGTTCAGCGCGCTGCTGTTCTCGCAGGCCCTGAGCGTCATCGGGGACCAGCTGGTCCGGCTCGCGATCGCGTTCCTGGTCTTCGAACGGACGGGGTCGGCCTTCGCGGCCTCGGCGACCTACGCGGCGTCCTACCTGGTCTACCTGCTGGGGGGGCCGTTCCTTGCGACGTTGGGCGACCGTTACCCCCGCACGACGGTGATGGTGGTGGCCGATCTCGTTCGGGCACCGATCGTGCTGGCGTTGTGCCTGGACGGGCTGCCGCTCTGGACCTTCTTCGTGGCGATTGTGGCTGTGGGGGCGGTGGCGACGCCCTTCGAGAGCGCGCGCAGTGGCTTGCTGGCGGATCTTCTCGAGGGGCCGGACTATGTCCTCGGCAACGGCGTGATCTCCTGGGTCTTCCAAGCCGGTCATGTCCTTGGCTTCGTGCTCGGCGGAGCAACGCTGGCGATTTTGTCGGCCCGCGGAGCGCTGGCACTGGACGCGGGCACCTTCCTGGTGTCCGCCGGCTTGGTCCTGTGCTTCATCCGGCGCCGGCCGGCCGCC
>JANXUE010000257.1 GCA_025352005.1 Frankiales bacterium
GACACCCCCGGAGCGGTTCTGCTTGCCAGCCGGGTCCGCGCCGCGCTGGAGGCGGTGGGCCTATCCCTATCGCCCTTTGCCGCATGACGACCTCCACGCCAGGACTCGCCGAGCTGGCCGGTCCGCTTGCGGACACCGCCATGGTCAACCTGGTCCGCGAGTTCCCGTACGCACCGGCGTACGTCCTGCGTGGACCGGACGACTCCAGATGTCCTGACACGGGTAGTCAGCGATGACGCTGCTTCCCTGTATTGACAGGGCTTTTTGGGGTGTCGGTGGTTGGCTTACCCCGGGGGTCCTGAGATCATTGATGTGTGGTCAGCAGAGGTGGCAGGAAGGGTCAGGTGCACCAGCCGGTCTTGCCGTTGGTCCCTGCTCAGAGCCGGCCGGTGGGGCCGTCGGCGGCGTTGCTGGAGGACGCCGACGGCGGTGCGGTGTTCGTGTTCGGGATGCTGACGTTCGTCTACGCCGCTGGTGATGACCTGGCCCGCCGGTTGGCTGCGGTGCAGCTGGCGGGAATGGGGATCGCGACGAAGGTGCAAGTCGCGAGCGCGTTCGCGGTGACGACCACGACGTTGGCGCGCTGGTGCGCGACCTACGCCGCGGCTGGGGTGGAGGGGTTGGCAACGGAACGGACCGGCCCGAAGGGTCCGAGCAAGCTCACCGCGACCCTGCGCGAGCGGATCGTGCTGCTCGAGGGTCAGGGCTTGTCGTTGGCGAAGATCGCCACCGAGACGGGGGTCTCGACCGCGACGGTCCGGGTGGCGCTGGGCCGGGTCGCGCCCAAACCGAGCCGCTCCGCCCGACGCGCCCCGGCGCCGGCCGACGCGCTGGCAGCGGGGTACGTGGCCGCTGGTGAGCCAGCGCAGACGGCTGGTCTGGAGCTGGCCTCGGTGACGGTGGCGAAGGCGCCCGTGTTGGGAGTGCTCACCCGGCCGGTGCCGCGGTCGCTCGAGCGGGCTGCGGCCCGCGCGGGGGATCTGACTGAGGCGCCGGTGGTCCTCACCCAGGGTGCGCATCTGCCCCTTGTCGGGTTGCTGTTGGCGTTACCCACGCTGGAGGCCACTGGCCTGCTCGAGGTCGCCGCTCGGGTGCTGCCGCCCATGCGCAAGGGCTTCTACGGGCTGCGGGCGGTCTTGCTGATGGGGGTGTTCATGGCGTTGTTGCGGGAGCCCCGGGCGCAGGGCGCGACCCGGCTCGCACCGGCCGACCTGGGCCGGCTGCTCGGACTGGACCGGGCCCCGGAAGTGAAGACGTTGCGCCGCAAACTCGCCGAGCTCGCCAGCCACGGCAAGGGCGCGGAGCTGCAAGCAGCCCTGGGCGCGCACCACGTCCAGACCCACCCGGAAGCGGTCGGGTTCCTCTACCTCGACGGCCACGTCCGGGTCTACAGCGGGACCCGGCAGCTGCCCAAGACGCACATCGCCAGGATGCGGATCGCCGGACCAGCAACGGAAGAGACCTGGGTCGGTGATGGGCAGGGCGATCCGGTGATGGTCATCACTGCCGCCCCCAGCCAGTCGCTGGCCGCGGAGCTGCACCGGCTGCTGCCGCAGTTACGCACCCTGATCGGTGCGGACCGCAGGTGCACGCTGGTGTTCGACCGCGGCGGCTACTCACCCGCGGTGTTCGCCGAGATCATCGCCGCCGACATGGACCTACTCACCTACTACAAGGGGCCGTGGGCCCGCGCCGCGGTCGGCACGTTCAGCACCGTCGACTATCTCGCCCCGGACGGCAGCAGCCACAGCTTTGAGCTCGCCGAACGCCCCATCACGCTAGCTGTCCCTCGTCAGCCCGCGACCGCCGATAAGGACGCGGTTCCGGCGGGCACGGTGACGTTACGGTTGATCATCCGGCGCAGCCCGGACGGGCATCAGACCCCGATCCTGACCAACCGCACCGATCTCACCGTGGCCGAGATCGCCTACCGGATGGGCAACCGGTGGCGGCAGGAAAACGGCTCTCCGGGCATCGATGTGGGTCGATTCCGGGCCTGATG
>JANXUE010000057.1 GCA_025352005.1 Frankiales bacterium
TTATGATGTTATCTCAACGTGTTAGCGCTCCGCTGGTCAGCCTCGCTCGCTTGATTGAGGAGTGGGAAGAAGTCGGCGGTGCCATGGGGCAGGCCGCTGACATCGGCACACACCAGCCGGCCCTGGTGCTGCTGGACCTCAACCTGCCCGACATGCACGGCTCGGAGCTCCTCACCCTGCTCAAGGCCGACCCTGCGACCCGCGACCTACCGGTGATCGTCATCTCGGCGGATGCGACGGCTGGCCAGGAGGCCAAGCTCCGGGGGCTCGGCGCCTACGACTACCTGTCGAAGCCCTTCGAGGTGACCCAGCTGCTGGCCGTGATCACCGAAGCGCTCGAGCTGCGGGTCGGTTGACCGCCTCGTCGAGCACCTGCAGGAAGCGTCCGATCTCCAGTGGCTTGGCGAGGAAGCTGTGTCCCAGCGCGGCCAGCCGGGCACGCAGGGCTGGACCGGGCTGGTCGCCGCTCATGACCACGACGGTGGTCGTGGGGTGGTCGTCGAGCTCGCCGGCGAGCAGCTCCTCCCCACGACCGTCTGGCAGCACGAGGTCGAGCAGCACCGCCTCGTAAGTCGTGGTGGAGAGCTTGGCCCGCGCCTCGTCCAACGTCGCGACGAGGTCGAGAGTCACTTCTGGCCGTCGGGCCATCAGCCGCTCCACCAGGCGTACGTTGCCCTCGTTGTCCTCGACATAGAGCACCCGGCCGCGGACCGCCTCGTCGAGCTTTGACCTCCTGGGGTCCGCGCCGTCGGCGTGGCCCGCGGCCGGTAGTCGGACGCGGAAGCAGGAGCCGGCGCCAGGCCTCCCCTCGAGCTCGAGGGTGCCGCCCATCGACTCGACCAAGGTGCGGGCCAGCGGCAGGCCGAGTCCGGTACCGACCTCCGAGCTCGTCCCGGCCAGTCGCTGGAACGGTTGGAAGATCCGCTCGGCGTCGGCGGGGGAGATGCCCGGCCCGATGTCGGACACGCAGATCTGGCACCACGGTCCCTGTGTGAGGATCTCCACGTGCACGACACCGGCGGGACCGCCGTACTTCAGGGCGTTGCCGATCAGGTTGAGCAGCACCTGGCGCAGGCGACCGCGGTCCACGAGGGCGGAGTCGGTCTGGCTGGGTGACACGACCTCGATACGAGAGCCCCGTTGGGCCGCCTCGATCGACATGAGGGCGACAACCTGCTCGCAGAGCAGGCCGACGCGGGTGGGCTCGAGCTCCAGGGGGACGTGACCGGACTCGATCCGGGTGATGTCGAGCGTGGCCGTGATGAGCGAGAGCAGGTGCCGACCGCCGGTGAGGATCTGCTCGACCGACTCGGCCTGGTCCTCGTTGAGGTCGTCCATCTCGAGCAGCTGCGCGAAGCCCAGGAGGGCGTTGAGAGGGGTGCGGAGCTCGTGGCTGAGGGCGCTGATGAAGGCGTTGTTGTCCTGGGAGGCCTGATCGGCCTCGGCACTGGTCAGCAGGTGCGTGGTGGGCACGAAGGTGACCACCCACCCCTGACCGCTCGGCGGGGGCAGTGCCCGGGCTGTGTACGACACGGGACAGCGGGCGCCGCTCGCCGCCGTCCAGACATCGGGGGACCAGCCCTCCGGTGCGATCCAGCCGGGTTGGCCGATCAGCACGCCCACGCCGAGGTCAGCCGGGGGCGCTCCCGTTACCCAACCGAGCGCCTGACCGGCGGCCGGGTTGGCGGACAGCACCCCACCCTGGTCGTCAAGCACGACGACCCCCGCCTGGGTGGCGTCGAGCACATCCTGGGACGTCAGCCCGTCGTACGTCGGCATGTCGCCCTCCTGACCCGCAGGTTATCGGTCCAGGTGCGGTGATGTGGCGACCAAGCCAGGGCCCGGGGTGTCGTGCCATGAGTCCTGCGCCGCACCTGCGGCCGACCTGCAGCACCTCGTCGTCCGGGACTGACGGCGCGGGCGACCTGGCTCTCGCCCACGAAGCGACGAGTGAGCGCGACTAGCCTGGAGGCTTCCGCCCGCCGCCCGAAGGAGCCCCGTGCCTGACAGTCCCGCCGTCACCGAGGCGGCCCGTCGGCGCACTTTCGCCGTCATCAGCCACCCCGATGCCGGCAAGTCGACCCTGACCGAGGCCCTGGCCCTGCACGCCAGGGTCATCAACGAGGCCGGTCACATCCACGGCAAGGCGGGCCGCAAGAGCACCGTCTCCGACTGGATGGACATCGAGAAGGCCCGTGGCATCTCGATCTCCTCAGCCGCCCTGCAATTCGCGTACGGCGACTCCGTCGTGAACCTCGTCGACACCCCAGGCCACGCCGACTTCTCCGAGGACACCTACCGGGTGCTCGCCGCGGTCGACAGCGCCGTGATGTTGGTCGACGCCGCCAAGGGGATGGAGCCGCAGACCCTGAAGCAGTTCGAGGTCTGCAGGCACCGCCGCATCCCGGTGTTGACCGTCATCAACAAGTGGGACCGGCCCGGCCACGAGGCCCTCCAGCTGATGGACGAGGTCCATGCCAAGACCGGCCTGAAGCCGAGCCCCCTGACGTGGCCGGTCGGGATCGCCGGCGACTTCAGGGGCGTGCTGGACCGGCGTACCGGCGTGATGATCCAATTCACCCGCACCGCCGGTGGAGCGACCCTGGCCCATCAGAAGGTCCTCAACCCGGACGAGGCGCTGGCCGCCCACGGTGACGCGTGGCTCACGGCCGTGGAGGAGTCCGAGCTGCTGTCGGCGGATGGCGCCGACCTCGACCTCGAGGCCTATCTCGACCATCGGGCCACCCCGGTGCTGTTTGGCTCCGCGGTCCTCAACTTCGGGGTCTCGCAGCTGCTCGACACGCTGCTCGAGCTCGCTCCCGCCCCGGGCGCCCGGGAGGACGTCGTCGGTGAGCGCCGTGCGGTGGACGCGCCGTTCAGCGGGTTCGTCTTCAAGATCCAGGCCGGCATGGACAGCGCGCACCGCGACCGGCTCGCCTACATCCGGGTCTGTTCAGGGGTCTTCGAGCGCGGGTCGGTCGTCACCCACGCGGCGTCGAAGAAGCCCTTCGCCACCAAGTACGCCCAGCAGGTTTTCGGCCAGGACCGCCAGACCGTCGACGTCGCCTACCCCGGTGATGTCGTCGGCCTCGTGAATGCGTCCATGCTCAGGGTGGGTGACTCCCTGTACGTCGACTCCGCCGTTACCTTCCCGCCCATCCCCTCGTTCGCCCCCGAGCACTTCGCGGTGGTCCGCTCGACCGACAGCGGGCGCTACAAGCAGTTCCGGCGAGGCATCGAACAGCTCGAGCAGGAGGGCGTCGTGCAGGTCCTGCGCTCCGACCGACGTGGCGACCAGGCTCCGGTCCTCGCGGCTGTCGGCCCGATGCAGTTCGAGGTCGCGACGCATCGCATGAAGGGCGAGATGGGTGCCGAGATCACCCTCGACCGGCTGCCGTACTCCCTGGCCCGCCGGACCACCCGCGAGTGGGTGCAGCAGCTGGACGCCCAGAGCGGCGTCGAGTGCCTGCTGCGCGACACCGACGGACAGTGGCTGGCGCTGTTCGCCGACGTCTGGCGCCTGGGCCGCACCCAGCGGGACGTTCCGGACGCGGTCCTCGAGCCCCTCGTCGCCTCCGCCGACCTTTGACCTGCCCCTCCCCGTTGCGTCCTAGCTTTCGAGCGTGGGGTCCCTTGAGTTGCTAGGACACAACGGGTTACGAGGACGTGAGCGCATCAGCTCAGGAGCGTCAGCGTCGTAGGCGGCGGCGGACGTTCTTCGCCGACAGCCACGACGCGTACCCGGCGCCGGCACCGGCCGCGGCACCCGCGACCAGCAACGCCACCGAGAGCACCGGCCGAGCCCCGCTGACGGCTCCTCGCAGCGGCGACGCACCGCGCGGGCTCGACGTGTTCTCAAGGAGCGACTCGAGCAGCCCGTCCGGTGGGGTGTCCGCGCCGGCGGTCAAGGACGCCAGACCGTCGTGCACCTCGCGCTGGATCGAGAACTCCACCTGGCACGCGGCACAGCGCCGCACGTGCAGCGCGATCAGCCTTCGCCGTACCGGGTCCAGGCTGCGGGCGACATACGCCGGCAGCCTGGCGCGGACCTCGGTGCACACCTTCTCGTTCATCCCACCAGCTCTCTTAGCCGGGCGTGCGCCCGGTGCAAGCGGACCTTGACAGCACCCTCGGTGACGCCCAACAACTCCGCCGTCTCCCGCGTCGACAACCCCTGTACATCCCTGAGCACCACGACCTCACGGGCATCCTCCGGGAGCTCAGCCAACGCCTTCGCCGTACGACGGGCAAGGTCGGCACGGGTGACGCGCTCCTCCGGGGAGGCGTCAGCGCTCGCGAGGTCGTCGAAGGACGCGTCGAGGGGGCCGGCGCTCTGGCCGCGGGCGCGCACGTCGCCGCGTGCGCGCAAGGCCGTCATGCAGACGTTGACGGTGACCCGGTGCAGCCAGGTGCCGAACGCCGAGTCACCCCGGAAGCCGAGGACGGAGCGGACGACCCTGAGGTACACCTCCTGCGTCGCGTCGGCCGCGTCGCTCGGGTCGCCCAGCAGCCGGCGGCACTGCGCGTAGACGTCGGCGTAGGTCCCGCGGATCAGGTCGTCCATCGCACCGGCCTCGCCGCGCTGGACGGCACGCACCAGAGCCGGGTCGACCTGCACAGCGCAAAGATTTGCAGACAACTGTGTAACCACGGGGGATCTCGGCAGTCCAACCGTGTGAGCTGGACAGATCGTCCAGCCGACCTCACCACCACCCCTGGTGGAAAGGACTGGCGCCACATGTACGCCTTCGTCGTCTTCCTCGGACTTGCTCTCGGCCTCACCGTGGTCATGCAGGTCATCGACGAGCTGCTGCCCGTCAAGGCCCCCGCAGCCCTGTCCCGCACGATCGCCGTCGCCCTGGCCTGCGGCTTCGCCTGGGCTTTGGACTACTCGGTCTTCACGTCCTTCGGGCAGGACTTCCGGCAGAGCTGGATGCACCCGGTCATGACCGGTCTCGCCCTCGTCGGCGGTGGTGAGTTCGTGCGCTCGCTGGTCTTGGCCGTCAGCCACCGCAGCGGCGACGCACCCGTCGAGGTCGCCCCGGCGCGGCAGATGCGTGCCGCGTAGCCCCGGCGCCACCGCCTCGTCGAAAGGCAACATCGAGCAGGCCCCGTTCCCCCGGGAGCGGGGCCTGCTCGATTGCTCGTCGGTCGATGCCTCGTAGATTGTGGGGATGGATGACACCGCCCGTCAGGCCCTCGCCGGCAAGCACCTCCACCCGGATCACCCGCCGTCGACCGCCCGCGGGCTGCACCATATGGCGCTGCTGTCGAGCGACGTCGAGCAGACGATCGCCTTCTACCAGGGCATCCTCGGGTTCCCGCTCACCGAGGTCATGGAGAACCGCGACTACCCCGGCTCCACGCACTTCTTCTTCGACATCGGCAACGGCAACGGGCTGGCCTTCTTCGACTTCCCGGGACTGGACCTCGGTCCCTACGCGGAGGTCCTCGGCGGCCTGCACCACGTCGCGATCAGCATCACTCGCGAGAACTGGGAGGTGGCCCACGCCCGGCTGCGAGAGGCGGGCGTCGAGGTGCTGGAGGAGAGCGGGACGTCGCTTTACTTCCGTGACCCCGACGGTGCCCGCCTCGAGCTGCTCGCCGAACCCCTCGGCACGATGTACGGCGTCAAAGTCGTCTGAGACGACCGCCCGCTCGCAGCGCTACTTGTGGTCGGGGTCGCCCACGTGGTCGACGGCGTGCGGGTTGGCCAGGTAGCGCTTCTGGGAGTTGATGACCTCCGCCTCGGCCTCGGTACGACCGACCCACGCGGCACCCTCGACGGACTTGCCGGGCTCGAGGTCCTTGTAGACCTCGAAGAAGTGCTGGATCTCGAGGCGGTCGAACTCCGGCACGTGGAAAATGTCCTGCAGGTGGCTCTGGCGCGGGTCGCCGACCGGGACGCAGAGCAGCTTCTCGTCCGGGCCGGCCTCGTCGGTCATCTGGAACATCCCGATCGTGCGGCACCGGATGAGGCAGCCGGGGAACGTCGGCTCGTCCAGCAGGACAAGCGCGTCGAGCGGGTCGCCGTCACCGCCGAGGGTGTCCTCGACGAAGCCGTAGTCGCTCGGGTACCGCGTCGAGGTAAACAGCATCCGGTCGAGGCGGATCCGGCCCGTCGTGTGGTCCACCTCGTACTTGTTGCGCTGACCCTTGGGGATCTCGATGGTGACGTCGAACTCCACGCTGCTGCTCCTCCGGTACACCCCGATGATGGGACTCATTGTCCCGTACGACGGGCTCGACGCCGTCCCCGGCCCAGGCACCGGCCTACGCTGACCGTCGGAGTTGCAGGTGCGAGGAGGCCCGTCGGTGCGCACGTCGTGGGTCGCTGGGCTCGCGCTCCTGGTGGTCGGTGCGGCGGCCGGCGGCTACGGGTTGCTCGCCGAGGACCCGAAGGGCGCTGTACGGGCTGCACCGAGCCCGTCGGCGAGCCCTGACCCGAGCCGCACGCCGCTGCTGATGAGCAACCGGGCCGGAGCCGCGCCGACCGCGGCGGGG
The DNA here is from genome assembly GCA_025352005.1 of Frankiales bacterium. GTDB lineage: Bacteria > Actinomycetota > Actinomycetes > Mycobacteriales > SCTD01 > RYN-111. The sequence goes on from JANXUE010000057.1 coordinate 6,505, forward strand.
GTGCGGCGCGCGCTCGCCGGTGCGCTGAAAGACCCGGGCCTGGGGACGCGCCTCGCCGCCTCGGTCGTCGACACCGCGACCGGTGCGCCGCTGCTCCAGCTCGGGGCGACCGGTCCGGTCACGCCGGCCTCCACCGCCAAGATCGCGACGGCCGTGGCCGTGCTGAGCGTCCTCGCGCCCGACCAGCGGATCACCACGCAGGTCGTGCAGGGCGCCCCCGGCGACGTCGTGCTCGTCGGTGCGGGCGACCCGACCCTTTCCGGAGCCCACGCCGATCACGGCTTCCCCACGCCTGCCCGGCTGTCCGACCTTGCGGCCCAGCTCCGGACCACCGCCGTCCGCCGGGTGGTGGTCGACGACGGGCTGTTCACCGGGCCGCGACTCGGACCGGGCTGGAAGCCCGGGTACGTCACCTCGGGGGACGTCGCCCCGGTCAGCGCGCTCGCCGTCGACGGGGGGCGCCAGTCGCTGACCAAGAACGCGCCACGGGTGGCCGACCCCGCCCTGGAGGCCGGCCGTCAGCTGGCCGCCCTGCTGCGCGTGAAGCCGGTCGTCCGCGGCGTCGCGCCGGCCGGCGCCGTGGTGTTGGCGCACGTGGACTCCCCGACGGTCAGTGAGCTGGTCGAGTCGATGCTGACCCGCAGCGACAACGATCTGGCCGAGGCGCTGGGCCGGCAGCTGGCGCTGGCGAGCAAGCAGCCGGCGTCGTTCGTCGGTGAGGCCGCGGCGACGCGGACCGTGCTGACCCCACTGCTCGGTGGCCTGACCGTGGACCTGCGGGACGCCAGCGGGCTGTCGCCATTGAACCGGGTCGTCCCTGCTGCGCTGACCCGGCTGCTGGCAGCCGTCGGTCGGGACCCCCGCTTCGCACCGGTGCTGAGCGGCCTGCCGGTGGCCGGCTTCGACGGGACCCTCGCCAAGCGCTTCCGGACCGCTCCGACGTCGTCGGCCGCCGGGGAGGTACGGGCCAAGACCGGCACCCTTGACGGTGTCAGCGCTCTGGCCGGACTGGTCCGGACCCGGTCCGGTCACCTGCTGGCCTTCGACCTGACGGCTGACGGCGTTCCGGTCACCGGCACCGCGACGGCGCAGGCGGCCCTGGACCGGCTCGCCGCCGCGCTCGCCGCCTGCGGCTGCGCCTGACCCCACGTACGGTGGCCGACATGGGAGTCGTCGACACGGACCTGGCCGCCACGGTCGCTGCGCGCCTGGCGCCGGCTGGACCGCGGCTCAGCCTCACCGAGGCGGCCGACGTGGTGCACATGCTGCGTGACCTGACCGACCAGGCCGAGCAGCACGTCCGCGACGTGACCGGCCTGCACGGGGTCGTCGGCCCCGCGACCGTCGTCGACCGCGCCGGCTGGTCCCGGGCCAACGCCGAGGGGTTCAACGTCGTCCTCGAGCCGCTGGCACAGACGTTGCTCGCCAAGCAGAACAAGCTCGCCGTCGGCGTCACCGCAAAGCTCACCGCCGTGCAGATGGGCACGATGCTGTCGTGGCTGTCGAGCAAGGTCCTGGGGCAGTACGAGGCGTTCCAGCCCGTGGGCCAGGCCGGTCGGCTGCTGCTTGTCGCGCCCAACATCATCGAGACCGAGCGCAAGCTGGGCGTCGACCCGCACGACTTCCGACTCTGGGTGGCGCTGCACGAGGTCACCCACCGCACCCAGTTCACCGCCGTCACCTGGCTGCACGACCACGTCCGGTCTGAGATCCTCGCGCTGATGAAGGCCTCCTCCCTCGATGACCCGGAGGCGCTGATGAAGCGCCTCAGGTCCCTTGCGTCCGCTCCTCGCGGTGGCTCGCTGGTGGAGCTGCTCCAGACCCCCGAGCAGAAGCTGGTGATGGACCGCGTGACGGGCTTCATGAGTCTGCTCGAGGGGCACGCGGAGCACGTCATGGACGGTGTCGGCCCGTCGGTCGTACCGAGCGTGCAGGACATCCGGGACCGCTTCGAGCAGCGTCGCCGGCAGCGCGGCAGTCCGCTCGAGCGGCTGCTGCGCCGGCTGCTCGGTCTCGATCTGAAGGCCAAGCAGTACGCCGAGGGCTCCGTCTTCGTCAGGGACGCTGTCGCGGCGGTCGGCATGGCCGGCTTCAACCGGGTCTGGGAGTCGCCCGAGACGCTGCCGACGCGCGCCGAAATCCTCGCCCCCCAGGACTGGGTCGCGCGGATCCACGGGACTGCCGCCCTCGCGTGAGCGTGGCATGACCGGCCCGCCGCCCGCGGTCGCGGCCACCCGCCTCGCCGTCCGCCGGTCGCTGGTCGGCGTCACCGGGCCGGTGACCGCAGCCGTCAGCGGTGGGGCCGACTCGCTCGCGCTGGCCTGCGCGCTAGCTTTCGAGCGCCCCGGGTCGGCGGCCGTCGTCGTGGACCACCGCCTGCAGGCCGGCTCCGCTGACGTCGCCGCCCGTGCTGCCGCCGTGTGCGTGGACCTCGGCCTGGCCGCCAGGGTGCTGTCCGCCACCCCCCTCC
>JANXUE010000092.1 GCA_025352005.1 Frankiales bacterium
CCTTCGCTGCGACTCTGGCCACGGAGGCACGTCGTTTCACCGTGACCCCCTCGGAGCTGGTGCAGGGCACGAACCGGATCCTGCGAGGCATTGCCGTCCTGCTCGTCGTCATCGCGCCGGTGCTGATCTGGAGCCAGTTCCGGAGCACCGACAACCATGGCTGGCAGGACGCCGTGACGGGCACGGTCGCCGCTCTGGTCGGGATGGTGCCGGAAGGACTCGTGCTCCTCACCAGCCTCGCTTTCGTCGTCGCGGCGGTCGGCCTGGTCCGCCGATCGACGCTCGTGCAGGAGCTGCCGTCCGTCGAGGCACTGGCAAGGGTTGACGTGGTGTGCCTGGACAAGACAGGAACCCTGACGTACGGCGACATCCGCTTCGAGCGACTCGAGCTGTTCCGTGCGTTGGACGAGGACGAGGTCCGGGCCGCCCTTGCAGTCTTCGCGCGGGCTGGTGACGCGACCAACGCCACCGCTGCCGCCCTGGCTGAGGCGTTCCCGGCGACGGCCTGGGAGCAGGTCGGGGGAGTGCCTTTCTCCTCCGCTCGCAAGTGGTCCGCGATCGAGACCCGAGGTCAGGGGAGCTGGATTCTCGGTGCCCCCGAGATGGTGCTGCACCACCCCACGAGCCCAGAGCAGGCTGACGCTCGGGCACGGGCTGATCGGGCGGCCGCAGAGGGGTCCCGGGTGCTGCTGCTGGCGCACACCGGCCGAACGGTCGACGGTGAGGTGCCACTGCCGGCCGATGCTCGTCCCGTCTCCCTCGTCGTTTTGACGGAAAGGGTCCGGGACGACGCCGCTGAGACCCTGCGCTACTTCACGGAGCAGGGAGTCGCTCTGAAGATCATCTCGGGGGACAACCCCCGTACCGTAGGGGCGGTGGCCGCCGGCCTGGGCGTCCCCGGAGTGGCGGGTGCGGCCGACGCCGTCGATGCCCGGACCCTCCCCGACGACCAGGAGTCTCTTGCCGACGCTCTGGAGGCACACAGCGCCTTCGGTCGCGTGACACCGCACCAGAAGCGCGCGTTCGTGATCGCCCTGCAGAGCCGGGGTTACGTGGTGGCGATGACGGGAGACGGTGTCAACGACGCACTCGCCCTGAAGGATGCTGACATCGGCGTCGCGATGGGCAACGGCACTGCCGCTACCCGCGCGGTGGCGCAGATCATCCTGCTGGACAGCCGTTTTGCGCACCTGCCGGACGTCGTCGCCGAGGGACGCCGGGTGATGGCGAACATCGAGCGTGCCGGCAGCCTGTTCCTCGTCAAGAGCAGCTACGCGATGGTTCTTGCGGTGATCGTTGCCTTCACCGGGACCGCCTACCCCCTGGCGCCGATACAGCTGACGCTGATCTCCACGGTGACGATCGGGATCCCCGCGTTCGCCTTGGCCCTCGGTCCCAACTCCCGCCGGTACGTGCCGGGCTTCCTCCACCGGGTGCTGCGCTTCGCTGTTCCTGTCGGGATGGTCACGGGCGCGAGCGCCTACGTCGGCTACGAGGCCACCCGGGTCCTCGAGGCGAGCGCCGACGTCGCCGAGGCACGCACCACCGCGACGCTGATCGTCTTGATCGTCTCGTTGTGGACCCTGCTCGTCCTGGCCCGCCCGCTCAACGGCTGGAAGCTGGCTCTGGTCGCGTCCATGGCTGGCATCGTGGCCCTCGTCCTGGCCGTTCCGGCCCTCGGTCATGACGTGTTCCTCCTGGAGATCTCGCGGGTCCGCCTGACGATCGCAGCCGTGATCGGCGCCGGAGGCGCGGTATTCGTCGAGGTCACCCATCGCGCAATCCAGCTAGTGGTGCGCATCGCGGCCCGCACTGACGATGTCCCTGCTCCCTCGGTGAACCACACATGACGGCTCTGGTGACGGCAAGCCGGGCGCGTCGGTCGCTGGAACCCCTTCTGCTCCTGGTCACGGCCCTTGCCGTTGTGACTGGTGGCGCCGCTTGGGTAGTCGGAGCCCCTGATCTGGCAGATGGCTTCTGGATCGCAGGGACCGCGGCCGCACTTGTGCCCGCGATCGGGTGGGTCCTCGTGGCACTGCGGCACCAGCGTGCCGGCGTCGACCTCATCGCTGTGCTTGCCCTGCTCGGCACCTTGACCGTCGGTGAGTACCTGGCCGGGTCCTTGATCGCGGTGATGCTGGCAACAGGGCGGACCCTGGACGCGGCGGCTGAGCGGCGGGCGTCCAGCGATCTGCGGGCGCTGCTCGAACGAGCCCCGCAGACGGCCCGAAGGCGCGAGGGAACCCAGGTCCGTGAAGTGCCCCTGGAGGAGGTCATCGTCGGTGACCTGCTCATGGTGGGACCAGGCGAGGTCGTCCCCGTCGACGGCCACGTGGAAGGCACCGTGGCTGTCCTCGACGAGTCGGCTCTCACCGGCGAGCCCGCGCTCGTCGAGCACACCGCGAGTGACCTGGTGCGCAGCGGTGTCATCAACGCCGGAGGTGGCTTCGACCTACGGGCGGCTTCAACAGCGGCGGACAGCACCTACGCCGGCATCATCGCGCTCGTACGCGATGCCGGGGCGGACAGCGCGCCGGTGATCCGACTGGCTGACCGCTACGCGGCGTGGTTTCTGCCGCTGTCACTCGGTGTCGCCGGGGCGGCGTGGCTCCTCAGCGGCTCGCCGGTACGGGCCGTTGCCGTCCTGGTCGTGGCAACGCCGTGCCCCCTGCTCTTGGCGGCCCCGGTGGCTATCGTGTCGGGCCTGTCACGGGCCTCGCGCATCGGCGTGGTCATCCGCAGCGGTGCCGCGCTGGAGACCTTGGGGCGAGCTCAGACCCTGGTGATGGACAAGACCGGAACCCTGACAGCCGGCCGCCCTGCGGTCGTCGAGACCGCCGTCGCACCGGGTTGGGAACCGGAAGAGGTGTTGCGCCTGGCGGCCTCGGCGGACCAGCTCTCGCCGCACGTACTCGCCGAGGCGATCGTCGCTGAAGCTCGGTCGCGAGATCTCCCGCTGTCTGTCCCGAGCGACGTCGTGGAAGTGCCCGGACGAGGTGTGGCCGCCACCGTCGAGGGCCGTCGGGTCGAGATCGGGAAGCGAGCGCTCCTCCCGGAGGACGCGGCATGGATGAAGCAGGTCGTGAGCAGGGCCGTGCTGAACGGTTCGACCGCCTCGTGGGTAATCGTCGGCGGTGATACCGCCGGTGCGGTGCTGCTGAGGGATCCGATCCGACAAGACGCGAGCAGGACCGTCCGGCGCCTCCGCGCAGCGGGGGTTCAGCGACTGGTCCTGCTGACAGGCGACCGGCTGGAACCTGCCCAGGAGATCGGCACGGTGCTGGGGCTCGACCAGGTGCTGGCCGAGCAGACTCCCGAAAGCAAGGTCGCTGCTGTCCGTGCCGAGCAGGAAACAGCGGTCTCCGTGATGGTGGGAGACGGCATCAACGACGCGCCCGCCCTCGCCGCCGCATCCGTCGGCATCGCTATGGGCGCCCGCGGCGCCACCGCCTCCTCGGAAGCCGCCGACATCGTGCTCACGACGGACCGCCTCGACCGGGTCGCGGACGCGATGGAGATCGCCCGCCGAGCGCGCCACATCGCTGTGCAAAGCGCGATGGCGGGCATGCTCATGTCCCTTGCCGCTATGGTCATCGCCGCTGTCGGATGGCTGCCACCCGCCGCGGGAGCACTACTGCAGGAAGGGATCGACGTCACCGTCATCCTCAACGCCCTCCGCGCACTTCGAGGCGGCCCCCTCGACTCCATCACCGTGCCGCCAGCAACAGTGGCACTGATCCGGCGATTCGCCGCAGAGCACGACGTCCTGCGGGACGCGGTGCCGCTGCTGCGGACTGCCGCCGATCAGCTTGCCGCGGGAGTCTCGCCGCAAGCGCTCGTCGCACTGCGCGCCGCCCACACCGCGCTGGCGGAGCGCCTGCTACCCCACGAGCGAGCCGAGGAACAGGAGCTCTACCCAGCCCTCGCGACAACCCTGGGGGGAAGTGAATCGACCGCGACCATGAGCCGCGTTCACGCCGAGATCGAGCGGCTGAGTCGACGGCTCGACACTCACTTGGCCCAGGTTGGTGTCGAAGGGCACATCGATTCCAATCGGGTCCAGGACCTGCTCGCGACCCTGTACGGCCTACACGCCGTACTTGAACTGCACTACATCCAGGAAGACGAGAACTACTTCACCCTCGCGATCGACACCTGACAGAGCCACCCGAAGCGACTGGTCCCGGGCTCGGGTGGCGGCGTCCCGTCTGGCTGTCTAGGCGCACCGTCTACCACTGCCCCATCTCGAGACACCGTGCTCAGGTGTCTCGGGGCATCGCTCACGTTTTGGGCTGGGGTTGATAGTCCTTAGTCGGGTCGAGATATAACTCGCAAAGGGGTGTGCTCACGGGAGACGCCTAGTTGCGGATGGGGAAACACCCGCGAGCGCGATGCAGTAGTTCAGGGTGAGGTAGGGCTGCATGTTGTTGTGAGCTTGGTTCCCGCCCCCGCTGGTAGGCGCCGTACTGTCCGCCGTGCCTTAGTGGTCCCTGGGCACCGGTACCCCGTGCGTGGGCTGGTCGGTTGTCTGCGCCCCGGTGCCAACGGTGTTTTGGCTGATCGGCAACAGTTGGCCGTCGCCTTTTTGAGGCCGGCGGTCAGGGTGGTCATCTCGCGACTGTCCAGTTGCACCAGCACGGTGAACCGAGTGGTGCGTTCGACCACGGTCGCGATCTGGGTCCAGTGCCGGCCGAGGAGCAGGTCGCCCTCCCAGTGCCCAGGGACGGCACGATCCACGACCTCCGCGGGACGCTCGCTGATGGATACCGCGTCGCGGATTTGAGAGCGCCACTGGCCGGTCACCGCGTTGTGGGTGCTGCGTCGGATGGGCCTGCGGGTACGTAGGTGCTTCTGCAGCTCCTTGGCCAGAACGCCTCGGGACTGGATGAAGAGGGACTTGTAGATCGTCTCGTGACTCTCCCGAATCCCCGCCCGGTGCTGCTTCGCCAAGTGTCCCGCGGTCTGGTCAGGTGACCACTCGAGCGCCAGCTTGTCCGCGACGAACGCCCGCAACTCGGGACGCTGCGCCAGCAGGCACTGCCTCGGTCGTCTGGCACGACGCCACGCGTGATCATCAGCATAGGCGGATCGACGGTGCATAGTTCGTTTACCGATCCGACGCAGCAGGCGCCACAAGCGAAGTCCGACCTTGTCGGTCACGGGACGCGGATGGCCTCGGATGTCTCACGGCACTGGGAGGACGTTTACACCGTCAACGCGGTCGACCAGGTCAGCTGGTTCCAACTCAGCCCCACGACGTGGGTGCGCCTGGTCGCGGAGTTCACTCTTCCGGAGGGCGGCGTCATCGACGACGCTTGCGACCGCCCTGGCCGGTGCCTGACGTCCGGGGTGATGCCGACGGCGGGGAGGGCTTCGTCGGCCGACCGTGCACCGTCCCTGTTCGACGTGTACCCTCGGGGGTATACCGAGGAGGCAGCATGCAGCTGGACGAGGACACGACCGCTGGCGCGATCAACCGGCTGCGGCGCGCGGAGGGCCAGGTCGCGGGGGTGATCCGGATGCTGGAGTCCGGGCGCGACTGCAAGGACGTGGTCACGCAACTTGCGGCGGTGTCGCGGGCGTTGGACAAGGCCGGGTTCGCGATCGTGGCTGGCGGGCTGAAACAGTGCCTGAGCAGTGAGCAGGACCTAGACGTGGCCCAGATGGAGAAGCTCTTCCTGTCTCTGGCCTGACCCTTCAACGAAAGGCATCTCATGGAGTACGGAACCACGATCACGACGGCGCTCGGCTTCGACGCAGCGGTAGCGCGGACCCGGGAAGCACTGGCAGAGCAGGGCTTCGGGGTCCTGACGGAGATCGACGTGCAGGCCACGCTGAAGGCCAAGCTCGACCTGGACATGGAGTCGTATTTGATTCTGGGGGCGTGCAACCCGCAGCTGGCGCACCAGGCGCTGGAGGTGGAGCGTGACATCGGGCTGCTGCTGCCGTGCAACGTCGTCGTACGGCGGGACGGTGACCGCACCTTGGTGCAGGCTCTGGACCCGCAGGTGATGGTGAGCCTGCCGGGCCTGCCCGCGCTGCAGCCGGTCGCGGACGAGGCCGGCCGCCGGCTGAACGTTGCGCTGCAGGCCGTAGCCGACGCGTGACCGATCCGGTCGCGATCGTCGGCGGTGGGCATAACGGGCTCGTCGCGGCCTGCTACCTGGCCCAGGCCGGCAAACCGGTGGTGGTGCTGGAGGCGTCCGACAAGCCCGGTGGCGGGTGCCGGACGGATGAGACCATCCCCGGGTATCTGTTCAACACCCACGCGGCCGCGCACAACATTATCAACATGACGCGGATCCCAAAGGAGCTGGACCTGCGGGGCGCCGGGCTGGAGTACGTCCCCATGGACCCGTTCGCGACCGGGTTCTTCCGGGACGGCCGGATCGTGCGGTTCCACCGCGACATCGAGCAGACCGTCGACAGCATCGCCGAGCACAGCGCCGCGGACGCCGCTGCCTACCGGGCGTTCATGCACCGCGCCGTACCGTTGGTGAAGCTGGCCCTGGCGGGCCTTGAGTCCGGGTCCAGCCTGAGAGGCGTGGCGGGTGCGGTCGGTAGCCAGCTCAAGGCGCTTGCGCAGGGAGTGCGTAGGGCCGGTGGTCCGGTCGGTTTGGCCCACGACCTGGTGATGCCGTACGGCGCGCTGTTGCAGACGGCGCTGCCCAGTGACCTGACGCGAGCACCCATCAGCTCGTTCGCGAGCCACTCCTCGGCCGGTCCTCACCAGCCAGGTGGGTCGTTCTACGTGTTCTGGCAGGCCGCCTACCACCTAAATGGGCAGTGGCACCCCAAGGGCGGCTCGCAGTCGCTGACGACTGCGCTAGTGAAGCGGCTGGAGCAGTGGGGCGGTGAGGTCCGCACCGGCGCGGTCGTCGAGACCATCGACGCGCGTGGCGGCACGGCCCGCGCGGTGACGTTGGAGACGGGGGAGCGGATCGCGGCCTCGGCGGTCATCACGGCGGTGGACGTGCAGACCGCGCTGCTGCGGCTGATGGATCCGCCGCTGACCGGTCAGGTAGGGGTGGACCTGGGCGCCGCGCACCGCGGGAACGCCGTCCAACTGGTGGTACACCTGGCGACCGACAAGCTCCCGCCGTACCCGGGGGCGCGGCCGGGGGACTGGAACGGCCTGCAGTCCCACGTCGACACCGTGGAGGAGCTCCGCCGCGGCTTCCTGGCCGCAGAGGCGCACCGGCTGCCGGATCCCGTCTCGACCTACTGCTTCACCCCCAGCGTGTACGACGACAGCCTCGCGCCCGCCGGGGAGCACACGGTCTACCTCGCGTGCCCGTGCGCGCCGTCGGAGGTCGACGGCGGGTGGGAGGAGCAGAAGGAGGCGTTTGCCGACGCGATGGTCGCCCAGGTCGAGGCGCACGCTCCCGGCTTCACCGACAGCATTTTGGCCCGTACTGTCCGCACCCCGACGCTGATGGCCGAGGAGCTCCGCTGGCCCGGCGCGCACCCGATGCACCTGGACATCAGCCTGGACCAGCTGGCGTTCCTGCGCCCCACCCGCAAGCTCGCCGGCCACACCGTCCCAGGAGTAGACGGCCTCTACACCTGCGGTGCCTCCACGGCACCGGTCGGCGGTATCGCCGGCAGCTCAGGCAAAGCAGCTGCCTTGGCTCTGCTCAAGGCCCAGCCGGTCTGAGGCTCGAGGGGAGCTAGAGGCGCACTCAATATCCGGCCCGGGAGACCTCGGACGCGGCGGGACGCCAATCACCTGAATCATCTCCACGTCGACGGTGACGAGGTCGGACTCGACTAACGTTTCGTGTGACTCCCGGTGACGGCCGCCGGTGTCGAATTCGTCAAGGACGTTGGGATCCAGGGCGGCTATCAGGCCTGTGGCGTCGCAGTCGGCGCGGCCGACCGCGAATCGTTCTGCGCCATTCCGGCGAAGTTCGGCGGGCGAAGCGCGGTTCAGGGTCGTGGCGGATCGTGGCGCGGGCGTGGCCGGCCAGTTTGCGTCAGGCATGGGAGCGGCCATCGAAGATGGCGAGCCTTTCGCGGGTCAGCCCGGGACTCCGCGCGCGATGTGGAAGCGGCTGTCAAGGGGCGTCGCCTGGTGGCGGCCATTCGTCGCCATTCGCGTCAACCCAACCAGCCAGGAGCTGGTCGAGGGCGATGCGCTCCCAGGCGGTGGCAGCCAGCGTCATGATCAGGTACAGGGTGAGCGCGCCGAACCAGGCCCGCTGCATCAGGAGGAACCGGGTGTGGAAGTGGTCGTCGTCGGTGTGCATGCTCGGTGGTCCCTCTGACCGCTTGAGTGGATGTGTGGTTGGTGTGATCTTGATGGTTCTGGCTGTCACTCTGCTGGGAGATGCCTACGTAGGCGCTGCGAGACCTACGGAGGACAGCCCTGGAGGGGGGACGAGAGGGCGTGTCTTTGCTGGTGTTCGTTGGTTGCGCGGTGGCAATCTGGACCGCGGGTATCCCGGCCGGGCAAGCGACAGAGTGCATAGGTTCGTGAGCCCTAACTGGAGATCAGCTGCCCCGCGCGACCAAGAAGTACCACATGCAGTTCGTCGTCGTAGAGACCGAAGACGGCTGTGGATGCTAAGGCGTACCGGAACCGCCTCCCGCGGATGCCGAACTACGTGAGGATGCGAGTCGGTCCGCAGGGGAGACTCAACCAGTGAAGCTGAAGCTCGACCGACGTCATCGCCCAAGCCGTGGCAAAGAAGGCCACTTTGGTGGAGATCATCCCTGGCCAGGGCTCAGGTCAGCTCAAAAAGCACGTCCTGCGTTTCCTTGATCAACCCGAGGTGAAGGCGCTCTATCACCGGGTCGAGAAGGACTCGCACAATCACGGCCGGCTGTTCGCGCACTTCCACTGGAAGTAGGCGAGCGCGGATCCGCCATCGTCCTTGGATGGGTCAAGTTGGAAGTTGCCTAGCGATGTGCCGCCTGGTGGTGATGCTCCGGACGTAGGGGGCTGGCGCCGACGAGGTGTGGCGTGGTAAGACTCGACCCTAGGCGTGGGAGCGAGCATGTTGGTAGCGATGGGGCGTCGTCGGGCGCTGGCGTTAGCGGGTGTGACAGCTCTTGTCGTGGGGTTGATGGTTTCGTCCGCCGCCCGGGCTGAGGCGAACGACGACCACAACGTACGGGTCATGAAGCCAAAGGTGTGGACCGTGGGCGTGTGGCACGGCAAGGTGGGTCAGTTCCACACCATCCAGGCTGCCGTCGATGCGGCCTCCCCGGGCGACTCCATCGTCATCGCTCCTGGGGATTACAAGGAGCGCGGCGATTACACCACTCACCGACCAACGTCGATGACTGGCGCTGGTGTCTGGGTAGACAAGTCGAACCTGCACCTGGTGGGCCTGTCCCGCGACGGTGTCGTCGTCGACGGCACGAAGTCAGGCCGGGTGTGCTCGAGCAGTGCCGCGGATCAAGATCGTGGCCCGGCCAACGGCGCTGGCAGCTGGGGCCGCAACGGCATCGAGGTTTACCAGGCCAGCGGAGTCACGATTCAGAACCTCACCGTGTGCAACTTTCTGTCCGGCAGCGATGGTTCGGGCAACCAGATCTGGTGGAACGGCGGCTACGACACCAAGCAGATCGGGATGCACAGCTACCTCGGGTCCTACCTCACGACCACCACGACGTACTACGACGCGGCCGACCCGGCGCAGGCGACGTACGGCATCTTCGTGAGCAATGCCGACGGTCCGGGTCTGATCGACCACGCCTACGCCAGCAACATGAACGACTCGGGCTACTACATCGGAGCCTGCGGCGACTGCAACGCTGTGCTCACGCGATCGCATGCTGAGAACAACGTCCTCGGATACTCAGGTACCAACTCCGGCGGCCACCTCGTCATCTCCGACAGCGAATGGAACGACAACGGTGAAGGCCTCGACACCAACAGCCAGAGCAGCGGCGACCTGCCTGCGCCACAGGATGGTGCGTGCCCGTCAGGCAACGGGTCGTGCATGATCATCACTGGCAACTGGATCCACGACAACAACAACCGTGACGTCCCAGGCAACGGCCTGGGCCTGGTGGGTGCCGGAGTCGTGGTGGCGGGCGGCCGTAACGACACCATCGCGCACAACCGGTTCAGCAACAACGGTGCGTGGGCTGTCGCCTTGGTCCCCTACATCACGGGCGCGGCCGATGCGACCGACTGCACCGGCGCGGGCGGCACGTGGGACAACGCGTTCGTCGACTCCCTCGCCGGTGGAAGCGCGTGCTTCTTCAACGACTACGGCACCACCGTTCACGACAATCAGTTCACCGGCAACGGCAGCTTCGGCAACCCCACCAACGGTGACCTCGCCGACCTCAGCGACTTCTCTGCCATAGGCATCCCCGGTGCCGCGCCCGGGCAGGGCAATTGCTGGTACGACAACCACGACCCTGCGGGCATCACGTCGGCCCCAGCGAGCCTGCAGACCACGAACGGTCAATGCGCGACGGCCGGTCCAGGCGCGGGCGTCTCCGACGCGCTGTTCGCCCAGGTGCTGTGCAACCTGCACCAGCTGCAGCCGAGTGACCAGCTCTGCGGTGGAGCGGTATACCCGCAGCAGAGTGCATCGTTCTCGCTGATGCCGCTTCCGAAGCAGCCCACAATGCCCGAACCCTGCGAGCTCCTCCCCCGGAAGCTCTCGTCGTGGTCCTGCCACCAAGGCAGTCACTGAACCGTTCGGCCACCACCGAACGCGCGGCCAGGAGCGGTCCGGGTGGAACTGGAACCCGTTCCCTGACTAGCGAAAACTGTCCTGCAGCCGCGCGAGTTCGTCGGCCCCGGGGCAGAGCCGGTCGAAGGGGACGGCCGCGAGTGGACCCTCCGGCGTTCCGCTCAGCTCGTGGAGGTCGGGCACGCCCTCGTCCGCGTAAACGAGGCCGGTCACGACCTCGCCCTGCGCGTGCCGGTCCTGCAGGTAGTGCATCGCCGCAGCGCGGTCAGTCGGGTCGTAGCCCGCCGGCACGGCCCGGAAGTGCATCTGCGAGCCGTCGTGCATCGGCACGGCGAGCACGCCCTGGTCGGGCACGTGCGCCACGATCGTCTCGCGCGGCTCCACGAAGTCGGTTGCGGACACCTCGTGTTCGCGCACGAACAGGTAGCTCTTGGTCGACCCCTCGTGGTCATTGAATTGCACGCACGGTGAGATGACGTCGACGAGGGCGAGGCCGCGGTGCGACAGGCCCGCCTTGAGGATCGGCACCAGCCGCTCCTTGTCGCCGGAGAATCCACGCGCCACAAACGTCGCCCCGATGCTCAGCGCCAGCATGAGCGGGTCGATGGGCGCGAACGCGTTGGCCTCGCCCTTCTTCGAGGTTGAGCCGATGTCGGCGGACGCCGAAAACTGCCCCTTCGTGAGCCCGTAGACGCCGTTGTTGTCGATGACGTAGAGCATCCGGATGTTGCGCCGTACAGCGTGGGCGAGGTGCCCGAGACCGATGGACAGCGAGTCGCCGTCCCCCGAGACCCCGACGTAGTGCAGCTCCCGGTTGGCCGCGATGGCACCGGTCGCGATCGTGGGCATGCGACCGTGCACGGAGTTGAAGCCGTGCGCCTCCCCGGCGAAGTACGCCGTCGTCTTCGACGAGCACCCGATCCCCGAGAGCTTCGCCACCTTGTACGGCGGGATGCTCAGCTCGAAGAGCGCTTGCATCAGGGCGGCGGTGACGGAGTCGTGTCCGCAGCCGGCGCACAGCGTCGACATCGCGCCCTCGTAGTTGCGTGGTGTGAGCCCCAGGTCGTTGCGCGGCAGCGTGGCCAGCGGGATCAGCGGCTTGACGATGGACGGCATGTCATTCACTCCCGGTCTGGGTCACGATGCTGTCGACGACCTGCTGCGCGCTGAGGGGGAACCCGCCGTAGACAAGCACAGAGTGCAACCGGGCCGTCGAGACGCCCGTCTCGAGCACGAGCAGCGAGCGGAGCTGGGCGTCGCGGTTCTGCTCCACCACGAAAAGAATCTCGTGCTCGTCGAGGAAGGCCCGCACCGACGGTGGGAACGGGAAACCCCTGACCCGCATGACGTCGACCGGCAGGTCCCTGGCGGCGAGCAGCTCGGCCGCCTCGCGCACAGCGAGGTCACCGCTGCCGATGCACACCACACCGATCCTGGCGCCCTCGCGGCGGTGCAGAACGGGAGCCGGGAGGTGCAGGGCGGCAGCGGTGTGCTTGTGCGCCAGCCGGTCCACGACCTCTTGGTACTTGTCGGGCACCTCGGTGTAGGCGCCACGCTTGTCATGCCCTGAGCCGCGGACGAAGTAGGCGCCGCCGGGCGCAGCTCCGGGCAGCGTGCGGGGCGTGACGAACTCGGCGTCCTCGTCCTCGTAGCGGTTGAAGCGCGGCAGGGCGTGCAGCTCTTCGGCGGTGAGCACGCGTCCGCGGTCGGGCAGGAACGCGTCGTCCCAGGCGAGCTGGGGCACCACCCAGTCGTTCATCCCGATGTCGAGGTCGGACAGCATGAGCACCGGCGTCTGGAACCGCTCCGCGAGGTCGAACGCCTTGACCGCGAAGTCGAAGCACTCCGCCGGGTTCGCCGGGAACAGCAGCACGTGCTTGGTGTCGCCGTGGGAGGCGTAGGCGCACAGCAGCAAGTCGGCCTGCTGCGTTCGGGTCGGCATCCCGGTCGAGGGACCGGTCCGTTGGACGTTGACGATGACGGCGGGAATCTCTGCGTAGTAGGCGAACCCGAGCAGCTCGTTCATCAGCGAGATACCGGGGCCGCTGGTCGCGGTGAAGGCGCGGGCGCCGTTCCAGCTGGCGCCGACGACCATGCCAAGGGCGGCGAGCTCGTCCTCGGCCTGCACGATGAGGTAGTCGTGCACACCGTCGTGCACGCGATACCTGCGGCACAGCGAGGCGAAGTTGTCCATCACCGAGGTCGAGGGCGTGATGGGGTACCAGGCCGCGACGGTTGCTCCGGCGTACAGGCAGCCCAGCGCAGTGGCGGTGTTGCCGTCAATGAGGATGTTGCCCTCTTTGGCATCCATGGGCTCGAGATGGATCGGCAGCGGGCAGGTCAGCTGCTCGCTGGCGTAGTCGAAGCCCAGCTTCAGGGCGAGCTGGTTGGCGTCGCGCAGCTTGGGCTTCCCGCCGAACGTCTCCTCGAGCAGGGTCGCGATGACGTCCCGGTCCACGCCGAGCAGGGCCACCAGCGCACCGGCATAGCAGATGTTCTTGAGCAGCAACCGGTCCCGGGGGCGCTCGAACTGCTGCGCGCACAGTTCGGCCAGCGGCACCCCGAGGAACGTGACGTCAGTGCGTAACAACTCACTCGGCAGCGGCCAGGTCGAGTCGTAGAGCACGTAGCCGCCGCTGCGCACCTCGGCGATGTCCGCAGCGTAGGTCTGCGCGTTCATGGTGACCATCAGGTCGTAGTCGAGGGCGCGTGAGGTATGGCCGTCCTTGTTGACCCGGATCTCATACCAGGTGGGCAGGCCCTGGATGTTGGACGGGAAAAGGTTCTTGCCGGAGACGGGGATGCCCATCCGGAAAATCGCCTTCATGAGCAGGCTGTTGGCGCTGGCTGAACCGGTGCCGTTGACGTTCGCGAGCTTGATCGCGAAGTCGTTGACGCGTGCCCGCGTTTCGGTGCGCACCACAGCCTTGAGCGTCACTTCCTTGCTCCGTTCGAGGTCACGGCGACGATGGGCAGGCTGCGGCCGGCGTACGGCACGATCAAGTCGAACTTCTGCATGTCCCAGGCCGCTGTCGGACAACGCTCGGCGCAGAGGCCGCAGTGGACGCAGACGTTCTCGTCCTTCACCATGACCCGGCCGGTCTGCGGCAGCGGGTCTGAGATGTACAGGCCCTGGTCGGCGTTGGTCCGTGGCGCCTTGAGCTTCAGCCCGGGCTCGTCCTCGTTTGCGGTGATGGTCAGGCAGTCGACCGGGCAGACGTCGATGCACGCGTCGCACTCGATGCACAGCGGCGCCTCGAAGGCGGTCTGCACGTCGCAGTTGAGGCACCGCTGCACCTCGCGGACCGTCTGCTCCACGCTGAACCCGAGCTCGACCTCCACGTCGAGCTGCGCAAAGCGCTTGGTGAGCTCGACGTGGTCCATCTTCTGCCGGCTGGCTGGGTTGTAGTCGTTGGCGTAGCTCCACTGGCTTAGCCCCATTTTCGTGCTCAGCAGATTCATGCCGAACGGCGCGCGCTTGGCAACCGGGAGCCCCTGGCAGTGCTGGTGGATCGACATCGCAGCCTGGTGGGCGTGCTCCACCGCCCAGATGATGTTCTTGGGCCCGAAGGCGGAGTCACCGCCGAAGAAAACACCGGGCAGGGTCGACTCCATCGTCGTCTCGTCGACGACCGGGACGTCCCACTCGCCGAACTCCACACCGAGGTCCTTCTCGATCCAGGGGAAGGCGTTCTCCTGCCCGATCGCAAGGATGACGTCGCTGCAAGGCAGGGTCACCGCGCCGACCGTGGTGGAGTGCCGTGCCCCCTCGTCCCACTCCAGGATGTCGAACTCGACACCGGTGAGCCGGCCGTCTTCGACGACGAAACGTGTCGGGGCGTGGTTGACGAGGATCTCGACCTGCTCCTCCTCGGCGTCCTCGAGCTCCCACGGTGAGGCCTTGAAGAACCCGCGTGGTCGCCGCGCGATGACCGTGATGTCTTTGCCGCCGAGCCGTCGTGAGGAGCGGCAGCAGTCCATCGCGGTGTTGCCGACGCCGATGATGAGGACCTGCTTGCCGATCGACTCAATATGACCGAAGGCGATGGACTGCAGCCAGTCGATCCCGATGTGGATGTGGGAGTCGCCGACCTCGTCCCAGCGCCCGGGAAGGTTGAGCTCCTTGCCCCTGGGAGCACCGCTGCCGACGAAGACGGCGTCGAAGCCCTCGTCGAGCACGGCCCTCATGCTGTTGATGGGGGTGTCATAGCGGATGTCCACCCCCATGTCGAGGATGATCTGGGTCTCCTCGTCCAGAACTGCCGCGGGGAGACGGAAGGCTGGGATGTTGGTGCGCATCAGCCCACCTCCCACGTTGTGCTGCTCGAACATGGTTACGGCATAGCCCAGCGGGAGCAGGTCGTTCGCTACGGTGAGTGAAGCCGGTCCGGCGCCGATGCAGGCGATCCGCTTGCCGTTCTGCTGCTCGGGGGCACGGGGCAGCCGGTCGCTGACGTCGCCACGCAGATCGGCGGCGACGCGCTTGAGGCGACAGATGGCCACCGGCGCCCCGTCGATGCGCTCGCGCCGGCAGGCCGGCTCGCACGGGCGGTCGCAGGTCCGGCCGAGGATCGCCGGGAAGACGTTCGACTCCCGGTTCACCAGGTAGGCGTCGTCGAAGCGCCCCTGGGCGATCAGGCGGATGTACTCCGGCACGTTGGTGTGGGCAGGGCAGGCCCACTGGCAGTCCACCACCTGGTGGTAGTAGCCCGGGTCGTGGATGTCCGTCGGTTTCACGTGTGCTTCTTTCCGTTCGCCTGCGGAGGTGGGAAGCAACCGAAGTGGTCGTCCGTGCGCTCAGACGTAGGTACGGAGCGCGGCCACCAGCCGGGTGAGCACCTGCTTAGCGTCCCCGAACAGCATCGCCGTGACCGGCTCGGTGTAGAGCTCATTGTCCACCCCCGCATAGCCCTGGCCCATCGATCGCTTGATCACCACGACCGAGCGGGCTCGGTCGACGTCAAGGATTGGCATGCCGGACACCGGGTTTCCCGGTCGGCGTGCCGCGGGGTTGGTCACGTCGTTGGCGCCGACGACCAGGACGACGTCGGTGGTGGGGAACACGGCGTTGGCCTCCTCCAGGTCCTGCATCTGCTCGTACGGCGCGTCCGCCTCCGCGAGCAGCACGTTCATGTGACCGGGCATGCGGCCGGCGACCGGGTGGATGCCGTAGCTGACGTCCACGCCCTGCTCGGACAGTGCCTTAGCGAGGGCCACCACCTCGTGTTGCGCCTGCGCCGCGGCCAGGCCGTACCCGGGCACGATCACGACCCTCGAGGCATACGCCAGCTGCAGCGCGGCGTCATCGACCTCGACGGTCCGGTAGCTCCCGCCACCGGCCAACGCGACGGGGTCGCTGTCGCCGCTGCCGAAACCCCCCGCCAGGACGCTGAACAGCGACCGGTTCATCGCCTCCGCCATCAGCATGGTCAAGATCGTGCCCGCCGCGCCCACGAGGGCGCCGGCGATGATGAGCGGGGTGCTGTCGAGCACGAAACCGGCCATGGCGACAGCCGTCCCGGTGCAGGCGTTGAGCAGCGAGATGACGACGGGCATGTCCGCACCGCCGATCGGCAGCGTGACGAGCACCCCTAGCGCCAGCGCGACCAGGCCCAGCAGGGAAAGCGTGGTGACGCCGCCGGCGCCCGCGGTGACGAAGCCTGCGAGGACGAGCGTAAGTAGGCCGAGCAGCACGTTGAGCGGCCGGTTGAACCTACTGCTGACCGGCCTGCCGGGCAGCTTCCCGGCCAGCTTCCCGGCGGCGACCAGCGACCCGGACAGTGTCAGGCCCCCGAGCAGCGTGTCGAGTGCCATGGTCAGCGTGGTGCTGACGGGCCGAGCTGCGGCCGACAGCACGCCGTGGTTCAGGATGTCTCCCAGCGCGATGAGCGCGGCCGCGCCACCACCAGCGGCGTTGAACAGGCTGATGAGCTCGGGCATCGAGGTCATCGCGACCCGTTTCGCCGTGACCACCCCGGCGCCCGAACCGACGGCAAGCCCACCGACAAGTGCCGCGAGCCCGGTGCTGCTGATGCTCCCGTCCCGCCAGAGGATCGCGACCGTGACGACGACGGCGAGCGTCATGCCCGCGGCCGAGAGCAGGTTGCCGCGACGCGCAGTCGCGGGGGAGGTCATGAGGTGCAGGCCGAGTACGAAGCAGATGGCCGCACCCAGGTAGAGCAGGTGCGTCGTGGTGTCGAAGTCGCTCACCGTTGTCCCCCCCGGGAGCCCCGGGAGCGGAACATCCGCAGCATCCGATCCGTCACGACATAGCCACCCGTCACGTTCATCGCGGCCAGCGCGGCCGCGATGGCTACCACCACGTAGCCAAGGGTGCTGTGGGTCGACCCGGCGAGCAGCATCACTCCTATGACGACGGCGCCGTGGATGGCGTTCGCTCCGGACATCAAGGGTGTGTGCAGCGTGGCCGGCACCTTGGTGATGACCTCGAACCCGACGAGCAGGCTCAGCACGAAGACCGTGATGTCCGCCAGCAGCATGGGGGTCATGAAGAGCTCCTGTGGTCATCGAGCAGGGCCAGGACCGACGGGTGGACCACCTGTCCCTCTTGGCAGACCAACACCCCCGCGGTGATCTCGTCGGCAGGGTCGATCACGAGCTCGCCGTGCACGAACAGGTGCGCCAGCATGGCCGCCAGGTTGCGGGCGTAGGCGGTGGACGCCGCTCGGGGGACAGCGGCGGCGAGGTTATCTGCGCCGATGACGGTGACGCCTCCAGCGGTGACCACCGTGTGACCCGCCACCGATCCCGCGACGTTGCCGCCGTCGGGACCAGCGGCGAGGTCGACCACCACCGAGCCCGGCGCGAGGGCTGCGAGCGCCGCCTCAGGCACCAGCAACGGTGGGCGTCGGCCGGGGACCTGCGCGGTGGTGATGACGACGTCAAACCTGGCCAGTGCTGCCGCGAGCGCCGCCTGGGCGTGCTCCTGCTCGTCGTGGTCGAGCGCCCGGGCGTAGCCACCGGCTCCTTCGCCGGACACCTCGCCGAGGTCGAGGAAGGCGGCGCCGGTCGCAGCGATGTCGTCTCGCGCGGCTGGGCGCACGTCGTACCCGGACACGACAGCCCCCAACCGGCGTGACGTGCTGATGGCCTGTAGCCCCGCGACACCGGCTCCCAGGACGAGGACAGCAGCCGGACGCACCGTCCCGGCGGCCGTCATCAGCATCGGGAAGTAGCCACCGTAGGAATCGGCTGCGACGAGTGCCGCCTTGTAGCCGGCGACGTTTGCCTGGGACGTCAGTGCATCCATGGACTGCGCTCGGCTCAGGGTCCTTGGCAGTCCGTCGAGGCTGAGGGCGATCACCTTCGCCTCCGCCAACTCGCCAACCAGGCTGAGGCGGGTCAGGGGTTGCAGCAGCCCGAGCAGGACCTGACCAGGCCGGTAGGCAGGCGCCGGCTCGGGAGGACCGACGCACAGCACCACGTCGCTCTTCTCGTACAGCTCGGTGGCGCTGACGATGGCTGCACCTGCCTGAACGTACGCGGCGTCTGGGAAGAACGCCGCGGCACCGGCTCCTGCTTCGATCAGGACGTCCAATCCCAGGGCGGTCAGGCGTCCGACGGCGTCGGGGACCAGTGCTACCCGTCGCTCACCCGCTGCCGACTCCTTCACTGCGCCGACGGTGGAACGCGCCGGAACGCTGGGGTCAGACACGCGGTCACTCCTTGTCGCTCGGTACTGACAGTAGCGAGTCAACGTGGCATCCGCGCGCGATTGCAGAGGCGAACGTCCCGAGACGGCCGTACGGACGTCCCGCCCGAGGCAGCGACCTCGAGGGGAACCGCTGACGCGCCGAGCCGAAACTCGGGAACGCGTGCACCTCCTGTCGTGGGCCTAGAAGTCGGCTTGGGGCCGAGCAGCCTCGAGACTGCGGGCGTAGACGGTGGCCGCGGCGAGCTCCTGGTGGAGGCGCTCGTTGTCGGCCAGCAGGCTCAAGGCATACTTCCGCGAGCTCTCGGCTGAGACTCGATAGTGCTCGCGCTCGCTGGTCAGGAAAGCTATCTGTGGGTGCGGCCTCGTCACCTCGCCGAACACCATAGGGAAGAAGTCGCCCGTGAGGGTGCTGCACGTCCTGCCATCCATGTAACACGCCGTAAAAGCGCGCCGAGGGCTGGACGTGGGGTTGACCCCAGAGCGGTGGATCAGCCAGTTGTGCAAGAGGACGCCGTGACCCGCCGGAACCTCCAGTTGGTGAACCCTGTCATCCTGGCAGTGCCGTTCGGCGTCCTCGGGCGTCACTGTGCTCCCCTCCTGCGTCAGCAACCCGAGCCGATGGCTGCCGGGAAGGACTTGGACTCCGCCGTTGGCCGCGTCGGCACGGTCGAGGGCGATCCAGATCGTCACAAGCGGGTCTCGATCCAACGCCCAGACGTCACCGCCGTCCTGGTGCCACGGAAGCAGCGTTCCCTGCCCCGCCGGCTTGTTCATGACCATGGCGCGGAACAGCGAGACGGGAGAGTGGGGGCCGTAGTGCCGCGCGGCAATGTGCCTGAACAGGGGTCGACGAAGTACTTCCCCGAATAGGTCGTCACCCTCAAGGCCTTGCACCTTGCGGTATAGCAGGGTGCCAGTGTCCAACGACTCGACGGCCGGCGGCAGGTCGTCGTACCGGCCGCCGGTGTCGAGCTGAAACGCCGTTCCCTGGCCGGTGATCCGTCCCAAAGCCAGGTCGTCCACTCGTGAGCACAGCGCCTCGACCTCGGCACCATCGAGGACCTGGCCTAGGTGGACGAAGCCTTCCCGTTCGTAGTCCTTCCACTGCGCGGCAGACAACTCGCCTTCGGCTGGTGCGACCTCCTGCTTCGGACCGCTCACAGTCGGCGCGCCGCTCGGTAGCCGGCGCGCGGTAGCTTGGACCATCGCATGAGCTTCGTCCGCTGAAGGGTGGCGCGCTCATCGAGCGCCCAGCGAAGTAGCGCCCGATCCGCGGCGGCCTCCTCGAGCTCGCGTGCACGCTCGGACCGGGCGACATCACCCGCAGCGCGTTCGACGGTGACCTCCACAGCGAGGGCGGCAAGGCTGTCCTGTAACGCGTTGTGGTCAAGGCGAACTTGATGTAGCTCGTTCATCACCCGGTCGCGAAGTCCATCCGCGTTCGACAGTTGCCTCAGAAGGTCGGCGGCGTACCGGCTGAAATCTTGGAGGGCAACGAACGCATCCTGGTTACGGACCACCCACCCCCCCTGTCCTGAAGTGACACCAGAAGTGCCCCCAGCAGTCAGAGCCGAGATGCCAACCGGACCGCCCGCGAGTGCTTCGCAAAGGGTGTCCCAATAGCGGGTTTTGAGCTCCTGCTGCGAGCGTGCACGTACGACCAAGACGTCGTGGAGTTCGTCCCGTCGTCGCCAGCACTCGGCGATCGCCTCGATGATCACCTCGACGGGCGCGGACGCTGCAAGTGCCCAGTCAGCGACGCCCATCATCTCCATCGAGCCACGACTCTTCTGCTCGGTGTAGTCATCGACGCACAAGGCGACCACGGGCACGCCTCGGTGGAGCGCGAACACCACTGGGTGGTACCGATTGGACACGACAAGGGCTGCTTGACCGGCAATCCATGCCAGTTGCCGAGGCGGCAAAGGGCCGGAAGTCAGAATCCGATCGGACTTTGCAGCATGCAGTAGCACTTGGTGAAACTGCTCGTCGTGTCCGAGTGATGCGACAGCAGAAAGGTGGGGTACGAGCAAGACGTCCAGCCCGGTCTCGTCGACAAGGACGTCCAGTAGGTGTGCCAGTCGGTCCACGAAGTCGCTTTCGGGTGTGAACCCGCCGTACGCGCTGAAGGTCACAGCGACGAACTGGCCCTCGGTCACACCCACCGTGCGGAGGTCGAAGACCTCGTCGGTGAGGAAGGCAGCATCATCGGTAGCGCACCAAATCCGATCCTCGTGAACGCCTAGCTGTGCGGCCAAGGCTGCCGATCGTGCCTCGCGCACCCCGACGAACCTCGCCGAGGTCAGAGCGCCGGCGACCAGCGCGCCAAGGCGTTCAGTGAACTGAGGACCGAGGCCTTGGCCGGTCACCACCACGGGCACCGAAAGAGCCGTGGCAGCACCGGCCAGTGCCGCGCGTTCGTAAACCTGCTGAGGCCAGGCCGCCGCCAAGTTGCCACCACCAGCGATGAGTACAGCATCAGAACCGGCGACAGCATCGAGGGTGGCCAGCGCAGGGTCTCCGAGCTCGAGTGGGCGGTCGCCACGCGCTGCCTCGAGGATCTCGACCAACCGTGCCTCCCGGAGCTGATCGCTGGCGCCGGCAGGGAACCCGAAGTGTGGAACGGCAGGTATGCCATAACGTGCCGCCGATTCCACCGGATAGGCCGAGACGACAGTCCAGCGCACGTCCAGGCGAGCGCTCATCTCGGTCACCGCTGCGTCTAGCATCGCCTCGTCACCGGCATGCAAAACGCTCCGCGCACCGACGTCACCGACCACCAGGATGTTCCGCTTCACGCGCTCATCCCGGCACCCATAAGCGCCAGCGACAGCTCGCGGATGCGGGCTCCGGCGACCTCCAGGCAGTGGTCTCGCAGGACGGTCATCCGGGCACGTTCCGCGCGGTCGCGAACACGCATCGGATGGTCAACCACTTCCCGCAAGGCCTGCGCCGCAGCCTCGAGATCAGGTTGCGCCCACGTAGCCCTCGCCGGATAGGGCTCGGCGCCAGGACCTACCGGAACCTGTTCGTAGGGCACAAGCCGGGCCGTTTCCGCGGACATGAATGCCAGGTTTCCGGAGTAACCGGTGGCGATCACGGGTGTGCCGACAGCCATGGCATCGATCATGTTGAGCCCATAACCCTCGGCGCGATGCAGCGAGACCAGGCAGTCGCTGCGCTCGATGAGCCCGGCTACCTCGCCCGCCGAGCGGTAGCCGTCACTGACGATGATGTCCGGCCGACCACTCACTGCCTGCTGGACACTCGCCAGCTCCCGGCTGCGTTGATGCCCGTTGATTGACTTCAGAACCAGAGTCGTGCCGTCGTTCGGGCCGAACGCGGAGGTGTAGGCCGTGATGGCGTCGATCGGGTTCTTGCGGCGGAGCACGGACAAAAAATCGAACATCACCAGGAAGACAGAACGCTCCTCCGGTAGTCCAAGCTGTCGACGGGTCCACGGGGTCGGCGTGCTGCGGGGTACGACGGGCAAGCTGATCAATTCGACGGGGCAGATGTCGTAGGCCGCGAGCGCCCGCTGCGTGTGCTCGCTGGCCACCCATACCTGATCGACCATGCTGATCGCCGGCAGCCACTGCTCCGGAAACCGGTCGACCTCCCAGAAGAACAGCCCGACACGAGAGCCCCGGCGATCGGCGGGATCGACGCCAACCTGACGCCAGACTCGGGCTAGTTGGTCTGCGTTGACGCAGGAGATGGAGTTGGCGAAGGAAGGTACGGCCATCTGCGGGACTGGTTGTGCGTACTCCCGCCGGGAAAGTTCTGCCTTGACGCAGACAAGCTCGACCGGCAGGCCAATCTGACGCGCAGCCATGGAGAGTCGACGTCCCGCCTCACCGACTCCCAATTCGGCGTCAGCGTAGGCGATCACGGTCCATCCCATCGTGGACTGGGGCCCTGGCGACCGCCTCATCGAGATCGGCGGCTGCCCAGGCAGGAGGAACGCGCGCTCTTTGATGGCCGAGACGTCGACGTCAAGCCAGTGGCGGAAACTTGGCGCGTCAGGCCCGTCGAGGTCAGCAAAGGCCGCCTGCAGGTCGGGGCGGCTGGACCACAGCGCTCGTTCCCATCGGGCGATGTGCACGTCGTGATCTCCATGCACCCGTTCGGTCAGCCACGCGGCGTACCCGGCTCGATCCTCGAACGGGTTGAGCTCTTGGCTGCCTACGACTCCAGACAAGAAGAAGGCGCGCAACAGCTTTCGAATATAGGCCGGCAGCGCCGCTCCATGGGGAAGATGGTCGAGTCGATAGGGCTCACCGACGAACAGCGTGTGCCCATGGGCTTCAAGCTCCGAGGCGTACCGCGCGCAGAGCTCCTCCACAACAGGCTGAGTGTCAAGCAGCACCCGAGGTGTGCTCGGGGTGTGGCGCGACAGCTCCGAGAGAACGCCAGGAACAAACCCGCTGAAGTGAAAGAACCGCAAGGGCACCCCACCGGCGATCAAGGTCCCGTCGGGTGATCGACCTAGCTCCCTCTCGTGGATGTTCCAGTAGGCCACGTTGAGGCCGGGATCTCGCAAGATGGTGTGCTCGAATAACGACGGCACCCAGTCGACCCACCGCTGGTCGGTGAACAGGCCCGCTTCTACATCCACGACGGCGTCATGGACGAGGCGCTCATGCCACCAGCGAAGAAACGGGCGGGCGCGCTGTCCCACGCAGATGAATCCGAGGTTGTAAATCCCCGCGAGCATCACCGTGCGCTCTGATGGTTCTTTTCCATCTCGGGGCAACGGGTGGAGACAGTGCGGAGTCAGTGCGATGGCGTGTTCTTCCGCCGCCTGGAAGCAGCCATCGAGAGGCTGAAGGACCAGGACGTCAGGGTCAAGGTAGGTCGCGGTACGTGCCCGACCCAGCAGGTGGCGCAGGAAGGAGGGCTTGAGCGCAGTCGCCAACTCCGTGACCGAGTAGATGGCTGCCATCCGCTGCCACTGGTGCCGCGGGAGGTCCAAGTCCTCCGGCAACAAAACCTGCCCGAGTCCCTGCAACGAGCGGTCAGATTCCGACCCGTCGATGATGAGCGTGAAGAACTCGACGCTACGGTGCTGCTGCTGAACCGAATCGGCTAGGACCCGAGCCATGCCGACGTAGTTAGCCGCGATGATGGTGCCGATCGCCATGGAACCCCTTCCGGGGAGGAACTGTACAAGCCCCTGAGGCACCAACGGTCAACCACAGCAAGCCTGAGAACGCTTCCAGATCCCGAGCGGCTGGGCCCATACCCGAAAGCTTGAAGGGGATCTCACGTGGGGTCGAGGCAAATGCCTGTAAGGCAGAGGCCCAACCGCCGTGGATCGGTGGACCCCGGGTTGAACTCGGCGGCCGGCACGGTGCGATTCATGCGCAGCTCGAGGACGGACGGCCTGTCGCTTCGCAGCGTGGCGTCGAACCCGACGATGGTCCCCGCCGCATCTCGGCTCTGGCTCACGAAGATCGGTGTCCTGCGGCGGTTGACCAGCACCGATAGCGAGTCACGGACGTCGGCGGTCGCGACTGCTTCGAGGTGCAGAGAGACCCGGACCGGGCCGGTGTGGGTGAACGGGATGAGCAGCCTTGGTCGTGGGTTGGGGCCAGACCATCGCCAGCTGTGTTCTGTGTCGCGTTCGAGGCCGTGCCAGTCGAGGGCCCGCGGATCGTCGCCCAGCGGCACCCACGTTGGGCCGTCGAGCGCCTCGATCGCAGGGGTGTCTATACCTCGTACGCGGGCGTGGATGCGGGTTGCTTCGCCTGGCTTGCGATCGCGCTCGCTGGGATGAAGGGTCGTCATGTAGTTGCCGGACGAGGCGGCGTCGGCCACTGCGGACTTCATAGTTTCGGCGAGCCGCACGGGATGGGCGATGAGCGCGAGCGCAGCTCGTTGCTCGTCATCGTCGGGTGACAGATAGGACAGGTACCGCAGCGCCGAGTTGAACTTCAGGACCGTGATCGTCCTTGTTGAGGTGAACAAGCAGCCGCGCTGTGCCGCAGTGAGCATGAACTGTGAGTCCACCGGCCGCCGCGTTTGGAAGGCATCGGGCCAGCGCATGTCGTCGGGAAGGTCGCGGCGGTGGGCGATCGAGGAAGGAGGGAAGAAGTGGGTAAGCGGGATCCGGCGGTCGTCTGGGTCGAACAAGCCCGTGACCCACGTACTTGCGCTGCCTGAGCCGGGTGGGCCGAAGTAGAGGCACCCTGAGGCGCCAAAGTCTGCGTCCGGCCGCTGGGTGAAGGAATCGCTCAGCGCAGCGAGGTGTCCCGGCAGCCAGATGTCGTCATGACCGAGGTAGGCGATGAAGCGACCACGGGCGATCGACCACGCGTGGTTGTTGGGTGAGAACTGCGAGCCGCTTCGACACGCGGTCTCGACAAGGCGAAACCGGTCGCCGAAGTGCGAGACAGTCGACGACAGGCCCGGTGCTGCTGGTCCGTCACTCGCGATGAGGACTTCGACGTCCTCGACGCTCTGGAGGGCGATGGAGGACAGTGTCGCTTCGATCAAGGGACCACGGTTGTAGGTGGCGACAACTACGGAGAAGATAGGGGTCACCAACGCCACGGGACGATCGTTTCGGCTGCCTCCGAGTCATACGGAAGGTCTAGAGCG
>JANXUE010000094.1 GCA_025352005.1 Frankiales bacterium
CGACCTTGTCGATCGCAGCGTTGTAGCTCGCCGAGACGCCCTTGGCGTCACTGTTCTTCGATCCTCCGGAGCTGCCACCACAGGCGGCAGCACCGAGGGCAAGAACGGCAAACGCTGCGCCGGTCTTGAGCAGGTAAGTGCGGGACATCGTGGGCAGTGCTCCCTTCGGTGTTCTTGCGGGACCGGGTCGGCGACCCGGTCCGTCGTGCACGTCGCCCTCCCGCCTTGTGGGCGGAACAAGGCGACGGGTCAGCGGCCGGCCTTCGGGTCCAGCGCGTCGCGCAGGCCGTCGCCCAGCAGGTTGAACGCCAGCACCGTGATGAACAGTGCAGCACCTGGGACGATCATGAAGGTCGGATCGATGGAGTAGGTAGGGACCGCGTCCGAGAGCATGCTGCCCCAGGACGGCGTGGGCACCTTGACGCCGACGCCGAGGAAGGACAGCGCCGCCTCGAACAAGATGTTGGACGGAATGATGAGCGTGGAGTACACGAGCACCGGGGCGATCAGGTTCGGGAGCAGCTGCTTGAACAGGATGTGGGCGTTGGTCGCGCCGAGGCTACGGGCGGCGTCGACGAACTCCTTCTCGCGCAGTGAGAGCGTCTGACCGCGGACGATGCGCCCGATGTAGGGCCAGTTGAAGAAGCCGATGATGAACACGAGGACGGCGACGCTAAGGCTGGTGCCGGTCAGGCCAAACAGGCCGTTGCCGCTCTGCAGGACCGCACCGAGGCTGATCGCGAACAGCAGCAGCGGGAAGGCCAACAGGATGTCCATCGTACGGGCGATGACGCTGTCGATCCAGCCGCCGAAGTAGCCGGCGGTGACGCCGAGGACGGTCCCGATCCCGACCGAGACGATCGTTGCCAGGAAGGCCGTGAGTAGCGAGATCCGGGCGCCGTAGACGATCCGGCTGAAGACGTCGCGACCGTTGGTGGGTTCGACACCCAGCAGGTAGTTGCTGCTGATGCCGCCGAGTTTGCCCTTAGGGGTCAGGAAGGTCGGATCGAGCAGCTGGTCGTGGAACTCGTTCGGCGGGTGCCCGAAGAGCTTTACCAGCACCGGTGCCAGCAAGGCCATCGCGATCAGCAGCACGATCACGACCGCACCCCCGAGGGCGACCTTGTCGCGCTTGAGCCGCATCCAGGCGATCTGCCCCAGCGAACGACCCTCGATGGCCGACGCTTTTTCCCCCTGCAGCACGGCCTCCGGTGTCGAGGTCAGTGCTGAGCTGTCGACGTCAAGCGGAGCCGTCACGGATTCTCTTTTCACACGGGGTGTCAGGGCGGGTGCTTCCCCGATCAGGGGAGCAGGCCTGACGAAGGGCTGTGGGGCGACTGTAGGGGCGCAACGCGCTTGGGCGGTAGCAGGGACATCAGGCCGAGCCTGGATCGTGACCAACCGGTGACCTCGGGCGGGAACCTTGAGGGCGCCTAGCCTCCAACTGGGTCCAAACTGTGTCACACGCCCTCCGTCGGGCACGTCGCCCGCAAGAAAGGCGGGGTCAGTGGGGTAAATTATGGTGACATCGTGGGGTACCTCACGATGCGGGCAAACTCCTCGGCATCGATCGACGCCCCTCCGATGAGGGCTCCGTCGACGTCTGGCTGCGCCATGATCGCGGCGATGTTGGAGGCCTTGACCGAGCCGCCATAGAGGACCCTGATCCCGTCGGCGATATCGCCGCCGGCAATCTTGGCCAGGCGGGTCCGTACCGCCGAGCAGACCTCCTGGGCGTCCTCGGGCGTCGCCACCTCGCCGGTCCCGATGGCCCAGACCGGCTCGTAGGCGACCACGAGCGTCGCGAGCACGGCGGCCGGCGCGTCCACGAGGGCAGCGGACAG
Organism: Frankiales bacterium; assembly: GCA_025352005.1. Taxonomy (GTDB): domain Bacteria; phylum Actinomycetota; class Actinomycetes; order Mycobacteriales; family SCTD01; genus RYN-111. Next base: position 1,845 of record JANXUE010000094.1, read on the forward strand.
TTGGGCCAGGCAGTGCTCAACGTGCGTCCCGGCCTGGCGGACGTCCGGGCCCTCACCGACGCACAGGATCGGCACCAGGCCGTGCCGGCCGGCCGCGAGGACCTTCTGCCGGACCAGCTCGTCGGACTCCGCGTGGTCGGTACGACGCTCGGAGTGGCCGACGACGACGTAGGTGCAGGCCAGCTTGGCGAGCATCGCTCCGCTCGTGTCGCCGGTGTGGGCGCCAGCATCAAAGGGGCTCAGGTCCTGGCCGCCGTACCTGATCCGGAGCTTGTCGCCGTCGACGAGGGTCTGCACGCTTCGCAGGTCGACGAACGGCGGAAGGACCGCGCACTCGACCGCGTCGTGGTCTTTGTCGTTGAGGCTGAAGCTGAGCTTCTGCACGAGGGCGATGGCCTCGAGGTGGTTGAGGTTCATCTTCCAGTTGCCGGCCATCAGGGGCTTGCGTGACATCAGTCCTCCAGGACGGACAGGCCGGGCAGGGTTTTGCCCTCGAGGTGCTCCAGGGACGCGCCGCCCCCGGTGCTGATGTGCGTGAAGCGGTCCTCGCCGATCCCCAGGGCGCGTACGGCGGCAGCGCTGTCACCGCCACCCACGACCGTCAGGGCGCCCTTGAGGGACGCCACCGCCTCGGCGACCCCTCGGGTGCCCTCGGCGTAGGGCGCGAGCTCGAAGACCCCCATCGGGCCGTTCCAAAAGACCGTCCTGGCCCCTGCCAGGGCTGTGGCGAACAGCTCGACGGACTTCGGGCCAATGTCGAGTCCCATGCGGTCGGGCGGGATCCGGTCGGCGTCGACGACGGCGTGCTCAGCGTCCGCGCTGAAGGCCGTGGCCGCCACCACGTCCACCGGCAGGACGATCTTGCCGCTGCCGAGCAGCCTGCGGCACTGCTCGAGCATGCCCTCCTCGAGCAGGCTGGAGCCGACGTCATGGCCCTGGGCCTTCAGGAAGGTGAAGCACATGCCCCCGCCGATCAGGAGCCGGTCCACCTTGGGCAGCAGGGCCTCGATCACGTTGATCTTGTCGCTGACCTTCGAGCCGCCGAGGACGACCACGTAGGGCCGTTCCGTGTCGACCTCCAGCCGGTGCAGGACCTCGACCTCGGCCACGACCAGCGGTCCGGCTGCGTGCTCGAGCCGCTGCGCGACGTCGTACACGCTGGCGTGCTTGCGGTGGACGGCGCCGAAGGCGTCGTCGACGTAGAGGTCCGCGAAAGCCGCCAGCTGGTCGGCGAAGGCGCCCCGCTCGGCGTCGTCCTTGGCGGTCTCGGCAGCCTCGAAACGGACATTCTCGAGCAGTACGACACCGCCTTCGCGCAGTTCCTTGACGCTGGACCGCGCATCCGGCCCGACGACGTCCCGGGCGAGACGGACGGGACGCCCGAGCAGCTGCTCGAGCCGCTGGGCGACCGGAGCCAGGGAGTACGCCGGGTCCGGCCTGCCCTTGGGGCGCCCGAGGTGCGCCACGACGACGACCTTGGCGCCCTGCTCCACCAGGCTCCGGATCAGCGGGACGCTGGCCCGGATTCGGCCGTCATCGGTGACGGCCCCGTCCTGGATCGGGACGTTGAGGTCGGAGCGGACGAGGACCGTGCGGCCCTTGACCACGAGCTCGTCGGCGTTCCTCACAGACCGCGACCCACCAGGCCCACCAGGTCGGCGAGCCGGTTGGAGTAGCCCCACTCGTTGTCATACCAGCCGACGACCTTCACCTGGTTGCCCAGAGCCTTCGTCAGGCCGGCGTCGAAGATGCAGCTCGAGGGGTCGGTGACGATGTCGCTGGAGACGATCGGGTCCTCGGTGTACTTCAGGTAGCCCTTGAGCGGGCCCTCGGCCGCGACCTTCACCGCCGCGTTGAGGGCCTCGGCGGTGGTCTCTTCCCGCAGTTCGACCGTCAGGTCGGTGCAGGAGCCGGTCGGGATCGGCACGCGCAGGGCGTAGCCGTCCAGCTTGCCCTTCAGGTGCGGCAGGACCAGCCCGATCGCCTTGGCCGCTCCGGTGCTCGTCGGGACCACGTTGATCGCGGCGGCGCGGGCGCGACGCAGGTCCTTGTGCGGCGCGTCCTGGAGGTTCTGGTCCTGCGTGTAGGCGTGGACCGTCGTCATGAGCCCCTTGACGATCCCGAAGGCGTCGTCGATGGCCTTCGCCATCGGTGCCAGGCAGTTCGTCGTGCAGGAGGCGTTGCTGATGACGTGGTGGCTCGCCGGGTCGTACAGGTTGTCGTTGACGCCCATGACGATCGTGAGGTCCTCGTTGGTGGCGGGAGCGGAGATGATGACCTTCTTCGCGCCGCCTGCGAGGTGCGCGGCCGCCTTGGTGGCGTCGGTGAAGAAGCCGGTCGACTCGATGACGACGTCGGCTCCGAGCTCGCCCCAGGCCAGGTTGGCGGGGTCGCGCTCCGCGAACGCCCGGAAGGTCTTGGCACCGACGCTGATGCTGTCGCCGGTGTAGCTGACGTCGGCGAGCCGGCCCAGGATCGAGTCGTACTTCAGCAGGTGGGCGAGGGTGGCGTTGTCGGTCAGGTCGTTGACACCGACGATCTCGATGTCGGCCCCGCTGGACTGGACAGCGCGGAAGAAATTGCGGCCGATGCGGCCGAAGCCGTTGATGCCGACGCGGACGGTCACGAGGTTGCTCCCCTGCTGATGACGGCGAAGTCGTGTGGGTACCGACGCACGGGGCGGGCCGGTCACCGCGAGGCTACCGACCCCGGTGACCGAGGTGGAGGTCGCCTTCCCCGGGTCAGCCGACCCGAGCCGGCCCTTCGGCGCGGGCCGACTCGCGCAGAGCGGCCAGGACCCGGCCGGTTGCCTGCAGGTCACCCAGGTCACCGGGCCACGGCCAGCTCCCGGTGTCGACCTCGCCGCGGGGCACAGCGTGCAGCAGCGCGACGGCGGCGCCGAGCAGGCCGGCGGGAGTTCCGGGCGGGACGGCGAGACGGCGCGGGGCGTCAAGGTCGTCGTCGGGCAGCGACCGCCGGTCCGGCGGGAGCAGCAACGGCAGCTCGGCGCCACCCTCCCAGCGGGCGCTGAGCGGCCCGGCCTCGAGTCGGGCCGTCTCGAAGGAGAGCCGGACCAGCGCCGGCGCTCCGTCGTGGCTGACCAGCGTGGTGGCGCCCGAGGCGTGCAGCAGCGACCACGAGACGCGCAGCCCGGGTCCGAGCTGCGCGGCGGGCAGCGGGGCCGGTGCCGCTGAGACCGACACGACGTCACCGCACCAGGCCCGCGCGAGATCGACCAGCTCGGCTGCCGCCTCCGCTCCGCGGGGCCAGCCCCGGACAGTGGCCTGGACCACGGGACCATCGACGAGCGGCAGGGCGGCCGCCACGGTCACCGCCCAGGGCTCCCAGCGCCCGGTGAACGCCACCGCAACCTCCGCGGGCGCCGCGCCCGAGCGGGCCGGCCGTCGGGGGTCGTCGACCGGCCTCGGGGGGCCCCCGTCGTGCGCGGGACCATGCACCGCCCGGGCGTCCCGGAGCACGTCCGGGTCCACCGGGAGCGGCCCGGGGAGCAGCACGTGCAGCCCGTGCTCGAGCAGCGTCGGCAGGTGCCGCGCCAGGAGCGGGTCGGCGCTGTTGAGCGCCACCGCGTCCAGGGAGGGGTCGGCGAGCAGGTCCTCGATCCCGGCGTAGGACGGCACGTCCCGCAGGTCGTCGTACGGCGTGAGGTGGAGCGCGCCGCTGACCTGCCAGCCGGCGGCGCGCAGGACGGCGCCTTCGACGGCCCCAGCGAGCGCAATCCGCGAGCTCAGGGCCCGAGCATGTCGGCGGTGACCGACGCCTCCGTGTCGGGGATGCCCAGGTCGCCTGCGTGCCTGTCCGCCATCGCGAGCAGGCGGCGGATCCGACCGGCAACAGCGTCCTTGGTCATCGGCGGGTCGGCGAGCGCGCCGAGCTCCTCGAGAGAGGCGTTGGAGTGCTCGATCCGCAGGCGTCCGGCAGACAGCAGGTGCTCGGGGGCGTCCTCCCCCAGAAGTTCCAGGGCGCGGGCGACCCGGGCTCCCGCGGCGACGGCCGCGCGGGCCGAGCGCCGCAGGTTGGCATCGTCGAAGTTGGCGAGCCGGTTGGCGGTGGCCCGCACCTCGCGGCGCATCCGGCGGTCCTCCCACGCCATCAGCGCCTCGTGTGCGCCGAGCCGGGTGAGCAGGACAGCGATGGCGTCTCCGTCGCGGATGACGACACGGTCGACCCCGCGGACCTCGCGGTGCTTGGCCTGCACCCCGAGCCGGCGGGCTGCACCGACCAGGGCGAGCGCGGCCTCCGGTCCGGGGCAGGTGATCTCGAGGGAGGAGGAGCGACCGGGCTCGGTGAGCGAGCCGTGGGCGAGGAACGCACCCCGCCAGGCGGCCGCCGCGTCGCAGGTGCCGCCGCTCACCACCGCCGGCGGGAGCCCGCGGACCGGCCGGCCGTTGCTGTCCACGAGGCCGGCTTGGCGGGCCAGGCCGTTGCCGTCCTTGGAGACCCGCACGACCCAACGGTTTCCCTTGCGCAGACCTCCGGGGGCGATGACGTGGACGTCACTGGCGTGCCCGTAGACCTCGGCGATCTCTTTGCGCAGCCGCCGGGCGGTGCTGCCGGCGTCGAGGTCGGCCTCGATGACAATCTTGCCCGAGACCAGGTGGAGCCCGCCGGCGAAGCGAAGCAGGGAGGCCATCTCCGCTTTGCGGCAGCACGGCTTGGTGATCGTGAGCCGTGACAGCTCATCCTTGACGGCACTCGTCATCGCCATGCCGTTCCACCCTTCTGCTGTGCCCGGGTCACGGACGGTCGGTCCGTGCCAGGGTGGTGCTCATGATCGCGGCGAAGGCCTGCGCCAGCCGTGCGGGATCGTGCCTCGCGGTGCCGTCCCCGACGGCGACGGGCGCCAGCACCAGCCGACCCCCCGCCGACTCGACGGAGTCGCTCAACGCTGACGACATCAGACCACGGCTGTCCAGCACCGCGTCCTCGTCCGCCAGCACGACGTCCAGCACGAGGTCCGGCGCGTGGCCCGCGAGGACCTCCAGGTGCGCTTCGGGCGAGAAGCCGTCGGTCTCCCCCGCCTGCGGAGCCAGGTTCAGGACCACCACCCGCTTCGCCGCGGTCCTGACGAGAGCGTCGCGGAGGTCGGGGACGAGCAGGTGGGTGAGCACGCTGGTGAACCACGAGCCCGGACCAAGGACCACGAAGTCGGCGTCAAGGACGGCCTGAACCGCCTCCTGGCACGCGGGCGGGTCCTCGGGCAGGAGCCGAAGCGCGCACACCGACCCCCCGGTCGTGGCCACGGCGACCTGACCGAGGACCTGCGTGACCTCGCGGAGGTCGGCCGGGTTGAGCCCGACCACCTCCGCGACGATCTGCAAGGGCGTGGTGCTCGCCGGCAGGACCCGACCATGTGCGCCCACAAGGCGACCGACCAGGTCGAGTGCCTCGACGACGCCGGTCGTGGTCTCGGTCAGGGCGGTCAGCAGTAGGTTGCCGACGGCATGCCCGGCTAGCGGACCGGGACCGGTGAAGCGGTGCTGGATCAGGCGCTGCCAGGTGACCGACCAGACGTCGTCACCGGCGAGCGCGGCCAAGGCCATCCGCAGGTCACCAGGCGGCAGGGCGCCGAGCTCGGTGCGCAGCCGGCCACTGGAGCCGCCGTCGTCAGCCACCGTCACCACCGCCGTCAGGTCCGCGGGGAGCTGGCGCAGGGCGCGCAGCGTCGCCGACAGGCCATGCCCACCACCGAGGGCGACGACCTTCACTCGCGTCCCAGGTCGCGGTGGTGGACCTGCACGTCGATGCCTTGTCCGTGCAGCCGCCGGCCGAGCTCCTCGGAGATCGCCACGCTTCGGTGCTTGCCGCCCGTGCAGCCGACGGCCAGCAGCGCGTAGCGCTTGCCCTCTCGGACATAACCGTCTGCGAGCAGCTCCACGACGCCCTGGTAGCGGTCGAGGAACTCTGCCGCCCCCTCGCGGGAGAGCACGAAGTCGCGGACGTCCTGGTCCTGGCCGGTGTGGGGCCGTAGCGCCGGGACCCAGTGCGGGTTGGGCAGGAACCGGCAGTCGACGACCAGGTCGGCGTCCACGGGCAGCCCGTACTTGTAACCGAACGACATGACTGTCAGCTGGAGCGGCGCGGCCGCGGCGGTCTCGTCGAAGGCGGCACCGACGCGAGCCCGCAGCTCGTAGACGTTCAGGACGCTGGTGTCCAGGACGAGGTCAGCCTCCCCGCGTTCCTCCCGAAGCAGGTCCCGCTCGAGAGCGATCGCCTCCACCAGGCCTCCTTCGCCCCGCATCGGGTGCGGTCGGCGGACGGAGTCGAACCGGCGCACGAGGGCCTCCTCGGAGGCTTCGAGGAACAGCACGCGGGCCGTCGTACCGCGTTGGGCGAGGTCAGCAAGAGCGGTGCGGAGCTCCCCCGCGAACGGCCGGGAGCGCAGGTCGGTGACGACAGCGACCTTGGGCACGGCGCCCTCGGAGCCGACCGCGAGGTCGACCATCGTGCCGAGCAGCGACGGCGGCAGGTTGTCGACGACGAACCAGCCGAGGTCCTCGAGGCAGTGCGCCGCAGAGGACCTCCCCGCGCCGGACATGCCGGTGACCACCACGACCTGCAGGCTCATCCGATGACCTCCCCGGTCGTCGGGTCGAAGGCAGGCACAGCAGGTGCGACCGTCGAGCCGGGCCGCCCGCCAGCCAGGGCCGCCTCGATGGCCTCCGCGGTCGTGCGACCGATTCCGGGCACGGCCATGACCTCCTCCACCGATGCTGCCTTCAGGTTCTTCAGCGAGCCGAAGTGTCGCAGCACCGCCTTGCGGCGGGTCTCACCCAGACCCGTGATGTCATCGAGGGCGCTGGTCGTCATCGCCTTGGAACGCTTCTGGCGGTGGTAGGCGATCGCGAAGCGGTGCGCCTCGTCGCGGACCCGCTGAAGCAGGTAGAGGCCCTCGCTGCTGCGGGGCAGGATCACCGGGTCCTGCTGGCCGGGCAGCCAGACCTCCTCGAGCCGCTTCGCCAGGCCGCACAGCGCCACATCGACGACACCGAGGGCGTCGAGGGCCCGTTGCGCCGCCGCGACCTGCGGCTGCCCGCCGTCGACCACGACCAGCTGGGGCGGGTAGGCGAAGCGGCGGGGCCGGCCGGTCTGTTCGTCGAGCTCGGGCTGGGCCGCCTCCACGAGGTGGCGCGCGAAGCGTCGGGTGAGCACCTCGTGCATGGAGGCGGTGTCGTCCTGGCCGTCGACGCCCTTGACGGCAAACCGGCGGTACTCCGACGTGCGGGCCAGCCCGTCCTCGAAAACGACCATGCTCGCCACGACGCTCGTGCCCTGCAGGTTCGAGATGTCGAAGCACTCGATCCGCAGCGGGGCCTCGTCGAGCTCGAGCGCCTCCTGGATCTCGGCCAGCGCCTTCGAGCGAGCGGTGAGGTCGCTCGCCCGCTTGGTCTTGTGCAGCGCGAAGGCCTGCTGTGCGTTGCGCTCGACGGTCGCCATGAGGGCCTTCTTGTCACCCCGCTGCGGGATCCGCAGGTCCACGTTGGTGCCACGCAGCTGCTTCATCCAGGCCGTGATCGCGACGGCATCGGGAGGCAGCGCAGGCACCAGTACCTCGCGCGGGATGTCGGTCGCACCGACGGTGACGCCGGCCCCGGGGATCATCCGCCGGTCGGGGACGGGGTCGCCGTACTCGTCCTCGTCTTCGCCGTAGACCTGGGTGAGGAACTGGCCGACGAGCTCACCGGTGGTGACGTCCTCGACCTTGTCCACGACGTAGCCGTGCTGGCCACGGATCCGGCCACCGCGTACGTGGAAGACCTGCAGGGCGGCTTCCAGGCCGTCCTCGACGAGCCCGATGACGTCCGCGTCGGTCCCGTCGGCGAGCACGACGGTCTGCTTCTCCAGGGCCTTGCGCATGGCACCGACGTCATCGCGGAGCCGGGCCGCCCGCTCGTAGTCCTGCAGGTCCGCGGCCTCGGCCATCTGCTGCTCGAGCCGTTTGACGAACCTGGTCGAGGAGCCGGCCATGAAGTCACAGAAGTCGTCCACGATCGCCCGGTGCTCCTGCATCGACACCGTGCCCACGCAGGGGGCCGAGCATTTGTCGATGTAGCCCAGCAGGCAGGGGCGCCCCACCTGCCCGGCCCGCGTAAAGACCCCCGCGCTGCAGGTGCGGGCGGGAAAGACGCGCAGCAGCAGGTCCAAGGTCTCCCGGATCGCCCAGGCGTGGCTGTAGGGCCCGAAGTACCGCACGCCTTTCTTCTTCGGACCGCGCATGACCTGCAGCCGTGGGAAGTCCTCGTGCAGCGTCACGGCCAGGCTCGGGTAGCTCTTGTCGTCGCGGTACTTGACGTTGAAGCGGGGGTCGAACTCCTTGATCCAGGAGTACTCGAGCTGCAGCGCCTCGACTTCGGTCGCGACGACCGTCCACTCCACCGAGGCTGCTGTCATGACCATCTGCCGGGTCCGGGGGTGCAGGTGGTGGACGTCCTGGAAGTAGGAGCTGACGCGGCTGCGCAGGCTCTTGGCCTTGCCGACGTAGACGACCCGGCCTTTGTCGTCCCGGAACCGGTAGACGCCTGGGTCGACCGGGATCGACCCTGCCGCCGGGCGATAGGTCGACGGGTCAGCCACACTTAACCCTACGTCGCGACGACGACGGTCCTACTCGTCGAAGATGGTGATCGCGATGCCCCTGGTAAGCAGCGGGTAGAGGATGTCGGCGTTGTGGTTGGTGACGCGCACGCAGCCGTGGCTGACCGGGCGCGGCGGGACGTCGTACCCCTCGCCGTGCACGGCGTAGCCCCGGTAGAAATAGGACGGGCGGTACAGGTAGCCGAGGGGGCTGATCTGAACACCGTCGAACTTGCGCTCGATGAAGAACCGCCCGCGGGGGGTGTGCGCGACCGACGTCACGCCCTGGGAGGTGTAGCTGTACTCCCCGCCGGTGGACACGTCCGCGATGAGAGTGACGACGTGGTTGACGCTGTAGACGATCACCTGACGGGTCACGTCGACCTCAAAGGAGCGTCCCGAGCTGCCGTAGCGGACGACGTAGCCCGTCGGGTGGGCTACGCGGAACCGCTCGGCCTTCGTCCAGGCGCCGGTCCGGCTGAGCCGCTCGACCTTCTGGAACGCATAGACGGCGTGCAGCAAGTCCCGACCGAAGACACCGTCGAGCGCCCCCGGCAGGTAGTGCAGCGCGGTGAGCCGCCGCTGCAGCGCCAGCACGTCAGCGCCCGTGTTGCCGTAAGCCAGGTTGCGGGCGTTGACGGTAAGCACGACCGGGGCGCCGAGCAGCTGGAGCCAGCCTGGCGAGCCGACGACCACCGCGCGGAACGCGTACACCCCGATCGCGGGCGCGACCCGGAAGGCGTACGCACCGGTCGAGGAAGTGTGGGTGAGCTGCTGGGTGTGCCAGCCGGTGCTGTTGTGGAGCTGGAGCAGGATCGCCGCACCCGACACGGCGGGCCGCATGCTGCCGCTCACGACGGCCGTCTCACCCTTGACGATCATGGTCGGGGCCAGGGCCGTCGTCAGCCGGGGTAGTAGCCGCACGATCCGGATGGGGCTCACCGCGCGCGCTGAGAAGGCGTCCCCGGCGTAGTCGAGGGTCAGTCCCCACGTACG
>JANXUE010000089.1 GCA_025352005.1 Frankiales bacterium
GCAGCCTGCTGTTCGACCGCCAGCTCGCCCGGGACATGGCGCATGAACATCACCGTGACGGGACAGAGGCCCGGCCGGCAGGCCGTTCTCCCCCAGCTCCTCGCCATGCTCGGCCTTGTGTTCGCCACCGCAGGCGTCGGCAAGGCCATCGGCGACTCGGCTAGGCACGTCCTGCACAAGGGGTTCCTTCTCATGGCAGTTGTTCTCTACTGCCTGGGGTTGGCCGTGTTCACTCTCATCATGGGCAATGCCTTCGCCACGGTCCCGGTCATGACGGCCGCCATCGGCTATCCGCTCCTGATCCAGAACTACGGTGGCACTCCGGCCATCGTGTTCGCGATCGGCATGCTGTCGGGCTACTGCGGGACCCTGTCCACGCCCATGGCGGCAAACATCAACATCGTCCCCGTGGCGCTGCTCGAGCTTAAGAGCGATGACGCCGTGATCCGGCAGCAGGTGCCCACCGCGGTACCACTGTGGACCTGCAACGTCGCGCTGATGTACTTCCTCACCCTTAGAAGGAGCACCGCATGACCCGAGTCCTCGTGACCGCTTTCGAGCCGTTCGGCGGCGAGACCGTCAACCCTTCGCAGCAGGCTGTGCAACGGCTGGCTGCCGATACCGCACCTGTCGGCGTCGAGCTGAGCACCGCCTCCCTCCCGGTCGTCTTCGGGCAGGCCATCGAGGCGATGCGGGCCGCCGTGGCGGCCCACGACCCTGCTGTCGTCCTGTGCCTCGGGGAGGCCGGTGGCCGAGTCGCGGTCACCCCGGAGCGGTTCGCGGTGAACCTCAACGATGCGCCTTTCCCCGACAACGCCGGTTGCCGGCCGGTTGACGAACCCGTCGTGGTGGACGGCCCCGTCGCCTACGCCTCGACCCTCCCGATCGCCGAGATGGTCGAGGCGATGCGGGCTGCGGGCATCCCGGCCGCCAAGAGCTCCACCGCCGGGAACTACGTCTGCAACAACGTGTTCTACGGGCTGATGCACCTCATCGCGACCGAGCGACCCGAGCTCATTGGCGGCTTCGTCCACGTGCCGTACATGCACGAGCAGGTGCTGCACCGCCCCGACGCCCAACCCAGCCTGTCGATCGAGCAAATCACCGAGGCCGTACTCATTGCGGTGAAGATCTCCGCCGCCGCGGCCGGTGAACGGCGCCACATCATCGCTGCCGGCTAGCCGGCCCTCATGGTTGCCAGCAGCTCGACCAGGGCGTCATTGAGAAACGTTGTGGCGAAGGCGTTCACTCTGCGACGGCGAAGTTGGCCTATACACCGGGGATCACCCGGAGCTCGAACGCGGGGCAACTCGCGGCATAAAGGTGGCCTCAGCGGTCTCCTTCGACAAGTGCAGGGTGCATCCGCTGCGTCGTAGGACCGGGCTGCCGAGCGTGGTGAGGTTACGGACGCTCTCCGGCAAGACGCAGGCCAGCTCCTGGGCCAACACGCCGCTCAGGAGCTGGGCAACCAGGCTGACCCGCTGCCCGGACTCGCGGTGCAGCCGCTCAAGGCGCGTGCGCAGACCTTGGACCACCTCAGAGGTGGCACCCCGATTACTGCCTAGCCTCATGCCGGAGACGTTGTGGCCGAGCGTGCGCAGGAGCTTGGTCGCGGTATCCCCCATCAGCAGCCCGGGCGGGACGAGGACGGGATGTCCGCCATGGCGCGGCGCTGTCGCGATCAGTGGCGAGGGGCTCCTCAGCGCGGCGAGGTCGAGTCCGGCCCGAGTCAGCTCCAGCGCGAACAGACGGGCTGAGGGGACGCCGTGCCTCTGGCTGACGAAACACTGCGTGACAGCTGGGACCTTGGTCGTCCAGCCTGAGCTTTACGGCAGGAGCAGCAGCTTGCCGGTGGTACGCCGGCTGGTGAGGTCCTCGTGGGCGCGGGCTGCGTCCGTCAGCGGGTACGTCGCGCCGATGCGGACGTCGAGCTCACCGGCCGCGACCCACCCGAACAGGTCGCCGGTACGGGCCAGTAGCTCCGCGCGGGTGGCGATGTAGGAGCCCATCGTCGGACGGGTGAGGTACAGCGAGCCACCTCCTGCGAGCCGGGCCGTGTCGAAGGCGTCGACCGGGCCGCTCGCCGCGCCGTACAGCGCCATCAGGCCGCGCGGCCGTAGGCAGCCCAGGCCGTCGTCGAAGGTCGTGCAGCCGACACCGTCGTAGACGACCGCGGCGCCCCTCCCGCTGCTGGCCTCGCGAACGGCATCAACAAACCCGTCGTAGCCGGTCACGACCTGCGCGCCGGCGCCGCGCGCCAGCTCGCCCTTGTCGGGCGTGGAGGTGGTGGCGATGACCGTCGCCCCGCGGCGGACCAGCAGCTGGGTGAGCAGCAGCCCCACCCCGCCGGCCGCGGCGTGCACCACAGCGACGTCACCGGGCTGGGCCTGGAATGTGCTCTGGCTCAGGTAGTGGGCGGTGATCCCCTGCAGCATCACGGCGGCGGCGGTGGTGAGCTCGACTCCGTCCGGGACGGGCACCACCCGGTCCGCGGGCACGACGACCTGCTCGGCGTAGCTGGACCCGACACCCGCCCATGCGACCCGGTCACCGACGGCCACCTCGCGTACGTCCGAGCCGACCTCCACCACCATGCCGGCGCCTTCGCCGCCGGGCACGAACGGCAGATCGCCGGCGTACGGGCGGGTGCCCTGCCGGGCGTAGACGTCCATGTAGTTGACGCCGGCAGCCGCCAACTGCACCAGCAGCTCGCCAGGGCCAGGTCGGGCGGCCTTACGGTCGCGGACCACGAGCACCTCCGGCCCGCCGTACTCCTGCACGACCACTGCCCGCACCGTCGCCTCATTCATGACACCGATCGTGGACGGCACGGCCCCGTCGGGCAACCCGGCCACCCCGTCGCGACCGCGCGCCGGCGCCGCTTCAACGACGGCTGAGCTGCACCGAACAGATAACCCTACCCGCGCAGGCACCGGGCTTGACAAGCCGATCCACGGGCGCGACCCCCTCAACGCTGAGGTCAACGCTGAGGTCAACGCTGAGGTCAACGCCGAGGTCTCGGCGAGCTTCGGGGTGCAGTGCCAGCACCAAAAGACCAACGGCGCTCGGCGTGGAAGCAGAAACAGATGCCCCTTCTCCTCATCGACCACTGACCGGGGCAGTCCGTTGACGGTCCCTGGCTCCGGGCAGCGTCTCGGCCTGCCTGACCCGCACTGGGGGATAGCCGTCACCACTGGTGGTCACCCGTTGACTGGGTCTACAGGCGCCGAGCCACGGTGCGAAACGGTACCCAACACTGCAACGTCGGGGCGCCGGTCGCCGGCGGCGAAGACCTGCTCCAGCGCATGACAGAACTGCAGCACACCCAGGTCGTCCCCCGGTCGGCCAATGACCTGCAGCCCTACCGGTAGGCCCGCGGCGGTGAAGCCGGCCGGCACCGACGCGGCCGGCACCCGCAGCACGCTGATGAGGTACGCCGAGCGCATCCACCCCAGGTAGTCGGCCATCGGCTCGCCGGCCACCTCCCGGACCCACCGGGTGTCGACTCCGAACGGCAGCACCTGGCTGACCGGCATCAGCAGGAACCGGTGCCGGGTGAAGAATTCCTGGGCCCGCTGCAGCAGCAGCGTCCGCTGCTGCAGCGCGGCGGCCAGTTGCGTTGCCGTGACCGTGCGCCCGTAGGCGACGTTCTCCCGCACGATGTCGACCACCTCATCGCCGGCCGCCTCGACAACGTCCCCGATCGTGGTCGCCAGGTGCCAACCGCGCAGCACCCGGAATGCCGCGTCGGCGCCGCGTAGGTCCGGTTCGGCCTCGGTGAGTTGAACCCCGAGCTGCTCGACACCGGGCCGGGCCCGGTCGAAGGCCTCGAGCACCTGCCGATCGAACGGCAGGCCGAGTGGCCCACCCCAGGCAACGCGGACTCCGGTGAAGTCGCGGTCGAGCGGCGCTGCGAAGTCGACCCTGTCGGTCATCGTGGCGTAGGGGTCGGCCGGGTCCGGGCCGCTGATCGCACTGAGCAGCAGGGCGGCGTCTGCGGCGCAGCGGCCCATCGGGCCGAGCACCGTCAGGTCGAACCAGGCGTCGTTGGCCGGCAGGTTCGGCACCCGACCGGGTGTAGGGCGCAGCCCGAACACATTGCAGAAGCTAGCGGGGTTACGCAATGAGCCGCCCATGTCGCTGCCGTCGGCGAGCGCCACCATCCCGGTAGCCAACGCCGCCGCTGCCCCGCCGCTGCTGCCACCGGAGGTGAGCGCCAGGTCATAGGGGTTGCGGGTCGAGCCGAACAAGGCGTTGGTGGTCTGCGAACCGACGCCGAACTCCGGCACGTTCGTCTTACCCAACCGCACTGCACCAGCGTCAAAGACCCGCGCTGCCAGGACGGCGTCCTTGGTCGGGACCGTGTCGGCGTACAACGTCGATCCCCAGGTGGTTCGCAAACCGGCGGTAGGCAGCAAATCCTTGTGGGCGATCGGCAGCCCGTGCAGCGGGCCGACAGCACCTGTGCGCATCATCTGCTCGTCGAGCTCACCGGCGCGCTGCCGGGCCCGGACATCGTCGCGAGTAACGAGCGCGTTGACCGCCGGGTTCACCGCGTCCACCCGCGCCAGCGACACCGCGAGCAGCTCTCGAGCCGACAACTCACGGGCGCGCAGGCGACGGGCCAATTCGACGGCGGGCAGCAGGCAAAGGTCCTGCGCATCGGTCACAGCGGCAGCGTACGCACGGCCACGGCGCCCTCAGCTCCCACAGTGGGACATGGTGGGACCGCCGAACCACCGGCCATGAATGGGACTAGTCGGCTACTGAATGAGCCGGACATGCAACCCCTGCAGGGACGTCCTCTTCTGCCGCACAGCGGACCACTAACCCGAGGTACGGCCGAGCGCGGCTGGGGCGCGATGCCGCAGGCCGCCGCCGTCGGGACGGTGGAAGCGGTCGTGCTCGAAGCGTTCGTCGCCGCAGTGCCGGGGGTGTGGAACGTCCGCTCCTGCCGTCGGGCGCATCGGCTGGTTGCAGTCAGATCAGCGAGGCGATGATGTCGAGCAAGACCACGATGATCCACAGGCTGATCGGTAGGCTGAAGGCCGTTGCATAGGCGCGCCAGGCGGGTCGCCGGCGCAGCACGCCAGCGGCAAGGAGCACGGCGACCGACGATGCTCCCACGAGGGCGCTGGAGTGGGAGAGCCTGGTAAGTCCTACGGGGCCGAACAGGCCGAGCATGGCGGATCCGATGACCTTCACGACGTTTGCGAGCAGCTCCTGAGGGCTGCGGGGAAGCGGTCCGTCCGCGGCGTCCTTGCGTGCTACCTGAACCGCGAATTTCTCCACGATGGCATCAACCTGATCGGCGGTGAGGCGGTTTCGACCTCGCCGGAGGGTCCACTCGGCGAGCGCATCGCCAGCCATGATCACTGTCTTGCCGTCGGCGGAGCGACGGACATTGCTGCCATCGCGCACCGCCCTGGCGGCATTGCCCCAAACGACCACAATCGCCTCAATTTGGCATGGGGCGAGCGCGCCGAGCCACCGATTCAGCCGAGCTGCCTGATCCGTGACCTGGCTGACCGCGCTGCGGAGCGAGCGATCTCGAGGGTCCAAGCGCCACTCCTGGGCACTCCACTTCGTCTCGAGCAGGAACACGCCTCCAGGCCCAACCAAGACGTGGTCAAGATCCCCGCCACGTAGAAAGGCCCCGTTAATCAGGAAGTACCCGTGGCCTTGAACAACCTTGAGTTCCTGCACAGTCCACTGCTCGGCAAGTGTTCCCATCTTTGCGGGCCCGGAACCGCTGAGCAGGACCGTGACGTGGATGAGGACGCCAGTGGTCGTAGCGAGGCTCGCCCCGATCAGCACTCCCCGCAGGACCCCGGAGGCGAAGGCTGCGGCGATCGCGCTCGGAACGAGGATCACCGAAGCAAGCAAGAGCAGCAGCGGCCAGTTTCCTCGGACAAAGCGCTCCTGAAGGTCTCGCGCCCGCGCCTGGCTGAACCGGCCGGCACGAGCCTCGCTCGCGAGGTCCTTCGTGCTCGGGACGGAAGTCATCTGGGCGTCATCGACGCAGACATGCCAGGAATGAAGTCGCCGGAAGGGAAGAAAGCCTTATCTGGGGCGAGACCCGATCGAGGGGGGTCATCCAGTAAGAGACCCGAGGATCAACGCGGAGGGCCCCACAACAGGAGGCTTGAGACGCACTCTTCTGCTGCTGCCCGCGTGAGTTGGATTCGCGGGGATCCGGTGGAGGCCGCAGGATGCGTACGTGCCCGACCTCATCTCGTCCCGTTCCGGCAGCGGCACGCCGCTCGTGCTCGTCCACGGGCTCGGCGCGCGCCGTGCCTCCTGGAACCCGGTGCTGCCCGGCCTCGCGGCGTCGCGTCAGGTGGTGACGGTTGACTTGCCGGGTCACGGTGCGTCCCCGTCGCTGGCGGGTGACCTGACGTTCGAGCGGCTCACTGATGCGCTGCAGGACTGGCTGGTGCAGGTGGACCTCAGCGGTGCCGACCTCGTGGGTAGCTCCCTGGGGGCACGGATGGTGCTCGAGCTGGCCCGCCGGGGCGTCGGTCGGCACGTAGTCGCGCTGGACCCGGGCGGCTTCTGGAACGGCACCGAGAGGGCGGTCTTCGGCAAGTCCGTCAAGGCGTCCTTCGCGTTAGTGAAGGCGTTGCGCCCGGCGTTGCCCGCGCTAGCCGGCAGCTCGGTCGGACGCACGGCACTACTGCCGCAGTTCAGTCCCCGCCCCTGGGCCGTGCCGGGCGATGTGGCGCTGACCGACCTGCGCAGCATCACCGACACCCCGGCCCTGTACGAGACGCTGCAGGCGCTCCTCGACAGCGGGACGCAGCAGGGCGGGCCCACACCGGGACGGGTACTGCTTGGCTGGGGCCGCCGCGACCGCGTGACCCTGCCGCGCCAGGCCGCGCGAGCGCGCGTCGCCTTCCCGCAAGCGTCGATGCACTGGTTCGAGCACTGTGGGCACTTCCCGATGTGGGACCGTCCCGACGAGACCGTGCAGGTCGTCCTCGCCGCGACGGCGTGAGGGCCGCAACTCCCGCCTACCGCGACGTCCGCTCATACAGCGTTGTCACTCGATCGGCCGCTAGTGGAGCACGGCGTTCGGGTGCACGGTGTTGGCATGGTGGCTCCGGCCCCCTTCGACCAATCGCCTGAGCTCGGCCCGGACCTGCGTCATCGACGGAGTCCTGCAGCACTCGCCGGCTGATTACGTCCGTCGACCTATCGTTCCGCCCGACTCACCAACGCTTGGGCTGACGCACGACCACGCTGACCTCGCAGGCACACGCGAGTCGCCACCACACGATGCCGGCCCGGAAGTGCAAAGAAGACGCTGAGGCTAACGCCTACCGGCTGCTGCAAGGCTCGCGGGAGCCACGCCTCCAGGGCGCGACCGGACCAGACAAGCGGGGCCGGGCCGAGAGGGACGCGACCGACCGGTCACACCACTGGGCAGGTTTGGGGTCGACTGCTTGGACTCGCGATCGTCGAATGCGCGCGGTCATCCCGTCTACCGCCCGTTATGGACACTGGTTCGGCTAAGGCCTTGCGCACCTGCAGCACCTGTTGTGGAGGTGGCCGACAGTACTGTTGCTAGTTCGGCCGGCGCTCTCGTGCCGTCCACGCCGTGGACAGCCGCGTCCGGAGCGTCTGCGCCGTACGTCGGAGCAGCTGCCGCACCATGGCGAGCGTGCAGGGGCCGTTGTAAATGGCGAAGTCGTCGGAGCGGTGGACGCCAGGCCGGTCCTGGGCGACGATCGCCGCCGCACGGACATCGTGCAGCTGCGCCACGGACATGGCCAGCGGTGGCTCGTCCGGCTGGTAGGTCGTGCCGAGCGGATAGTCCAGGCCCGGGGTGGTCATCTCGATGTGGCAGCCCATGACTGCGCTGACTGGATGGGTCTCTGTCATCGACACGAGCGCGTCCAGGCTGTCGCGGAACGCCGGCGGGTCGTTGACATAGAGCCGGCCCGGGTAGACCGCGTCGCCGGTGAGCAGGAACCCACTCCACGGGTCGAGGATCGCCACCGATGCCTCGTGGTGGCCCGGTATGCCGGTGACCTCCAGCACCCTCCCGCCGAGGTCGAGACGGACGGTCTCGCGCGGCCAGTCGCTGAAACCGAAGAACTCCTTGACGGCGGCCACCTCGCGAGCCACGACCGTGGTGTTCGGGCGATCGGTGAGCTGGGCATCCCCGCTGACGTGGTCGCCGTGGCCGTGGGTGTGGGCGACGACAAGTCCATAGTCCGTGCGTGGGTGACGGCGAAGCCAGTTCCCGATAAGAAGGTCGATGGTGGTGCGCAAGGGCATCCGCTTCGGGTCGGCCACGGCACCGGTGTCAAGCAGCAGGGCGCGCTCGTTGCCGAACAGCAAGTAGAGGAAGGGCGCCTCATAGGTCAGGGCCTTGCTCTGACGAAGCAAGATCGTGTGCTCGTCGTACACGTGCACCTGTATCGGTGGGTCGTCGCAGCGGATCCCCGCGGGTGCACCGTGAATCCAGGTCACCGGCAGCTCACCGAAGCCGGGTCCCCCGCTGAAGTCGACGTACGTCGACGAGCCGTTCACGCCACCCGCCACTGCTGGAAATTCCTTTCACCTGTCGAGCCTCGGCTCAGCTTCCACGACCCAGCATGGCCTACGGCGTCACAATGTACTCATTTGCCGCAGACGGAACGCGGGCCAGCACCGGCGTCGCTACCTGGTTCGAGAGGCGCCGGAGCTCCCGCGGTTAAGTGACATCCTGAGCAGCCGACCGAGGGAGGACGCGCGTGCGTACCTGGTTAACCGAACGATTCGGCCTGAGCATGCCCGTCGTGGCGGCGCCTATGGCCGGTATCAGCACCGGTCGACTTGCCGCTGCGGTGTCCGCGGCCGGCGGGCTCGGGATGCTCGGAGCAGGCCCGACGTCCACGCCAGACCCGTTCCGGGATCAGTGCGCCGTTGCGAGGGAGGCTGGCCGCTTCGGTGTCGGGTTGATGGCGTGGGCACTCGCGCAGGATGACGCGATGGTCGATCTGGTGGTCGCCGAGGGGCCGGCGCTGGTCTCGGTCAGCTACGGGCCGTACGAGCGGTGGATCGCGCCCCTGCAGGATGCAGGCATCGTTGTCGCGACCCAGGTGGGGACGCTGCAGGAGGCGCGCGACGCCGAGCATGCAGGCGTCGATGTGCTCGTCGCGCGTGGCGGCGAGGGCGGCGGCCACGGACGCGCTGACGTGGCCACGCTGCCGCTGCTGCAGAGCGTCCTTGATGTGGTGCAGCTCCCCGTTCTCGGGGTCGGCGGCATCGGCACGGCCCGTGGCCTGGCTGCGGTGCTCGCGGCCGGTTCGGCTGGCGCGTGGGTTGGAACCGCCTTCTTGGCTTGCCCCGAGCACGCTACGTCAGAAGCGGCACGTGAGCGGCTCTTCGCGGCGAAGGACACGGGTACCGCGTACGGACGTGTCTTCGGCGTGGCGCAGCGGTTGGCCTGGCCACCGGAGTACGGCGGGGCGGGCCCTGCGCAACCCGTATCTCGGCCACTGGGTCGGGCGCGAAGACGAGCTCGCAGACGACGACCTTGCGTCAGCGCAGCTGGCGACGGCTCGCCAGCAAGGCGACTATGACGTCGCCTGCGACTACGCCGGTGAGGGTGTCGGCCTCCTGCGGAACGTGCGATCGGCGTCCGCCGTCATGACGGAGTTCGCAGAAGCGGGGACTTTCCTCGACCGCGCTTGTCGCGAGCAATCGCGGCTTGTCCCCTGACGAGACGTCCTCTCATCAGCGTGAGTCGTTTTGGTCAAGCTTTTGGTCGGTGCCTCGTCCGTCGTCGGTCCCTGCATAGCTGAATGGGGGTGGTCCCG
>JANXUE010000137.1 GCA_025352005.1 Frankiales bacterium
CAGCGGTAGGACAGCTGCAGCGCCATCCCGCGGAACAGCTGGGCGGCAGCCAGCGTGGGGCGGGGCTCAAACGGCGCGAAGGCCAGCACCAGCACCATGAGCAGACGCGGCAACCGGGTCGGCGACACCTCCATGAACGGATCATCGGCCCGGCAGGGCTACCTCTGAACTCCATGAACGGTTAGTGGAGCGTTCAAGCCCGGGTGTCGGCCGAAGGGGGAGAGGAGCGGGGGCCTTGAGCGTCTGCGGTCGCCGTGGGGCCGTGACGGGTCCGGGGTTCATGAAGGCAAAGTCCTTGGTCTTCACTGCGAGCATGGCGCCGCTCTCGACCGGGCGGTCGTGGTCGGGCCCGTGCCGCTCGGCATGGACATGGGCAAGGTGAACCGCTCGGCGTGTCCGGAGGGTTTCTAGTTTGACTGTCATCACGTCCCAGCGGCCGTGTTTACGCTCGCTATAACCATGCCGCCGGTCCGCCGGTGGCTGGGGCTCACCTCTACTCCGTACCGCAAGGACCAGCTGATCCCTCTCATCGGTGGTCATTCGCTCCGGCCGGCCCGGCACACCGTCGCAGCAGCCGCAACCTTCTGGTCAACGATCCGTCAACAAGATTGGTCGGACGAAGGTGGACGCCGGCGAACCTCGGCGGACGCGAGCGGGCGTTCAGACGCGGAATCGACGTCCATCCCGATCCGCCTCTGTCCAGGGTCGTCCACCGCCCCGCGCTCATAACCCAGAGGTCGCAGGTACAACTGCTCCTGTTACAACGCGCGAAGTGCATAACCCGGTGGCCAGGGCCATGATCGCCAAGTTGGTGATCTTGGCACTCGCCGTGTGTGTCGGTAAAAGTAGGCGGGATCCTGCCTAAAATGGTCCGCCAGTGTCGGCTGACGTGGACGCATGCGGACGTGGCTGGACGTGGGTGGACGCCGTGGCCTCTGGGTCTTGCGCCGGCGAGCGTCGTGCCTGTCGTAGGGAGGCCGGTTTAGTAGGGGGTAGCAGAGCCGATGACCGGAGATCTGACCGCGAACGAGGAGCCTTTCGTCCACACATTATGACGCAGTTCTTCTGCGTCGACGGGAACGGAGAACGCAAGGCGACCGAGCAGCCGCGCCAGCAGGCGCTGGCGCGGCGGCTCGGTCCATCGGCCCATCCGAGGGCCAAGACAGACCGAAAGCAGGTGGAAGACCATCTGGAGGGGGAGAAGGTCTTCGCCGTGGGCGTGGTTAGACGGGCTCGCAGGCGAGCAGCATGGGACCCCCCAACGACGAGTTGATGGTTCGCGGCGTGGCATGCGGAGAGGATGTTGACGCGGTCTTGTCCGCATCTGATGGTCGAGGAGAGGTGGAACCGCATGAGCAAGGTCTGGTTCATCACGGGCGCGTCCAAGGGCTTCGGACGTGAATGGGCGGTGGCGGCGTTGGGGCGCGGGGACCGGGTGGCCGCGACGGCTCGCCAGCCCGAGACGTTGAGCAGCCTCGTCGATCAGTATGGCGACAAGGTGCTGCCTTTGACGCTCGATGTCACCGACCGTGCCGCGGACCGCGCAGCGGTCTCGCAGGCCGCCGAGCATTTCGGTCGGTTGGACGTGGTGGTCAACAACGCGGGCTACGGCCACTTCGGCATGGTGGAGGAGCTGACGGAGGCCGAGCTGCGAGGACAGCTGGAAACCAACCTGTTCGGGGCCGTCTGGGTCACCCAGGCAGCGCTGCCCATCATGCGCGAGCAGGGTTCGGGTCACATCATCCAGGTGTCGAGCATCGGCGGCATCAGCGCCTTCCCGACCGTCGGCGCCTACCACGCCTCGAAGTGGGCGTTGGAGGGGCTGTCCCAGTCGCTGGCGCAGGAGGTCGCCGGGTTCGGGATCCACGTGACGCTGATCGAGCCGGGCGGGTACGCCACCGACTGGTCCGGCCCGTCTGCCGTGCGCAGCGCGGAGAACCCGGCGTATGCCGACGTCCGCGAAGCGGCGAAGAGCCGTTCTTCAGCGGCCAACCCCGGTGACCCCGCCGCCACTCGGGAGCCGATTCTCAAGGTCGTCGACGGCGACCCGCCGCCGCTGCGGGTGTTCTTCGGCGCAGCGCCACTGGGCATCGCGACGAGGGACTACGAGTCCCGACTGGCCCTGTGGAACCAGTGGCAACCGGTGTCGCTCCAGGCGCATGGCTCGGTGGGTAC
The DNA here is from genome assembly GCA_025352005.1 of Frankiales bacterium. Lineage (GTDB taxonomy): Bacteria > Actinomycetota > Actinomycetes > Mycobacteriales > SCTD01 > RYN-111. Next base: position 2,176 of record JANXUE010000137.1, read on the forward strand.
CTGAGCAGACGCTCTCGTCACCCACGGGCGAGTGTGGGCCATAGTGACAGGGTGCTGCGCCGTACCGAGACCTCGATCAGCATCGAGCGGGACGCAGATGTCTCGAGGTCCGCACTGTTCGCGGTCCTGGTCGATCCTCGCCGCCATGTCGAGTTGGACGCATCTGGGATGCTCCGGGACGCCGAGGACGCGCTGGTGATCGAGCGCGTTGACCAGGTGTTCTCGATGGCGATGCACTATCCGAGCCTGGGGGACTACGTCACCGACAACCGAGTGGTCGACCCGGCAGTCCTCCAGCGGGTGAGCTTTCCGCGGGTGTCCCCCGAGCAGCTGCAGGACAGTGTCGACCGCCTCATTGCGCTGGCGAGCACCTGACCAAGGGAGGGGAAGAAAGTGGTCAGCAATAAGTTGTTACGAGCATGACCGCACCCGCCGACAAGGCCGCCACCCTGCTTGCCCTGCACAGCGCACCAGAGATCCTCGTCCTGGCCAACGTGTGGGACGTGGTGTCGGCGCAGGTCATCGCGTCCACCCCCGGCGCGAAGGCCTTGGCGACCGCCAGCCACTCGATCGCCTCGACCTTCGGCTACAAGGACGGGGAGAACATCCCGTTCGAGCTGCACCTGGACATGGTCGCGCGGATCGTGGCGGCCGTGGACCTGCCAGTGACGATGGACTTCGAGGCCGGGTACGGCGACGCCGGCGAGACGGCTCGGCGTGCGATCGAGGTGGGCGTCGTGGGCGCGAACCTGGAAGACCAGATGAAGCCGCTGGAGGAGTCCGTCGCCGCCGTCGAGGCGGTGGTGCGCGCCGGCCACGACGCCGGGATCGACTTCGTCCTGAACGCCCGGACTGACGCGTTCGTCCGTGCGGCGAAGGACGCTGACCGCGGCCAGCTCATCAAGGAGGCGGTGGATCGAGGCCGGGCCTACCTCGAGGCCGGTGCTCCGGTCGTCTTCGTACCCGGCGCGGTTGCTCGCGACGAGATCGCCGCCCTGGTCGATGGACTTGGCCCCAACAGGCTTACCGTCATCAGCGTGCCCGGAGTCTCACTGCCGGCCCGCGAGCTGCAAGAGCTCGGAGTCGCCCGCGTCTCGACCGGCCCGTTCACGCAGCGCGTCGCCCTGACCGCACTGCAAGACGCAGCCCAGGAGCTCTTCGCCGGTGGCGAGCTGCCGAAGGGCACCCGCGCCCTCAACTGAACCCATCCGCTCTGCTTCGTCCGCGGGTGATGCGGGCCTGACACATCAGACATCTCAGCAGGGAGCGCCACATGCCCATCGACCGTCTCCGGACAGGCATCGGTGAAGCGCCCGGCGCACTGGACAGCACCTTTGCCGCCGCCGTGGTCGCGCACGCCGGCAGCACCGACCCGCGCGCTCCGCTGGTCGTGCTCCTGCACGGGAGGGGTTCCGACGAGCGGGAGATCCTCGCGCTGGCGGAGCATCTCCCCGCCGGGCCCGGTTACGCGGCTGTTCGCGCCCCCATCGCTGAGGGCGGTGGGTACGCTTGGTTCGCCAATCGCGGCATCGGTCGACCGGTCGCGGAGTCGCTGCGTGCCGCGATGGACTGGTTCCGTGGCTGGCTCGACGCGGTCGCACCTGCTGGGCGTCCGGTGATGCTGGTCGGCTTCAGCGGTGGTGCCGCGTTCGCCGGTGGACTGCTGCTCGATGACCCAGCCCGGTACGCCGGAGCCGCCATCCTGTACGGCACGCTGCCGTTCGACTCGGGCGTCCCGACGACCCCGGCTCGGCTGGCAGGGATCCCCGCCTTCGTTGCCCAGGGTGACCACGACAACGTCATCCCGCGTGAGCTGCTCGACCGGACCTGGACCTACCTGCTCGATGAGTCCGGCGCAGCCACCGTCGCCCGTCGAGACCCGGTCGGGCACGGCATCGCCCCTGAGGCCCTCGAGGCCCTCGGCGGGTGGCTGGCCGGCCGTCTGGGCGTCCTGTCCGGCGGGCAGGCCTGGGCCAATGGGGACGAGAGCGCGTTCGCGAGCGCGGAAGAAGGTTCCTGATGGACCTCGGTCTGATGGGGCGGGTTGCTGTCGTCACGGCCGCGTCCAAGGGTCTTGGGCGGGCGACTGCACTGGCGCTGGCCGCTGAGGGCGTTCGGGTCGTCCTGAACGCCCGGAACGCTGCGGCCCTCGATGAGCTTGCCGGAACGCTCCCCGACGCGGTCGTCGTCGCCGGCGACATCACCGACCCGCTTGTGCCTGGCCAGCTGGTCGACGCCGCTCTGAAGCGGTGGGGGCAGGTGGACATCGTCGTCGGGAACGCCGGTGGGCCGCCGACTGGCAGCGCGTTGGACGTCGACGATGAGCAGATCCTCGCCGCGATGAACGCAAACCTGCTCGCCTCGGTGCGGCTGGCCCGTGCCGCTGTCCCGCACATGCGCGAGCAGCGCTGGGGCCGGGTCTGTTTCATCGCCTCCGCGAGCGTCCGTCAGCCGATCCGTGACCTGGCCCTGTCGAACATGGCCCGTACCGCGCTGTGGGCTTGGACCAAGACCGCCGCCCAGGACCTGGCCGAGCAGGGCATCACCGTCAACCTGGCAGCTCCCGGCTTGCACGCCACCGACCGGCTCCTGGAGCGCGGCGTCACCGGCCGTACCGGACAGCCGGCCGACTTCGGGCAGGTCGTGGCCTTCCTGTGCTCCGAACAGGCCCGGTTCATCAACGGCATCGCGCTCGGCGTCGACGGTGGGGCCGTTACCGGACTGCTCTGAGCTGCCGTCACGCCCGTACGCCCCACCGCTGGTATACCCCTCAGTCAGCACCGACCGGAAGGCACTTGATGACGCCGAGCGACCTGATGCCCGCGGCGTTCTTCGGCCACGGCAGCCCCATGAACGCCCTGGAGACCAACCGGTACACCAGCGCATGGCGAGCGTTCGGCCAAGCCGTGCCACGGCCGCGGGCCATCTTGGTCATCTCCGCGCACTGGTACATCAACGCGACCGCCGTCACCGCGATGCCTCGGCCTCGGACCATTCACGACTTCTACGACTTCTACGGCTTCCCGGACGAGCTGTTCAACATCCACTACCCCGCCCCCGGCCTGCCCGGGCTCGCCGAGGAGGTCAGCGACCTCGTCAAGCCCACCTGGGTCGGGGCGGACGTGGACAGCTGGGGCATCGACCACGGGACCTGGTCCGTGCTCGTCCATGCCTTTCCGGACGCCTCCATCCCGGTCGTGCAGCTGTCGATCAACGCCGACAAACCCTTCGATTACCACCTCGACCTCGGGGCCCGGCTGGCGCCGCTGCGCGAGTCAGGCGTCCTGGTCATCGGCTCCGGCAACGTCGTACACAACCTCGGCGGGATGAACTGGGACCTCGTCAACGACGGCTATGACTGGGCGCAACGCTTCGACACCGACGCCAAGCAGCAGATGCTCACCAACCCGACCGAGTTCGCGACCCTGGACGGACACCGCGACTACGGGCTCGCGGTCCCGACACCAGACCACTTCCTGCCCGCGCTGTACCTCGCCGGCCTTGCAGGTGCTGCCGGCGGTGACAGCACCAGTGTCCTCATCGACGGCTACGCCTACGGCTCCCTGTCCATGACCGCCTACACCGTCGGGTTCAACGACGTCGTAACCCCGCAAGGGCCGGGATCGCCCACGCTGACAGCGGACGTACCCCCGGACACCTCGAACATCTGAAAGCCCGACCCAACGGCGCCACATACCTGCCGCCCGACAAGGTAGGTCACGGACCTGGAAGGTCGTCGCGCTCGAGCGATGTTCTGGCAGAGAAGCGGTCAGGTGCGCTGGGCGACCGAGACCGAATACGCGGCACTCCGAACGTGCAGGATCGGGTCGTCCGACGGCTCGATCCCAGGGGTGAGTCGCATCGGGTCCATGACCAGGATGTCTCCACCGGTCTCGCGCTCGGTGTCCGGGGCGGTCATCTCCACAGTGCCCATGTCTATCCACTCACGGTCGGCCGGCCAGCGCGCAGTGCTGTCGTGCGTGGGATCGCCGTCCTGCGCGAGCTGCGCGCGGAGTCTGAAGCGGACCGGCAGCCTGGTGAGGATTTCCCTCATGAGGTAGTCGGAGTGTGCTGCCTCTCGTTGGTCCTCGGAGAGCAGATGCACTCCCGCCTCGGGGGTCAGCTCCCAGCGGATCGCACGTCGCATCGCCTCCCCGTCCACAAGGACGTACGCGACGCTCGAGGAGAACGCCAGGGTGGCCCAGCACGCTGGTGGGGCCGCTGGCCGACGAGCTCGAGCGCGGCAGCAGTGGAGGGATGGGTGGCGATGAAGGCCCCGACATGTTCGGGCCCGGCGATCTGCGCGCGCATGAACTCCAGGAACTCCGCGGGGGTCCGAACGATGAAGACCGGCCAGGACTGGCAGATCACGTCGGTCTTGGAGCCGTCCGGCAGCGTGAACGTGACCGACATGCCGCGCGGTTCGCCCACCGCGGCGTCGTGGCTGCTCTGGTCGGTCGAGGCATTGGAGAAGCGGCCGGTCACGGGCACCGGCGCACCCTGCAAGTGCGCTGCGCGGTTTCTGGCACCAGAGCTTGGGGGCGAACGAAGGAACAGCGCTTGGACGACCGGCTGTGCGCCACGCGGACCGTCGGCGCGTGCTGTGGGTCGTTGAGGTGCCCGGTCACGCCCGGCAGGTCGGGCCGTCTCCTGACAGGATGGTGGCATGACCATCACCACCACGGGTTTCGCCCATATCCGGCTGACCGTCACTGACCTGGTCCGCTCGCGCGCGTTCTACGACCAGCTCTTCGGCTGGGACGTCGCCTACGAGGTCCCCGCTGACGCCGACGACGCGACCAAGCAAGCCCTGGGCTTCCTGTTCGGCGGCTTGATCTACGCGGTCCCCGGCGGTCTGGTAGGGCTGCGGCCGGTCGCCCCGGGTGGCGATGCGTTCGACGAGAACCGCGTCGGCCTCGACCACCTCGCGCTGTCGGTCGGCTCGCACGCCGACCTCGACGCAGCGGTCGAGGCCCTCGAGGCGCTCGGGGCCCCGCACGAGCAGGTGAAGGACCTCGGCCAGGTACTCATCCTGGAGTTCCGAGACCCCGATGGCATCGCGCTCGAGCTCAGCGCCCCGAAGGCCTGAGCGGCGTTCGCCCAGGACCCGCCGAGAGGCCCCCAGTGGCACGGCCGGAAGTGATCATCTACCTGCTCGCGCTTCTTCTCTTTGCCCACGCCGAGACCGGATCCTTCCCTTCGGGGGTGCCTTGTCTGCCTTCTCGGCGGCCGGCGCGGCGCCGGTGAGCTGGGTGAGCAAGCCCTGTCGCGCGGCAGAGCATGGGTGAGGGTCGGGCAGCCCGTCGCCGGAGGTCAAGCGCAAGGAGACCACGAAGGTGGGATAACAGGCCGGGGAGGCCGCATGTCTCGGCGTGGCCCAATTATGGGCACAGTTGGCCTCCATCCGGCCCAGTCCGCCAGAGTCCGCCGGCGAGGGAAACACCTGCTGACCCGCGATTTGCACTTCGGTGGACGACCGCGGAACCCACATCGGGGCTGGCAGTGTGGGGGTCAGGGGTTCGATTCCCCTCAGCTCCACGGGTAAAACCGCCAGGGGCCTGATGCCGCCAATGTGGTTCCTGGCAGGTTGGGTGCGCTCACGTGGCCCGACAGGCTAGCGACCGCAATAGGACCGCGAGCCTGCCCGGCGTCTCGTGACGGTTCGCGAACGCCGGCTGAGCAGGCAGAACTCCCAGGCGAACGGCGGCGATCGTCCCCCGGCCGCTACCGTCGACAAGGCGCTAGCTGCCCCCGAGGTCAGGGTCGTCCTGCTCGGAGGTCTGCGGTCCGCAGTGCGTGGTCCTCGGGCAGCGGGGGGTGACGCGAAGTACGGCGCGGCCGAGGTGTCGGTGGTCTAACCGCCGAC
>JANXUE010000232.1 GCA_025352005.1 Frankiales bacterium
GTGAAGACCTGGCCGGGCGTGCGGTCGGCTCCCGGCTGCGGGGGTAGCAAGCAGGCGGCGACGGTCGGCACCTACCAGGTGGTGGCCCGGGTGGGGACCTTACGACGCGACGGCGCCGTCTTCGCCATCCACGCCTAGCCCGCACCCCAGAAGCGGGTGCCCTGGGCGCTCAAGGGTTCCCCCCAACGGGACGACACTTGGCCAAGACGTCCAGGTCAGGAGCACAGTCGTGGGAGCGGACACCGCATGCGTGGGCGCGCGTGCGTTGCTCCGGGGGGAGTTCGCCGAGGAGATCGCCGACCGGCTGCCCCACTTCGAGGCGCTGCGTTGCTTCCCAGGGCAGGCGGCCCTCGAGCTGGCCCGCCGGGACGCGCACACGCTGGCCAGCAGCGCCTGGGTCGTCGGGGAGCCAGAGCTGTCACGGGTGGCCCGCGAAGTGGAGCACCAGCTCCCCGGAGGCCCCTTGGACGAGCTCCTGTCGCTGCTCCGGAACTGGACTCCGTGACCGCGCCCGTCCCCCCTGCCCTCACCACCGTTGTCGTCGTCGACGACTCCCCGGTCCAGCGCCGCTTCGTCCGGGGTGCGGTCGAGGCCGACCCGGACCTGACGGTCATCGGCGAGGCCCGCAACGGCAAAGAGGCGGTCGCCTTGGTCGCGCGGCTGCGCCCGGCGGCGGTCCTGATGGACCTCGACCTGCCGGTGATGAGCGGCATCGAGGCGATCGAACAGATCATGGCGGCCAGCCCGACGCCGATCCTCGTCTACAGCGCGCATGTCGCCGGGGTGGAGAGCGCGAACGCATTGGAGGCCCTCGCGGCCGGCGCTGTCGACGTCCTCGCCAAGCCGGGTCCGGACCACACCGGCAGCCTGGACGAGTATGCCCACCAGCTACGTCGCCGGCTCAAGGTCGCCGCCCGGATCCGGGTCATCACCCACCCGCGCGGCAAGCTCCGCACGCAGGTCCTCGCCGGGCTGCCGTGGCTGCAGGCGGAACCGGGGTGGGCACCAGAGCCGGCGGAGGTCCGGCAGGGCGTGGCGCTCATTGCCATCGGTGCGTCCACCGGCGGGCCGCAAGCCCTGCACACGCTCCTGAAGGATCTCCCGGCTGATCTCACCCAGGCCGTCCTGGTCGTGCAGCACATGGCGGAGGGTTTCATCCCCGGGCTGGTGGCCTGGCTCGACCAGCTGGTTCCGCTGTCTGTGCTCGTCGGAGGCGGGGGAAGGCGTCTCATGCCTGGGACGATCACCATCGCCCCCAGCGGAGCCAACCTGCTCGTGCTCGACGATCGGCTGCGGGTCCTGTGCCAGCCGCCCGATGCCGGGCAGTTCCACGTACCCGGCATCGACCAGTGCTTCGGCAGCATCGCTGACGCCCTGGGTCCGGACGCGATCGGGGTCCTGCTCACGGGCATGGGCCGCGACGGCGCAGTCGGCTTGAAGGCGATGCGCGACCGCGGTGCGGTCACCCTCGGCCAGGACGAGGCGACAAGCACCGTCTACGGAATGCCCCAGGCGGCCTTCGCCCTCGACGCCGTCGAGCGGCAGCTGCCGCTCGACCAGATGGCCCCGACTCTGCTGAGCCTGGTGGGGCGGGCCACGTGATGGTCAGCCTGACGCGGGAGCAGTTCGACGCGCTGCGCGTCCTGCTGGCAACGGCCGCAGGGCTGGTCTTCGATGACTCCCGCAAGAAATCGATGTCCTTCTCGGTCATGGAGCGGATCCGCGAGTCCGGCGCGCGGGACGTCCCGGCGTACTTGCTCTTGCTCGCGGACCCAGCCGAGCAGCAGCGGCTGCTGGACGAGGTGACCATCCAGGAGACGCACTTCTTCCGCAACCCACCGCAGGTGCGGGCGCTGCGGGCCTACGTCCTCCCGGAGCTGATACGACACGCCGAGACCCACGGTCGGCGCCTGCGGATCTGGAGTGCAGGCTGCTCGACCGGCGAAGAGCCCTACAGCATGGCGATGATGCTGCGGGAGCTGCTGCCGGCCGGTCCAGGGTGGGACGTCAAGGTCTTGGCCACAGACCTGTCGAGCAGGGCCCTCGCCGCGGCTCGCACCGGCCGGTACGGCGCACGGGCCGTCGCGCTGGCCTCTCCCGAGCAGCTCGCGCGGCATTTCGAACCCGGCCCACACGGAACGTATGAGGTTCGTCAAGAGGTGCGCGACCTGGTGGAGTTCCGGCACCACAACCTGGTCACCGAGGCGACCCCGTTCGAAGCGCCGGAGCGTGCGGACACGATCCTGTGCCGCAACGTGACGATCTACTTCGCGCGCGAGACCACCCGGGCCCTGATGGGACGGTTGCACCGGTGCCTCAGAGACGGTGGCTACCTGTTCCTGGGCCACTCGGAGACGCTCTGGAGGGTCAGCGAGGACTTCCGGCTGGTCACGCTCGGGACCGGCGAGTCAGCGGCCTTCGTGTACCGGCGGCTGGACGTGACCGCGGCGACCCAGCTGCGTCATGTGCTCCCGGACCGACGCACCCTCGACGAAGGGCCGCCGGTGGTGGAGCGTCGCGTTGGCCCACGCCGGGCGGCCCCCGGCCGGTCCGAGCCGTCCCGTGTCCTACCGCTGGTGCCCGCGGTCGAGCCGGTGCCCAGCACCAGTCCGGATGAGGTGCTCAGGCAGGCACGCAGAGCCCTGTCCCAGGGCCGGTACGACCTCGCCGCGCAGCTCGCGGCCGACGCCGCTGTCCTTGAACCTCTGCGGGCAGAGGCGTTCTACCTGCGCGGGCTTGCCCTGGTCGACGCCGCCCGGGACGCGGACGCACTGCTGGACCTGCGCAAGGCCGTCTACCTCGAGCCCGAGCAGGGGTTCGCGCACTTCCTGCTGGCGGGTGTCCTGGATCGCCTCGGGCATGGAGCGGCCGCCGCCCGGGAGTACGCGGCGGCAGCCGACACCCTGGGGCTGCAGCCGGGCGACGCGACGGCTGACGAGCTCGGCGGACGTAGCGTGAGTGAGCTGGCGCAGCTGTGCCGACAGCTCGAGGAACGACTGTCCGCACAGACCGGTGACGGCGCGCAGGCGAGGGGAGTGCGATGAGCGGTCTGGTGACCTTCGTCCTGGGTGAGCGCGACTATGCGACCCCACTGGCGTCGATACGGGAGGTCGTCCGCCTCGAGGGTCTGGCAGACCTGCCGGGCATGAGGCCACCCTTGGCGGGCGTCCTGGACCTCCGCGGGACAGCCCTCCCCGTGCTCGACCTGCGCCTGGGTGCGAACGCCGACAGCCGCGGCGACGTCCTGGTGCTGGAGAGCAACGGTCCCGACAACCTGGTCGGCGTCGCGGTGGACCGAGTGCAGGCCGTGGTCGCCGAGAGCGACCTCACGGCGTCCGGCACGGCCACCGATGAGCTGCCGTCGTACGTCGTCGAAGTCCTTCGCGGTGCCCGCGGTCCGGTCTTTTTGGTCGACCTGCCGCGGATGGTCGAGGCCGCCCGTAAGGTGGCGCTGTGACGCACGGATCCGGCAAGGCCCCCAAGCGGGCGTCAGATGCGGTGTTCGTCCTCGCGATCGCGCTGCTGGTCGTGGCGATCGCCACCTCGACAGCGGTGCTCTACCTGCTGGCCGGATTGGCGCTGCTCGCCTCGATCGTGCTGACGGTGGTGAAGCGTCGGCTGGCCAAGGCCCGCGCGAAGCAGGCTCAGCGCGCTGCTTCTTCCTGAGCCGTGCTGAGCAGGGCACGCCGTCGGGTAGCGCTCAGACATACCGCTCGAGGATGCTCGACTCAGCCAGGCGCGACAGACCCTCGCGTACCGAGCGGGCCCGGGCCTCGCCGACGCCTTCGACGGCCTGGAGGTCGTCGATACCGGCGGCGAGCAGCTTCTGGAGGCCTCCGAAGTGCTCGATCAGTCGGTCGACGATCTGGTTCGGCAGGCGCGGGACCTTGGCCAGCAGCCGGTAGCCGCGCGGGCTCACGGCCACCTCGAGCTGCTCCGCCGCGCCCTGGTGTCCGAGCGCTCGAGCGATGATCGTCGGGTCGAGCAGATCCGTGCCGGTGAGGGCGTCGAGCTCCGCGAGAGTGCCCACGATCCGTTTGGCCTTCCTGCCCGTGCCCGGCACCAGATAGTCGCGGACGATCAGCTCCCGCTCGCTCTCCACGCCCGCCATCAGCTCGTCGAGCTGCAGGCTGAGCAGCCGTCCGTCGGACCCGAGCTCGACGACATAGCCCTCGATCTCGGTCGCGATCCGTCGCACCATCTCAAGCCGCTGGCACACCGCCGTCGCGTCGCGGACCGTCACGAGGTCCTCGATCTCGAGAGCGGACAGGGTGCCGGCGACCTCGTCGAGGCGCAGTTTGTACCGCTCGAGGGTGGCAAGCGCCTGGTTGGCACGGCTCAGGATAGCGGCGCTGCCCTCGAGGACGTAGCGCAGACCGTCGACGTACAGGGCGATGATCTTCATCGACTGGCTGACGCTGATCACGGGGTAGCCGGTCTGCTTGGCGACCCGCTCGGCCGTGCGGTGCCGGGTCCCGGTCTCCGCGGTCTCGATGGTGGCATCCGGCACAAGCTGGACGCTGGCTTTGATGATCTTGGTCAGGTCGCCGTTGACCACGACCGCGCCGTCCATCTTGGTCAGCTCGCGCAGCCGGGTCGCGGAGAAGTCGACGTCGAGGTCGAAGCCGCCGCCGCACATCGAGGCGACGAGCTTGTCGAAGCCGAGCACGATCAGAGCCCCGGTGTTGCCGCGCAGGATCCGCTCGAGCCCGTCGCGCAGGGCGGTGCCGGGCGCGACCTGGTGGAGCGTCGTGCGCAGCAGGTCGTCGGTCGAGGACGTGGTGGCCACCCGCGTGCTCCCTCCCAGGTGTGGTTGAGCGTGAGTCTACGGCCGGGGCACGGTACGGCGGGCTCGTCCGGCCAGTGCGTTGACCGCGCGTAACGCCGTGTCGACGTCGACGACCTCCAGGACCTGCATGCCGTCGGGGGGCGGGCCGCTGCCGGTCGGGACGATGGCGGCCGTGAAACCGAGCCGCGCCGCCTCGGCCAACCGCCGCCCGATCCCCTGGACGGGCCGGACCTCGCCGGATAACCCGACCTCGCCGATCGCGACGAGGCCGCCCGGAACGGGGACCTCGCGGCAGGCGCTGCGGACGGCGAGGACCAAGGCCAGGTCGGCGCCGGGGTCGGTGACCCGCATGCCACCGACCGTAGCGGTGTGGACATCTTTCTTGGCCAGCTCCGGGGTGCCCGCGCGCTTCTCCGTGACAGCCAGGACCATGGTGACCCGACCTGGGTCGAGACCGGACACGGCCCGCTTGGGACTGTTCTCGCGGGAGCACTCGCTGACGAGTGCCTGGACCTCGGCCAGCAGCGGTCGGCGGCCTTCGACGGTCACGGTGACGCAGGTGCCGGGGACCGGGTGGTCGGAGCGGGACAGGAAAAGCCCTGAGGGGTCGGCCAGGCCCTCGATGCCGGTCTCGGTCATCTGGAAGCAGCCGATCTCGTCGGCCGCCCCGAAGCGGTTCTTCACCGCTCGCACCATCCGCAGCGACGAGTGCCGGTCGCCCTCGAAGTTCAGCACGACGTCGACGAGGTGCTCCAGCAGCCGCGGACCGGCGATGCTGCCGTCCTTGGTGACGTGACCGACCAGCACGGTGGCGATCCCACGCTCCTTGGCGACAGAGATCAGCGCGGCGGCGACGGCCCGGATCTGAGTGACACCGCCCGGGCTGCCCTCGACGTCGAGCGAGCCGATGGTCTGGACGCTGTCGACGATGAGCAGTCCCGGCTGCACCGTGTCGAGATGGCTCAGGACCGCGGCCAGGTCGGTTTCGGCGGCAACCCACAGGTGCTTGTTGAGCGCACCGGTGCGGCCGGCCCTGAGGCGGACCTGAGCGGCGGACTCCTCACCGGTGACGTAGAGCGTCGGCGACTGCTCGCTGGCTGCCTGGGAGGCGGTCTCGAGCAGCAACGTCGACTTGCCCACACCGGGCTCGCCGGCCAGCAGCACGACCGACCCGGGGACCAGGCCACCACCCAGGACCCGGTCGAGCTCACCGACTCCCGTGGGCTTCGAGCGGGCGTCCTCGGCGGACACGTCGCTGATGCGCAGCGCGGGGGAGCTGACGGGCCCCGCCGTGACCCGTAGCCCCGGGCGCCGGGTCTGTGCGGCCTCGGCGATGCTGCCCCAGGCCTGGCACTCCGGGCAGCGCCCGACCCATTTGGAGACGGTCGTCCCGCACTCGGCGCAACGGTGGGATGCGCGCTCCCTCGCCGGCCTGGTCACTGGGCTCCGCTCACGAAGGGACGGCTGACGGCGGGACGGCTCGTGATCTGTGCCGCTGCTCGCATGCCGCCGACGGTAGCGGCGCCTACCGACAGGGAAGGGTCGGCGCGCGCAACCTGTGGACGGGAAGCGTCAGCCCTGCTTGTACGGGTCCTGGGCCGGCGTTCGCTCGGACAGCCCGTTGTTGCCGGCACGCACCGGCACCTTGACCATCGTACGCGGGGCCTTGGCGAAGGTGAGGGTCACGTCGAGATAGCTGCCGGCAGCGAGCGGCTTCTTCAGTCCAGTCAGGGAGATCACCCAGGTCGCTGTGGAGGCCCCCCGGGCCGGCACCTCGATGCGCGTCACGGGCTTGCCCGAGTCGGTGAAGGAGACGGTCGAGGCCACGTCGCTCGAGGCGCTGACGAGGGCGTCCGGCGTCTCCCCGCTGTTGGCGAACAGGCCGGTGAGGCTGGCCGTGCCGTCGATAGGGATGGTCGAGCCGGTGTCGGGCCCCGTCACGGCGAGGTTGCGGACGGCCAGCGAGCCGACGTCGGTGTTGGCACCGTCCTGGCGGCCGACCTCTTGATAAGTCTGTGCGTGCAAGCCGGTGCCGCACGCGGAGCAGACCAGACCGGTGCTGAGCGCAAGGGCGACGAGGGTCACGGGGCGGCGCACGAGGGCTCCTCAGGAGTCAGCTGGACAACTTGCGGTGACACGACGGTGCCGAGGTCTAACGGTGCGGGGCACTAACGATGTGGGGCACTAACGGTGCGGGGCACGAGCGATGTGGGGCACTAGCGATGTGGGGCACTACGAGCGGGCGAGCACGGGTAGGTCCGCGGCGATGTCCGACGGCGTCACACCACCGGGGTAGACGACCGGCAAGCGGTCGGAGGAGTTGTAGGCGAAGATCACCGCGGAGTGGGCCACAGCGTAGCCAAGAGGCCCGAAGTGCTTGTGCGGGGCGGTGCCTTTCTCGCTGACGTGCTCGTCGGGGTGGCCCGCGAGGGTGGGCGTCACGCCGTCCTGGTACGCCGGCTGGATCCCGGTCGCCTTCTGCGCGGCGGCCAGGGCCGCAGGGGAGCCGAGCAGACCGATGAAGTCGGTGGAGAACTGGTCGAGCCAGCGACGCAGCACGGGGGCCGTGTCCCGCTTGGGGTCGGTCGTCACGAAGATCACCCGTGCCTGCCTGCGCAACTCGGGGCTGACCGTGCGCAGTGCGCTCGCGAGGTCGGCCATGGCGGTGGGGCACAGGTCCGGGCAGTGCGTATAGCCGAAGTACACGTACGTCGGACGGCCCTTGGTCTGCGCCTGGAAGTCGTAGCTGCCGCCGGAGGTGTCGGTGAGCACGTACGCCGGTCGGGCAGGAGCCCGTTGCGGCTCCACCCCGTGGTAGCCGGGTGAGGCCTTCGCGGCGAGCTTGTCCCCGGACGCCGCACCGCACCCGCCGAGCAGGGCGACAGTCAGCAGCAGGGGAAGGACGCGCACCGCTTCATCCTCGCGCACGTCAGGTCAAGCTCGCGCCGCGGAGCAGGAGCAGGCCCACGTCGACGGCGGCCACGACGATCACCGACAGGAAGGGCGCGCGGCTGCCGGGACGGCGGCCCTGGGCGAGCCCGACAGCGAACACGACCACGGCGGTGGCGACGGCGAGGGCGCCCGCCACCGTCGTACCGGGACCGACGGCGAGCAGGACGGTCGCGGCGACCAGCGCCAAGCCGCTGAGCGCGGTGGTGAGGCGACGCCCGAGGCGGTGCGGCAGACCCCGCACGCCGGTCTGGAGGTCGTCCTCGAGGTCGGGCAGCACATTGGCGCCGTGCGCCCCGACGCCGAGCAGCGCACCGGCACCGGATGCCCACCAGGGCGCCCAGGGGTGGCCGGGCAGGCTCAGGGTGACGATCGACGGCACCAGCCCGAAGCTCACGGCGTACGGCAGGAAGGACGCGACCGTCGCCTTCAGCCGGGCGTTGTACAGCCAGGCCAGGGCCACCGCCACCAGGTGTGCCAGCCCGGCGGCGGTGCCGAGCAGCAGGCTCAGCGGGAGGCAGGCCGTGGCGGCCAGCAGCGCCGCCGTGCGCACCGTCTGCACCTCAAGCCCCTGGACGACGGGCTTGTCGGTGCGGCCTACGGCAACGTCGCGGCGGGCGTCGAGCCAGTCGTTGCTCCACCCGACCGACAGCTGACCGCTCAGGAACGCCGCACCGACCCGGATGGGACTCGCTCCGACGGACCCGGCCAGGGCGGCCGCAAGGGCGGTGACAGCTACGGTCGGTTCCGGGTGGCTGGCCCGTGCGAGCCGGGCGAGCAGGCGGGTGATCCGGGGCACGTAGGCACTCTGCCGCACCCCGGCCAGCTGACCGGAGGGGTGGTCGCGGGGTGCCCCGCGGGGGGGACGCCTACCGACCAGATGCACTGCCAGGGGTACTTTGTCAAGACCCAGCCGGGGGCTGCGGACGGGAGGACATGCCTTCTGACCTGCGGCTTTGCTCTCGGGCGACCCTTCGGCCGGACCCGTGGACGTGGTAGTCTGAGGGCCGGCGAGAGGACCACCACGTGACGTTCAAGGTTGGCGAGACAGTCGTCTACCCGCACCACGGCGCAGCGCTCATCGAGGCAATCGAGACGCGCACCATCAAGGGCGAGGACAGGATCTACCTCGTCCTCAAGGTCGCTCAGGGTGACCTGACCGTTCGGGTCCCTGCAGACAACGCGGAAATCGTCGGCGTTCGTGACGTCGTCGGCCAGGCCGGTCTCGACAAGGTCTTCGAGGTCCTACGGGCCCCCGCGGTCGAGGAGCCGACCAACTGGTCGCGTCGCTATAAGGCCAATCTGGAGAAGCTCGCCTCGGGCGACATCAACAAGGTCGGCGAAGTCGTCCGCGACCTCTGGCGTCGTGACCGGGAGCGCGGCCTGTCGGCCGGCGAGAAGCGGATGCTGAGCAAGGCCCGCCAGATCCTGGTCAGTGAGCTCGCGCTCGCTGAGGGCACCAACGAGGACAAGGCCGAGGCGATCCTCGACGAGGTCCTGGCCTCCTAGGCTCTCTCGGATGACCGACACCGGCGCTCGCCGGGGCTGCGTGTGAACGCGCCCCGGCGTCGTGCTGTCCGGGGCGGCGCAGTCGGGAACGGGTCGGTGGTGGGCCCGCAGCGCAAAAGCCCCCCTTCGATCGTGCTCGAATGCCTGCGGTTCCTGGCCGTCGTGTTCTTCGCCGGAGCCGGCTATCAGGTCGGTAGCGGTGTCGGTTCCGACACCAAGGTGCTGGGGGCGCTCAACGGCACCGCCGTGGGTCTGATCCTCGGGTCGGGACTAGGCTACGTGCTCGGTGGTGTGCTCGGGCGGACGACGGCCATCAGCGCTGAACGGGCGCGCAGCCGCCTGGAGGACACGACCGTCGAAGAGCTGCTGGCTGGGGCGCTGGGGGTCGTCGGCGGCGTGCTTCTCGGTGCGGGTATTGCCTGGCCGGTCTTCTTGCTGCGGCAGTCCTACCTCGCGTTCCCGCTGTTCGCCTTTGTCTGCGTGACCCTGGGCTACGTCGGCTTCCTGCTCGGTGCGAGCAAGCGCGAGGGCGTGCTCGCGCTGTTCGGTGACCGGGCGGGCCTGGCGCCGCGCGCCGCAGCCGCCTCCGCGCTACCGAAGCTCATCGACACCTCCGTCGCCATCGACGGTCGGGTCCTCGACGTGGTGCGCGCGGGCTTCCTGCACGGCCGGATTTTCCTCGCGACTCCCGTCCTGGGCGAGCTTCAGGGCTTTGCGGACGCCGGTGACGACGTCCGCAGGGCAAAGGGCCGACGTGGGCTCGAGGTGCTCGAGGCTCTCAAGCGTGAGCCTGGGGTGGACCTGGAGGTCCTCGAGGCCGACGTACCCGCTGTCCCTGAGGTCGACGCAAAGCTGGTCCGGATCTGCTTGGACCGGGGACTGGCCTTGCTGACGCTCGACACGAACCTGGCCAAGGCCGCGGGGCTGGCCGGTGTGCAGGTGCTCAACCTGCACGCGCTCGCGCTCGCCCTGCGCCCGCCGGTCACGGCTGGGGAGGACGTCGCACTGCTGCTGCTCAAGCCGGGCAAGGAGGCTGGGCAGGCGATCGGCTACCTCGACGACGGGTCGATGGTGGTCGTGGAGCAGGCCCGCGACCACATCGGCTCCGAGCAGACGGTCGTCGTCACCAGCGTGGTGACGACCGCCAACGGCAGGCTCGTGTTCGGTCGCTTGACCGGGCCCCCCTCGGGCGGGCTGCGCCCGCAGCGCCGGCGCACACCGGGGCCCACGCCCTCGTCGGTCCCGCCGCACACATGAGGGTCGGGGTGGTCCTTCCGGCCGCGGGAGCGGGCACCCGGCTCGGTCCCGGTGCTCCCAAGGCGCTCCGGGAGCTGGCCGGCGAGCCGCTGCTCGTCCACGCTGTCCGGCGGCTGCGGGAGTGCCCGTCGGTCGGGCCGATCGTGGTGGCGGCCCCCGTCGCGCACGTCACGACCGTGACCACCCTGCTCGAGCTGTACGACGTCACGGTCGTCGCGGGTGGCGCGCAGCGTCCGGACTCCGTCGCTGCGGGGCTCGCGGTTCTGCCTGCAGACGTCGATCTCGTGCTCGTGCACGACGCGGCCCGGGCCCTGGTCCCGGTCAGCGTGGTCGAGAGCGTCATCGCCGCCCTCCGGGCGGGAGCCCGAGCCGTCGTACCTGTCGTGGCTGTGGCCGACACCGTCAAGCGGGTCGACGCGGCTGGCACGGTGGTCGCGACCGTGCCGCGGGCGGACCTGCGGGTCGCGCAGACCCCCCAGGGTTTTGCCCGGGAGGTGCTCGAGAGCGCCCACGCGCCAAGGGGAGTCCCACCGCTCGGCCACAGCAACGACGGCCACACCGATGACGCCGGGATGGCGGAGGCCGCGGGCGTGACGGTCGAAACCGTGCCCGGCGCCGCGGAGGCCTTCAAGGTGACCACCGCGTTCGACCTGGCCGTGGCCGAGGCCGTGCTCGCCCGCGGCGGCGCTCGTGGGTGACCTGGCGCTGCCTCGGGTGGGGGTCGGCACCGACGTGCACCCGATCGAGTCCGGCCGGCCCTGTTGGGTTGCCGGGCTGCTGTGGGCCGACGAGGAAGGCTGCTCCGGCCACTCCGATGGTGACGTGGCGGCGCATGCGGCCTGTGACGCGTTGCTGTCCGCGGTGGGGCTCGGGGACCTCGGTGCCGTCTTCGGCACCGACCGTCCCGAGTGGGCTGGCGCCTCCGGGGCGATGCTGCTCGGGGAAGTCGCCCGGATGCTCGCCGCCGAGGGCTGGGTGATCGGCAACGTCGCGGTACAGGTGGTCGGCAACCGGCCCCGGATCGGGCCCCGCCGCGTCGAGGCGGAGACGGCCCTGAGCTCGGCTCTCGGGGCCCCGGTGAGCGTCACCGCCACCACGACGGACGGGCTCGGCCTGACCGGTCGGGGAGAGGGGCGGGCGGCCGTGGCCACGGCGTTGGTGGCCCGCGCCCCGTAGTCTGACGCGGTGACATCCGTGCTTCGCCTCTATGACACGAGGTCCCGCGCCATCGCGCCGCTCGCCCTGCAGCGCGAGGGGCACGTCGGGATCTACGTCTGCGGTCCGACCGTCCAGGCCCCGCCGCATGTCGGGCACCTGCGCAGCGCGGTCGCCCTGGATGTCCTGCGGCGCTGGCTGCTCGAGCGCGGCGAGGAGGTCACCTTCGTCCGCAACATCACCGACATCGACGACAAGATCATCCACGACGCCGCCCACGATGACGAGCCCTGGTGGGCCCTGTCGACGCGGATGACGCGTGCCTTCACGCAGGCCTACGACGCGGTGCAGGTGCTGCCGCCGACCGTCGAGCCGCGGGTCACCGGCCACGTCCCGCAGATCGTCGCCCTGATCGGCGACCTGGTCGCCGGAGGCACCGCCTACGAGAGCGGTGGCGACGTCTACCTCGCCGTCAAGGCGGTCCCGTCGTACGGCGAGATCTCGGGACAGAAGCCTGACCAGCTACGGCAGAGCGACAAGGCGGTGGCGCACGGACACACCGGCACCAAGCGTGACCCGCTCGACTTCGCCCTGTGGAAGGCCGCCAAGGAGGGCGAGCCGAGCTGGCCCTCGCCGTGGGGCCCGGGCCGGCCAGGCTGGCACATCGAGTGCTCGGCGATGGCGGTCGAGTACCTCGGCACCACCTTCGACCTGCATGCCGGCGGGCTCGACCTGGTTTTCCCACACCACGAGAACGAGGCAGCCCAGTCCACCGCGGCCGGCCACCCGTTCGCCCAGCACTGGCTGCACCATGGCCTTGTGACCGCCAAGGGCGGCGAGAAGATGAGCAAGAGCCTCGGCAACAGCGTGACGGTCGCCGACGCTCTCGCGAGCGTCCCACCGGTGGTGCTCCGTTACGCCCTGGGCGCCGCCCACTATCGCTCCACCATCGAGTGGTCCGAGCAGGTCGCCACCGAGGCTGCCGCCGCCTACGCCCGGATCGAGACGTTCGTCCGCAACGCCACCGACGTCGTCGGGGAGACCTCCGTCGACCTTGCGCTCAGCGCGGCCCCGTGGGCTGAGTTCGCCGCAGCCCTCGACGACGACCTGGGCGTCCCGCAGGCCCTCGCGGTGCTGCACGGTGGCGTCCGCGCCGGCAACGCCCTGCTCGCCGCTCGCGACCTCCCGGCCCTGGCCGCAACCCTGTCCGTCGTACGCCGGATGCTCGGCGTCTTGTGCCTGGACCCGCTCACCGACTGGCCATCGGTCGGGTCAGGAGAGCTGACCGCCGTCGTCGACGCGCTGGTCCAGCTCGCGGTCGAGGCACGGGCCCAGGCGCGCGAGCGCAAGGACTGGGCGCAGGCGGACGCACTTCGCGACCGGCTGGCCTCCTCGGGCGTCATCCTCGAGGACACCGCTAACGGCGTCCGGTGGCGACTTTCGTGAGCACTCACCCCGCACCAGAGATCGAGATGCCATGACCGGGACCGGACGAGGCAAGCCCACCGTCGCCAAGGGTGGGCAGGGTGGCCGAGGCGCTAAGCCCGGCTCCCACCGCAAGGGTGCCTCGATCGGTTCCGGCGGTCAGGGCAAGCAGCAGCTCGAGGGCAAGAAGCCGACCCCCAAGGCCGAGCTGCGCAAGGGCCACCCGAAGGCGCGCGCCGCGGCAGCCGCTGTGAAGCGTGCTGAGTCGGGCGCGCCCGCCGGACGGGGCCGCAGTACCGTTCCCCGAAGCCCGGGTGCCCCGCCGAGCCGCGGCCTGCCGAAGGCTTCCGGGATCGCCCGCAAAGCCAGTCCGGACGCTCCTGAGACCGTCAGCGGCCGCAATCCGGTCGTGGAGTCCCTTCGCGCCAAGGTGCCCGCCACTGCCCTGTACGTCGCCCTCGGCAACGACCAGGACGAACGGATGACCGAGGCGATCTCGGTCGCCGGCCAGGCGGGCATCCCGATCTTGGAGATGTCGCGCGCCCAGATGGACAAGATGACCGGTGGCATCGTCCACCAGGGCATTGCGCTGCAGGTGCCGCCGTACTCCTACCTGCACCCTGACGACCTGCTGGCCAAAGCGCTCGCCTCGGCCCAGCCTCTGCTCGTGGCTCTGGACGGGGTGACTGACCCCCGCAACCTGGGCGCTGTCGTCCGCTCGGCTGCCGCGTTCGGCGCCCAGGGTGTCCTGGTGCCCGAGCGACGCAGCGCCGGGATGACGGCGGCAGCCTGGCGGACCAGCGCCGGCGCCGCTGCCCGGATGCCGGTGGCCCGGTGTACGAACCTGGCGCGCACCCTGACGGCGTACAAGCAGGCGGGGTTGTTCACGGTCGGGCTGGCCGCCTCGGGGGCGGTCTCGATCGACGACCTCGAGGTCGCGACCAGCCCGCTGGTCGTCGTCGTCGGCTCCGAGGGCGACGGGCTCGGGCGCCTGGTCGAGCAGACCTGCGACCTGACCGTGAGCATCCCGATGTCTGAGCTCACCGAGTCGCTCAACGCGGGCATCGCCGCCGCTGTCACGCTCGCCGAGGTGGCCCGGCGCCGACGCGCGGGCTGACGTTCGGCGAGACCGGCAGTTTGCCAGGGGCCGACGGCCCGACCAGGGGGGGTTGGACAGGCCGCCGGCGCTCTGTGCTGCTTGCTGGCCCACGGCTCGTGCTGCGTTGGGCAGCAAGGCGGGCGCTGAGAGCAGCAGCAGACAACACGTTACTCGGGACTTTCGGAATCACACCTGACGCCGGCCGGACGTGACGCAGTGCACAAAGCGGGTGGTCGCAGTGGCCGCACGAACGGCCTGGCGCTGGGGCCGCAGCGCCCAGCTGATCGTCATCTCGGCGTTGGTGCGGCCGTCGTCGGTGCGCAACGTGACCTGCACCGGGAACTGGACGGTCTCGCCCATCCTGGCCAGCTCGGCGCGGACCTCGGCTGCTGGGCGACCCAGGACTACCTCGGCGGTGACCGCTCCGGTGGCGAGCCGCACGTAGGTGATGGTCGCGCTCGCCGCCAACGGCGTCACGGTGGCGAGCAGGTCCTCGAAGGACCCGATCACGACGGCTCCGCTGGCCGACTCGGCGAGGGTGAACATCGCCCCAGCGTGCAGACCACCGACGTGGTTGTGGAAGGTCGGCTCGTCGCGCAGCCGTAGCACGGCCCGCTCCGCGTCGAGCTCAAGGTACTCGAGGCCGAGGGTCTTGACGAGGGCACCATGGCTGGGAGCAGGTCGCGGATCGCGTCGCAGTCGGTCAGGATCGCCAGGCTACTGAGGCCCAGGGTGAGGCCCTGCCGACGCCTCCCATGCGGCCCCGATGAACGCTGAGCCCGTAGGCTCTGGTGGTTATGCCGGCTTGGCGCAGCGGTAGCGCAACGCTCTTGTAAAGCGTAGGTCGTCGGTTCGATCCCGACAGCCGGCTCGATCGTCGGCCCCGTCGCGGCGGTGCCGTCATCAGTGCATGTTTCATTGACCGTTGTCACAGTCCGGCCGACGGTCGAGGCTCCGCCGAACAAGGGACCGCCCGTGCGTACCAGGACCGGCAGCAAGGCCAGCAGCTTCGCCGGCAAGGTCGCGGTCGTCACCGGGGCCGCCTCGGGGATGGGACGCAGCCTCGCGCTCCAGCTGGCCGACGAGGGCGCCCGGTTGGCGCTGAGCGATGTCGACACCGTGGGGCTGGCGCAGACGGCTGCGCTCGCGCGGGCGAAGGGAGCCGCCGTCCACGAGCAGCGCGTCGACGTCGCCGACCGCGAGGCCATGACGGCGTATGCCGCCGCGGTCGTGGGGGAGTTCGGCACCGTCAACCTGGTGGTGAACAACGCCGGCATCGCGCTGACGGGCGATGTCGAGGACATGTCCTTCGGCGACGTCGAGCGCATCATGAATGTCGACTTCTGGGGCGTCGTCCACGGCACGATGGCCTTCCTGCCGCACCTGATCGCCTCCGGTGACGGCCGGCTGGTCAACACCTCCAGCCTGTTCGGGCTCGTCGCGATGCCCGGTCAGAGCGCCTACAACGCGGCCAAGTTCGCCGTACGAGGGTTCACCGAGGCCCTGCGGCAGGAGATGCTGATCAACGGGCACCCCGTCACGGTGACGTGCGTGCACCCCGGTGGCATCAAGACCAACATCGTCAACAACTCGACCGCAGTCGGGGGGCGGGACGTCGCCGCTCTGGCCGAGCTGTTCGACACGAAGCTGGCCCGGACGTCGTCGGACAAGGCGGCCCAGGTCATTCTTCGTGGGGCGCGCAGGGGAAAGCCGCGCGTCCTGGTCGGCGGCGACGCGAAGGTCATTGACGTCCTCCAGCGGCTCACCGGCTCGGGTTACCAGCGGCTGTTCGCTGCCGTGGCCCCGCGCCTGAGCCCCAAGCCCGCCAGCTCCGATGACCTGGTGCACGCGGCATGACGGACGTCGTGCTGTTCGGAGCCACCGGGTTCGTCGGGAAGCTCACCGCCGCCTACCTGGCCGCACAGGGCCATCACGTCGGCCTCGCAGGTCGCTCCAAGGACAAGCTCGAAGCGGTACGACGAGACCTCGGCCCCGCCGCCGCCGACTGGCCGCTGATCGTGGCGGACTCCTCTGACGTCGCCAGCATCAAGGCCCTGGCGGGCTCGGCCAAGGCCGTGGCCACGACGGTCGGCCCCTATGCGAAGTACGGCCTGCCCCTGCTCGAGGCCTGCGCCCGGGCCGGGACGCACTACGCCGACCTGACCGGCGAGGTCCTGTTCCACCGGGAGGCGATCGACCGCTTCCACGACGTTGCTGTCGCCTCCGGCGCCCGCGTCGTGCCGTCCTGCGGTTTCGACAGCATCCCGTCCGACCTCGCGGTGCTCCTGCTCGCCGAGCAGGTCCGGGCCGACGGCGAGGGCGAGCTTGGCGAGACGGTCCTGGTCGCCTCGCTCAAAGGTGGTGTCAGCGGCGGGACCGTGGACTCGCTGCGCACCCAGGTCGACGCCGTGAAGGCCGACCCGTCCCTGGCCGCGCTGATCGCCGACACCCAATCCCTCAGCCCGGGAGCGCCGCCCGAGCAACCGGACGGCTTCTCGGTCAGCCAGCACGACGGCACCTGGACCGGACCCTTCGTCATGGCGCCGTACAACACCCGGGTCGTACGCCGGTCGAACGCCCTCGCCGGGTGGAGCTCGGGTCTGCGCTACACCGAGCGGATGGCCTTCGGCCGGGGGTTGCCCGGCCGGCTCCTGGCGACCGCTGCCGCCGGGTCGTTGCGGCTCAGCGAGCCCGCCATGGGGTTCGGTCCTTCCCGCTTCGTGCTCGATGCCCTCCTGCCCAAGCCTGGCAAGGGCCCTGGCGAGCGGGTCCGCGCCAACGGCTGGTTCAGGATGGAGGTCGACACCCTCACCTCGACGGGTGCCCGCTACCGCGCGGTCGTCTCCGCCAAGGGTGACCCCGGCTATGCCGCCACGGCCGTGATGCTCGCCGAGAGCGCTCTGTGCCTGGCTGGCGACGTTCTCGCGTCCGGTGGTGGGCTCTTGACGCCCGCAACGGCCATGGGGGTCGCGCTTGCCGACCGTCTCCGCAAGGCCGGCTTCACCCTCGAGGTCACCCGCTGCTGAGCCGCTGGTGCCACGTAGACGAAGCCGGCCGTAGTCTGCGGGCCATGATCAGGGGCGGTGGCGGGTGAGCCCGAACGCGGGGGCAGTCCGTCCGGTTCCGCCGATGCATGAACCCCCGGACAGTGCGGACGCGTGGTTGTTGCCGGCGGGGTCGACGGCGCTGGAGGCGTCGCTGCAGCTCCAGCGGGCGGTCCTGCCGATGTCGTTCACCGAGCTGACCGGGTGGGAGGTCGCGGTGGACTACCGCCCGGCCGGTCGGACCGCCGCCGGTCGGGACTTCTACGACGCGATCCCGCTCCCCGACGGCCGGCTCGACGGGTTCGTCGGCGACGTCATGGGACGCGGTGTCGCGGCAGCCTCCGCGATGGCCCAGGTCCGCTCGGCCCTGCGCGCCTACGTCTCTCTGGACCCGTCACCCCGCACGGTAATCGAACGCCTCACGGTTCCGGCGTCGCCGCCGCTCGGAGCGGGCGATTACCCCCGGGAGACCGTGACTGCCCGCCTGGGCCCGGGCGAGGCGCTGCTCGCGGTCCGGCGAGCGCAGGTAGAGCCGTGACGTACCGACGCAGCGTCAGGCCGTGAAGCCGGTCGCGCGGGAGGTGCTCACCAAGGTCGCGAAAGGAGCCGCGAAGGATGCCGGCGGGCTGCCGGTGGCGTTGCTCGGCGACTTCCTCGAGGTGCTCAGCAAGGGCGTGGCGGTCGGCAAGCCTCTAACCGGCAAGCAGCTCGCGACCTATGGCGCCCTCGCTGAGGACGCCGCCCGACAGGGCGTAGCGCTCCGAGCCCTTCTGGATCTCTACCTGTCGTCCGCCTGGCGGCTGTGGCGCCACCTCCCGGCGGTCGCCGCAGCCCACAGCGACCCGGAGCGGACGGTGACCGCAGGAGAGGTCATGCTGCACGCTGTCGACGACGTCGCGGCCGCGCTGGCCGAGGGCTATCAGCTGGCACGTCGGGCGTTGGTGCGCGCGCAGGAGGCCGCCCGCCGCGAGTTCATCGACGACCTTTTGTCGGGTCACGCCGACGTCGCCAGCGTCCTGACCCGCGCCGCGGGCTTCGGGATGGACCTGTCGGGGCCGCATGCCGTGGCGGTCATCAAGGCCGACTCTCCCTTCGAGCACACCTCGCCACTTGTGCCGTCGCTGGAACGCGCGATCCTGGGCAGCAAGGGGGACGCGCAGGCTCTTGTTGCCGTCAAGAACGACCAGCTCGTCGTCGTGTTTCCCGCGCCCGACCAGGCGGCGGTCGACCACGTCGTCGCGCGGCTCGGCAAGGGGCTCAAGCCGGCCCGTGACGGGTGGCGGATGGGCGTCGGCGGCTCGGGGTCGGGCGTCGACGGGGTGGTCTCGTCGTACGGCGAGGGGCGCGACGCCCTGGAGCTGGCCGACCGGATCGGGCTGGCCGGATCAGTGGTGAGAGCGAGGGACCTGCTGGTCTACCGGGTTCTGCTGCGCGACCAGCCGGCGCTCAGCGCCCTGGTCGTCAGCGCCTTGACCCCGTTGCTCAAGGCGCGGGGCGGTGCCGGCCCTTTGCTGGAGACGCTTGGCGCCTACTTCGAGACGGGTGGCAACACCGCGCAGACCGCGCGGGTGCTGCACCTGTCGGTGCGGGCGGTCACCTACCGGCTCGCGCGGGTGCAGCAGCTCACCGGCCACGACGTGCTGGTTCACGACGAACGGCTCGCCCTGCAGCTCGCTGTCGTCGGGGCGCGACTCCTGGACTGGCCCGGCTCCTTGCCGTAACCCGGCAAGGAAAAGACCTACATGGCGTCCGACTTCGGACCCTGGCGTTGGGACTCCTGCAGAGCAGGCTGGAGGCATGCGACGACCGACCGAGTCGTCATCGTGCTTCGAGGAGATCTCATGACCGTCCCGCTCTGGGCCTGGGGGGCCCTGGCCACCGTCATCTTGGTGATGCTGGCCATCGACCTTCTGGCTCACCGCAAGGCGCACGTCATCGGCTTCAAGGAAGCCGCCTGGTGGAGCGCGCTGTGGGTCGGGCTGTCCCTGGTGTTCGCCCTTGTCGTCGGGCTCACCCTGGGCAGCGGCGCCGGCATCGACTTCACGACGGCCTGGCTGCTCGAGAAGAGCCTGTCCGTCGACAACCTCTTCGTCTTCGCCCTGATCTTCGGCTATTTCAAGGTGCCGCGCGCATACCAGCACCGGGTGTTGTTCCTCGGCGTCCTCGGAGCTCTGGTCTTTCGCGGGATCTTCCTCGGAGTGGGGGTCGCGGTCGTCACCCAGTTCACCGCGATCCTGTTCGTGTTCGCCGCGATCCTGCTCTACAGCGCCTACAAGCTCGTCAAGGGTGGGGACGACACGTACGACCCGGGCTCCAGCCTGGCGCTTCGCCTGCTGCGCAGGGTTATCCCTGTCAGGGAAGAGTACGCCGGCACCAGGTTCTTCGTCATCGAAGCGGGCCGTCGGGTGGCCACCCCGTTGCTGGCCGTCGTCGTTGCCATCGAGGCCGCCGACTTGGTCTTCGCGGTCGACAGCGTCCCCGCTGTCTTGGCCGTTACTGACGATCCGTTCATCGTTTACTCCAGCAACGCCTTCGCCATCTTGGGGCTGCGGTCGCTGTACTTCCTGCTCTCCGGCCTGCTCGACCGCTTCCACTACCTGTCCAAGGGGCTTGCCGTCATCCTCGCCTTCATCGGCGCCAAGCTCGTGCTCCAGGCCAGCCACAAGTTGATCAGCACGTCGATCCCCGAGATCCCCTCCCTGGCAAGCCTTGCCGTCATCGTGACCGTGCTCGCGGCGTCGGTCGTCCTCAGCTTGAGGCGACCACTGGCGGTCGAGGCCGACGAACCGGAGCTCGTGGGGGCCGGTGGGGCCCCCGAACGCTAGATCCCCCGATGACCGACCACTCTGCAACTCCCTCTGGAAGGAACGTCACATCATGACTGTCAGCCTCAGCAAGGGCGGCAACGTCTCGCTCAGCAAGCAGGCCCCCGGCCTGACCGCCGTCAATGTCGGCCTCGGGTGGGACGCCCGCACCACGACCGGCACGGACTTTGACCTCGACGCGTCGGCCATCATGCTCGACACCCAAGGCAAGGTCCTGTCCGATAAGCATTTCGTCTTCTTCAACAACACGACCTCGCCGGACGGGTCGGTGGTGCACACGGGCGACAACGTGACCGGTGAGGGTGACGGGGACGACGAGACCATCAGCGTCGACCTGGCCCGCGTGCCTGCTGACGTCGACCGGATCGTCTTCCCGGTCAGCGTCTATGAGGGGGAGAAGCGGGCGCAGGGCTTTGGGCAGGTCCGCAACGCCTTCATCCGGGTGGTCAACGCGACGGGCGGTGAGGAGCTCACCCGCTACGACCTGAGCGAAGACGCCTCGACCGAGACTGCGATGCTGTTCGGGGAGCTCTACCGCAGCGGCGTCGAGTGGAAGTTCCGGGCCGTCGGACAGGGCTACTCCTCGGGTCTGACCGGGATCGCGAAGGACTTCGGCGTCACGGTCTGATCCCTGCCAGTACGCCGGGCTGGTACCGCCCTCGGGTCGACTCCACGCTGGTGCGACCCGCGGGCGTAGCCCGTCAGTCGCCGACGACGGCTTCCAGGGCATCGGCACCCGAGACGAGGGTGTCGGCTCGGACGACCTTGGCCGGGTAGCTGCCGAGGAGCTTCACCGAGAGCGCGGTACGGCGCAGCTCCTCCAACACGCGCTGGGTGCGCGGCTCGGCGACGTTTCCCTCGAAGTCGAGGAAGAACAGGTACTCGAAGGGCCGCCCGGGGCGGGGGCGGGACTCGAGCTTGGTCATCGAGTGCTCGCTGGCGGCGAGGACCTGCAGGCAGCGCAACAGGGCACCCTCCTCGTGGGAGGTCACCAGCACCAGCGACGTCTTCGACGGGACGCGGGGAGCGACGATGGCCGGCTTCATGGCGAGGACCAGGAAGCGCGTGAAGTTCTCCGCCTGATCGGTGATCCCCCGCCGCAGGACGACGAGGCCGTGGGCGTCTGCCGCCTCGGGCGACCCGATCGCCGCCCAGGTCGGCTCGCCCGCGGAGGCAATGGTGCGCATCGCCTCGGCGGTGTCGAAGACCGTCACCGGCGTGACGGCGGGCAACGACCGCAGGAAAGAGCTGCACTGCTCGAGCCCCTGCGGGTGCGACAGGACGCGGGTCAGAGACGACACGGGTACGTCGGTCAGGCAGGCCAGGGCGTGGTCCACCCGCCACGTCTCCTCACCCACGACGCTGACGGGGGAGTCCTGGAGGAGGTCGTAGACCTGGTTGATGCTGCCGGCGGTGGTGTTCTCGACGGGCAGGACCGCCAAGTCGCACTCGTCGCTGACGAGGGCGTCGACGACATCGGCGAAGCTCGGGTAGCCCTGGTAGGCAGCCTCCCAGCCGCGACCGGCGAGGTGCTTCTGGGCCGCCAGGTGGCTGTAGGCGAAGGGAACGCCCTGGAAGCCGACCCGGGACGGTTGGCCGGCACCGCCCTGCAGAGAGGCCACCTGCTTGTCCACGGCGTAGCCGATGATCTCGCGGAAGATCCGGCGTACCAGGTCGGCAGGGACGCCGCGGGCGACGGCGGCCGCCTCGACGCCGTCCAGGACAGCGCGCTCCCGGGTCACGTCGCGGATCGGCTTGTCGGTGTCGGCCTTGGCAGCACCGACCGCAGCCACGATCTCCAGGCGGCGCGCGATCAGGTCCACCAGCCCAGCGTCCACGGAGTCGAGCTCGTGACGCAGGGCGTCGAGGGCCTCGCCGCTCATCAATGGTCTCCCGTCGTGTCAGCCCCCATCCTGCCCGACGCGGCGCGGGGACAGGGGCTTGCCTCCAGGTCGGCTTCGCAGGACGATCGGACGGCAGGGGTGGGGCTACCAACGTCAAGGAGGCCACCATGCACGCCATCGTCGGAGACACCATCGCCATCCCCGGCCGGTCCGTCGGGCAGACGGGCCGGCTCGGAGAGGTGCTCGAAGTGAGGGGGCCCGAAGGAGGTCCGCCGTACCAGGTGAAGTGGGAGGACGGACACGTCGCCGTCTGCTACCCCGGCCCCGAGACGCGGATCCAGCACGACGGGCACCTCGACGTGTCCTGACCGATCCCTGACTGCGCCCCGGTGGGCCAGCAGGTCCCGGCCGCGTGGGGGTCCGACGTACCTGCGGGAGGTTCTGGCATCCTGACAGGCGGTCGCCGTCAACGACGCCGGCGCCCGACCACGGGAGAACACCGACGTGCAGACCGCACTTGAGTCCGCGCTGCTCCAGCTGGACAGCGCCGCCCGCCACCTCGGCCTCGACGACGGGCTGCACCAGATGCTCGCGACGCCGCGCCGCTCGCTGGAGGTTGCGGTGCCGCTGCGTCGCGACGACGGCACCCTGCAGGTGCTGAAGGGATACCGGGTCCAGCACAACCTCAGCCGCGGACCGGCCAAGGGTGGCGTCCGGTTCCACCCAGACACCGATCTTGACGAGGTCCGCGCCCTCGCCATGTGGATGACCTGGAAGTGCGCCCTCATCGGCATCCCGTACGGCGGGGCCAAGGGCGGCGTCGCGGTAGACCCGCGGCTGCTGAGCCGGAACGAGCTCGAGCGGGTGACCCGGCGTTACGCGTCGGAGATCATGCCGATCATCGGGCCGGAGAAGGACATCCCGGCGCCCGACGTGGGCACCGACGAGCAGACGATGGCCTGGATGATGGACACCTACTCCACGCACGCGGGCTATACCGTCACCGGTGTCGTCACCGGCAAGCCGGTCTCGATCGGCGGCTCCCTCGGCCGGGGCGGCGCCACCTCGCGCGGCGTGATGTATGCCTGCTTCTCGGCGCTGAAAGAGGCCGGCGTGGACCATCGCGGTGTCCGCGTCGCCGTACAGGGGTTCGGCAAGGTCGGCGGGCTCGCCGCGCAGTACCTGCACGACGCCGGCTGCTGCGTGGTCGCGGTGTCGGACGTGGGTGGCGGCATCTACAACCCGCGGGGCCTTGACCCCGCGGCCTTGCTCAAGCACCTCAGGGCGGGCGCCGACACCGTCGTCGGCTATCCCGGTACCGACGAGATCAGCAACGCAGAGCTGCTCGAGCTCGACGTGGACGTGCTCGTCCCCGCGGCCCTCGACGGTGTCATCCACGACGGGAACGCCGCCGCGATCAAAGCCCGCTTCATCGTCGAGGGCGCCAACGGCCCCACCACACCTGACGGTGACGCGATCCTCGAGGACCGCGGCATCGTGGTCGTGCCTGATGTCTTCGCCAACGCCGGCGGCGTCGCGGTGTCCTACTTCGAGTGGGTCCAGGACCTGCAGGCCTACTTCTGGTCCGAGGACGAGGTCAATGACCGTCTCAAGATCCTGATGGAACGCGCGTACGACGAGATCTCGACGCTGGCCGCCGCAGAGGGGTTGTCGCTGCGGATCGCTGCCCAGGTCATCGGGGTCGGTCGGGTGGCGGACGCCCACCGGACCCGCGGCCTGTACCCCTGAGGAGCCGCAGGATCCTTCCGGCCGGTACGTCGGACCTCCCCCCGCGGGTGAGCCGGGCTGTGCCATGATGGAGGGCGAACAACACTCGTGTAGTTCGCCCGCCAAGGAGGTCTGATGGACACCGCAGCCGCTCTGACCGCGGTCCCCGATGTCTCGGGTGACCTCGCCGACCGTGAGCGGGAGATCCTCGCCTTCGAGCGCCAGTGGTGGAAGTACGCAGGCGCGAAGGAGCAGGCCATCAAGGACCTCTTCGACATGAGCGCCACCCGCTACTACCAGGTGCTCAACGCCCTCATCGATCGGCCGGAGGCCCTGGTCGCCGACCCGATGCTGGTCAAGCGCCTGCGCCGGCTGCGCACCACCCGCCAGCGCTCCCGTTCGGCCCGTCGCCTGGGCATGGACGCCTAACCGCCACCGTGACCGAACCGCAGGACCCCACTGCGCCCGCGGACTCCACTGCGCCCCAGGACGAGTTCGTCTCCCCCCCGGTGGCCCGGCCGCGCCGGGCCGACGCCGGACCGGCCACCGGACCGGCCGCCGCCTCGCCGGAGCTGCCCACGGAGCCGCCGGGTCCCGTCGACACCGGCTCCGACGCCTGGTGGCGCGCGCAGGCCAACGCCCAACGTGAGGCAGCCCAGAGCGAGCCCCCCGTCGCACCCAGCGGCCCGCGGCCCGCCACCCCCCCGACCGGGTACGACGACGTCGTTGGTCCCGCGTCCGTCCTGTCGGCGCCGAGCCCACTTGACCGGGACTGGCTGCCGGCCGAACTGCCAAGGCCGGCGGCGGCCCCAACCGACCCAACCGGCCCGGTCACCCCCGAGCCCGCGCCGGCCCTGCTGATCCCCGACAAGGTGGTGCCTGACGCGCCCGTCGACCGCGAGCCCACCGACCAGCAGCCGGTCCCCGGGACCGCCGCGGTGTCTGCCATGGCCCTCACCGGGCCCGCGCCGGAGCCCAGGACCCCGCTGGCCCGTCCCGAAATCGAGCCGTCCCGGATCGGGCCGCGGCGGGCGATCGCTGGGGCCCTGATCGCTCTGAGCGGCGTGGCCCTGACGATCGTGGCGCTGCTGCTCGTCACCAACGGCGACCAGAAGGGGTCGCCGTTGGTGACGCTCCCGACAACGCCGGTCACGACGACCGGAGCCGCCACCCCGACTCCGGTCCCGTCGGCCGCCGCCGGACCCGTGGCCGCACCCACCACTGCCGCAACGGCGCCGATCGTGACTCCCACGGTGGCGTCGAGCCAGCCGCCGGGCGAGGCTCCCGTCCTGCCCGTGACCGTGCTCAACAACAGCCGGATCAGGGGGCTCGCGGACCGGGCAGCGGCGCGCTTTCGAGCAGGTGGCTGGCCGGTGACCCGGGTCGGCAACTACAGCGGCGGGCGGATCGCGGCGACGACGGTCTACTACGCCCCAGGCCACCAGAGCTCGGCCGCGAGGTTCGCCACGCAGTTCGGGATCGGCCGGGTCGTGCCGCGCTTCCCGGGGCTGCCCGGCAGCGGGACGACCGTGGTCGTCACCCGCGACTACCGCTGACCATGCCCGCCCCGGCCACCGCTGAGGGTCGGGACGGTTGGGCCGCTCTGCTGGCCCACCCGGGGCGCAGCCTGGTTGCCCTCGACTACGACGGCACGCTCTCTGCGATCGTCGACCGGCCGAGCGCGGCCGTTCCCGTGGCCGGTACGGCCGGCGTACTGCGGGCCCTGTCCGGCGTCGTGGGGCAGGTGGCGCTGGTGACCGGACGGCCGGCGGATGTCGTCGTCGCCCTTGGCGGCTTCGCCGACGTACCCGGGCTGGTCGTGCTGGGGCAGTACGGACTGCAGCGCTGGCACGCGGGTGGGCTGGAACAGGCGTCGCCGTCGCCGGCGCTGGAACGCGCCCGCGCGATCGTGCCGCCCCTGCTGGTCGCCGAACCCGGTGCCTGGCTGGAGGACAAGGGGCAGTCGTTGGTGGTCCACGTCCGGCTCGCCCCGGACCCGGCCGCGGCGCTGGCCCGGCTGCGGCCACTGATCGGCGTACCCGGGCTGGAGGTCCACCTCGGAAGGCAGGTGCTGGAGCTGCGTCCGCCCGGGTTCGACAAGGGGCGGGCGCTGCGCGAGCTCGGCCGCGACCGGGCGGCGGTGCTGTTCGCGGGCGACGACGTCGGAGACCTGCCTGCCTTTGCCGCCGTGGAGGAGCTGCGGGCCCAGGGCACACCGGGGCTGACGGTCTGCAGTGACAGCGCTGAGGCACCCCAGGACCTGCGCCTGCGCGCCGACCTCGTCGTACCCGGGCCGCCCGGTGTGCTCGCGCTGCTCCAGGAGCTGCTCGCCGCCGTGACGTCCTAGAGGGCTTTCTAGAGCGCCGCTCGGCGGTCGGCGTAGGCCGCGAGCGAGGCGACCTGGCTTGGGTCGAGAGACGGCCGGACCGTGGTGAGCGCGGTCGCCATGTGCGCGGCCGTCACGGTCGTGGCCGTCATCGACTCCCGCATCGCGGTGAGCGCCGCCTCCCGCACCAGCGCCGCGCAGTCCGCCGCCGAGAACCCCTCGGTACGCCGGCCCAGCTCAGCCAGGTCAATCGTGGGGTCCAGCGGCACGTGCTTGACCGCGGCCTTGAGGATCGCGGTACGGGCGTCGGCGTCCGGCGGGGGGACGTAGACCAGGCGCTCGAGCCGCCCGGGCCGAAGCATGGCCGGGTCGACCAGGTCGGGCCGGTTGGTGGCGCCGATGACGACGACGTCCCGGAGCTGCTCCACTCCGTCGAGCTCGGTGAGCAGGGCGGCGACGACCCGGTCCGTGGTGCCGCCGTCGGTGGACTGCCCGCGGGTGGGAGCGAGGGCGTCGACCTCATCGAGAAAGATCAGCGTCGGAGCCGCCTCGCGGGCCCGCCGGAACAACTCACGGACGGCTTTCTCGGACTCACCGACCCACTTCGACAGCAGCTGTGCGCCCTTGACGGACAGGACGTTGGCCTGGCCGGAGCCGGCGATGGCCTTGACCAGGAAGGTCTTGCCGCAACCGGGTGGGCCGTAGAGCAGCAGCCCCCGTGGCGGGGCGATGCCCAAGCGGTCGAAGGTGTCCGGGTACATCAGCGGCCACAGGACGGCCTCGGTGACGGCGGCTTTCACCTCGGCCATGTCGCCGACGTCGTCGAGGCTGACGGCTGCGACATCGAGCCGGGCGCCGCCCATCGCGGTGGGCCGCACGACCTCGAGGGCCGCGGTGAAGTCGGCTGCGGAGACCGTCGGTGCGGGAGCGGTGGTCTGCCGGGCGGCCGCGCGCAGGCCCGCTTCGCGGACCAGCGCGAACAGGTCGGCGGCCACAAACCCGGGGGTGCGGGCGGCGAGGTCGTCGACGACCACGTCCTGCTCCAGCGGGACCTTCCTGACGGCCAACTGAAGCAGCGCGACCCGCTGGGCCCGGTCGGGCAGCGGGATGGACAGCTCGTGGTCAAGGGTGCCGGGGGTCCGCAGCAACGGGCTGACCTGTTCCGGGCGGGAGGTGGTGCAGACGACCGCGAGCCGCCCGACCTTGACGACCTGCCGCAGCACGTCCAGGAAGTACGACGCGACCGGCTCGCCGCCCTCGCGGGGGACGAGCGCGTCGACGTCCTCGAACAGCAGCACGGTGCTGCCTGCCTGGGAGTTGGTCTCGGCGAGCGCCTTGATCTGGGCGACCGCCGCGCTCGCCTCCAGTCCCGCGATCGACGGGCCCCACGCCCGTACCAGGCGCAGGTTGAGCCGGGCGGTGACGGCCTCGACGAGGGCCGACTTGCCGGACCCGGCACCGCCGGTGACGAGGATGCCGAGCTGCGGTGCGGACCCGAGCCTGGCCAGCAGGTCCTGTTGGTGGAAGCCCAGATCGAGCCACTCCGTCAGGGAGGCGACCTGCTTTTCGAGGCCGGGCAGCTCGACGGGTGCGCCGGCCGACGAGCCGGTCGGCAGGATCAGGGGCGTGGCGCTGCCGGTCGTCGACGTACCGCCCTGGAAGCCCACGACCGTGCCCATCGTGACGAGCGACGGTCCGGCCGGGGAGATGTCGGCGATCGCAAGCAGCAGCGTCGACCAGGCCGGCCCGAGCCGGTTGGCCAGCGAGCGGCGGGTCGCGACGACATCGATCGCGGGCATCGGCGCGAGGTCCTGTGGGAGCAGTGACACCTGGTCGCCGGTGGTGAGGGCCTTGCCCAGTAGGGCGGTCCGGAGCATCTCCGGCTCGACGGCCGCGAGGACCTCGGCCGAGGCATTGACCGTCACGGTGATGGCCTCGCTGTCGGGGGCCCGCTCGACCCGGATGGTCGCGCCGTCGGGCACGCCGAGGTTGCCCAGGACGAGCTCGTCGCAGTGCAACTCGTGCTGCCCGGCGCCGGGAGGGGACAGCGCCACGAGGCCCCCGGTCGTGCGGGCGCCGTGCATCACGAGCACGTCCCACGGGGCGCAGCCGAGCGCCGCGAGGGCGTCGGGGTGCAGCCGGACGATGCCCCGCCGCTGGTCGAGCGCGGACGGGTGCAGTCGTGCGGTCAGGTCGAGCACCGCGGGAGCGTACGCCGGATCGACGCGCTGTCGACGCAACTCAGCGGGCAACGGCCGCCAGCTGGGCGCTGAGCCAGGACGCGGGGGGGTGCGCGGCGGCAGCGGCGACCAGGTAGGCGGTCCGCTCGGTGCGGTCCGTGTCGGCAAGGGCTGCGTGCAGGGCTTCGGCGGTCGCTGACACGTCCAGCGGCCCGACCAGGTAGGCCCACGGACCCAGCTCGTCCGCCGCGCCCGCCTCGCGGGACAGCACCAGCGACAGCCCGTCCTGGGACAGGACCGGAGCCTCCTTCGCGACCAGGTTCATCCCGTCCCGCAGGGGGTTGACGAGCACCACGTCGGCGAGCGCCATCGCGGCCAGCGACCGGGCGTAGTCGTCACGGACCTCCAGGTGCACGGGCAGCCAGCCGTCGGCGGCGAACTCCTCGTTGACCTCCCGGGCCAGCCGTTGCACGGCCCCGGTGTACTCCCGGTACTCCGGCAGGTCGTGCCGCGACGGGTAGGCGAACGCCACGTGCACGACCCTCCCGCGATGCTCAGGGAAGCGCCGTAACAGCAGCCGGTAGGCCTCCAGCCCTCGCACGATGTTCTTGCTCAGCTCGGTCCGGTCGACCCGCAGCAGCATCTGACGGTCTCCGACGAGCGCGCGCAGGCCGGCGAGTCGGGAGGTGACATCGGGCTCCGCCGCCCGCGCCCGCAGCTCGTCCACGTCGACGCCCAGCGGGTGGACGGCTACCGACGTCGAGCGTCCGTCGAGGGTGACGTGCTGTCCGTCGTACACCGCTCCGAGCACCTCGACACAGCAGCGGGCGAAGGCGTCGGCCCAGCGTGCCGAGTGGAAGCTGACGCTGTCGGCGCCGAGCAGACCGCGCAGCACGCCGACGGCGATCCGGTCGGGCAGCAGACGGAAGTACTCCGGTGGCGCCCACGGCGTGTGGCTGAAGTGCCCGATCCGCAGGTCGGGACGCAGCTCACGCAGCAGCTGCGGCACGAGCGACAGGTGGTAGTCCTGCACCAGCACCGACGCCCCCTCTGCGGCGTGTACGGCGAGCGCGTCGGCGAACGCCCGCGAGTAGGTGCAGAAGGCGTCCCACTCGCGCCGGGTCCGGTCATCGAAGCTGGGTGTGGTCGGCATTGACCAGAGCAGATGGGCGGTGAACCACAGCAGCCCGTTGGCGATGCCGTTGTAGGCCCGCTCGAAGGTGACCGGGTCAACATCGAGGATGGTGACGCCGTCGACCTTGGCGCCGCCTCGAAGGGCTTGCCGGTCGAGGTCGGACAGGGCGGCGCAGACCCAGTGCACGTGGCCGCCGAGCTCGAGCGTGCCCAGGGCGGAGACCAGCCCGCCGCCGCCCCGTCGCGCCTCCAGCGTGCCGTCTGCGCCCTCGACCCAGCTCACAGGCCCGCGGTTGGAGGCGAGCAGGACGGACGCGGTCACGGCCCACACCGTACGACCACCCGAATCGGAGGGCCTGCCGCCATCCGCTAGGCTAGGTTCTGTTTCCCACACAACTGAATGCACGTCTCATCCCGAGGGGCACCAGGGACACGGCCCGATGACGCCCCGGCAACCAGCTCTTGAGCTCTGCGCTCGACAGCCAGGTGCCAACTCCGTCCCACCAGGTCGGTGGGGAAGATGAGGAGACCTTTGATGACAACGCTGACCACGCCTGCTGCCTTCGCCAACTCCCCCGCGATCGGGCTGGTCTGTCGTGAATGCGGCAACCAGACCCCGCTGGCCCCGATGCACGTCTGCGGCGAGTGCTTCGCGCCGCTCGAGGTCGAGTACGACCTCGAGCGCCTCAAGCTCGTCACGCGTGCCTCCATCGAGGCCGGTCCACAGTCCATCTGGCGGTACGCCGGGTTGTTGCCCGCCGGCCAGGACCTCGCCACGCGGGTCGACCTCGGCGCCGGCATGACCCGCCTGCGGGAGGCCCCCAACCTGGCCCGCGCCCTCGGGATGCGGTCGCTCTACGTGAAGGACGACAGCGGCAACCCGACGCACTCGTTCAAGGACCGGGTCGTCGCCGTCGCACTCTCAAAGGCGGTGGAACTCGGTTTCACGACCGTCGGCTGCGCTTCGAGCACGA
>JANXUE010000273.1 GCA_025352005.1 Frankiales bacterium
TCACCATGACCGTGCAGTTCACGTCCGAGCCGAGTGCCACCCTCGTCGACGCGGAGGCCCGCGCCGCGATCCTTGCCAACCCCGCGTTCGGCCGGGTCTTCACCGACCACATGGTCAGCGCCACCTGGACCGCTGCGCAGGGCTGGCACGACGCTCGGCTGCACGCCTACGGCCCGGTCAGCATCGACCCTGCCTCGGTGGTCCTGCACTACGGTCAGACGGTCTTCGAAGGCATGAAGGCCTACCGCCAGCCTGACGGTGGGGTCGCTCTGTTCCGGCCGGAACGTAACGCCGCCCGGATGGCCCGCAGCTCGCGGCGCCTGGCTCTGCCGGAGTTCCCCGAGGATGCGTTCGTCGAGGCCTGCGAGCTGCTCGTGCGCGCGGACCGCCAGTGGGTGCCTGACGGTGAGGGTGCGTCGCTCTACCTGCGGCCGTTCATGTGGGCCACCGAGGTGGGGCTGGGCGTCCGACCGTCGGACAGCGCGCTGTTCCAGCTGATCGCGTCGCCGGCCGGTAACTACTTCTCCGGACCGCTGCGCCCGGTGTCGTTGTGGCTGTCGCAGGAGTACACCCGCTCCGCGCCAGGAGGGACCGGCACCGCGAAGTGCGGTGGCAACTATGCCGCGTCACTGGTGGCCCAGCAGGAGGCGATGGCCAACGGCTGTGACCAGGTCGTGTTCCTCGACGCCGGCGAACACCGTTGGCTCGAGGAGCTGGGGGGGATGAACATCTTCCTCGTCCTCGACGACGGCACCCTCGTCACCCCGGAGCTGAGCGGGACGATCCTCGAGGGGATCACTCGCGACTCGATCATCACCCTGGCCCACGAGCTGGGGCACGCGGTCGAGCAGCGCAAGGTCGACGTCGACGAGTGGCGCAAGGGCGCGGCGGACGGCACCGTCGTCGAAGTCTTCGCCTGCGGTACCGCGGCTGTCGTCACACCCATCGGCGCGCTGCGCTGGCCGGGCGGCGAGGTCGTCGCCGGCTCCGGCGAGCCGGGCGGCGTCACGATGGCGCTGCGTCAGGCCCTGCTCGACGTGCAGTACGGCCGGAGCGCCGACCGGCACGGCTGGATGCGGCGCGTCCTGTAGGACCACCGGCACGGTGGCTAGGCAAGCGCTCACCACGGCCGTACCGTGCTCGCTAGGAGGTGCCGCCGTGCACGTACGTGACGCGATGAGCCCGACAGTTCTGACGATCGGCCCAGCCCACACGGTCCGGCGGGCAGCCCAGCTGATGGCTGCGCGGCACGTAGGGGCTGCGGTGGTGCTCGACCCGGACGCCGACGGTCCTGGCATCCTCACCGAGCGCGACGTGCTCGAGTGCGTCGCCCGCGGGCAGAACCCCGACACCGAGCTGTGCGCCGACCACCTGACTCCCGACGCCGTGTCAGCCATGCCGGACTGGGACCTCGGCCGGGCCGCCACCGCGATGGTCAACGGCCGCTTCCGGCACCTGGTCGTCTGTGAGGACGGGCAGGTCGTCGGCGTGCTGTCGGTCCGCGACCTGGTGCGCGTCGCCCTCGGAAGCGGCCAGCTCACGTCAGCCCAGTAAAGGCCTGAGGCGGGATCTGGGCGAGGTGGCGAGACCGTGCCCGACAGGCGCTATCCTCGCCGGTGATGCCGACCTTCCCCATGATCCCCAGGCGCGTCCGC
Organism: Frankiales bacterium; assembly: GCA_025352005.1. GTDB lineage: Bacteria > Actinomycetota > Actinomycetes > Mycobacteriales > SCTD01 > RYN-111. The sequence continues at coordinate 1,656 of JANXUE010000273.1, forward strand.
TGAGCGAGATCAGCTGACGCGCTACCCCTTCGTGCCCTCGGGCCGGAGGGGTTTTTGTTGCCTGTGCGAAACCTTGCCCGTGAGAAACCCCGTGGAGAGAGCATGAGTACGCCGACCGACGCCTTCCACGTCTATGACACGACTCTGCGCGACGGCAGCCAGCGCGAGGGCCTGTCGCTGTCCGTCAACGACAAGCTCACGATCGCCCGGCACCTCGACGACCTGGGTGTGGGCTTCATCGAGGGCGGCTGGCCCGGGGCCAACCCGAAGGATGCGGAGTTCTTCCGACGGGCACGCACCGAGCTGCAGCTGAAGACCGCGCAGCTGACGGCGTTCGGGTCGACCCGCAAGCCGGCCGGGGTGACAGCGGACGACGTGGCGCACCTGCGCGAGTCCGGGGCGCCCGTCGCGACCCTGGTCGCCAAGAGCGACGTGCGGCACGTCGAGCGGGCGTTGCGCACCACCCGTGAGGAGAACCTCGCGATGGTCCGTGACTCCGTGGCACACCTGACGGCTGAGGGTCAGCGGGTCTTCCTCGACGCGGAGCACTTCTTCGACGGCTACCTCGCCGACCCGGCGTATGCGATGGAGGTGTTGCGGGTTGCGGCCGAGGCAGGCGCGGCGGTGCTCGTCCTGTGCGACACCAACGGCGGCATGCTCCCGAGCCGGCTGCAGGACATCGTCGGCGCGGTCGTCGGCGAAGGTCTTCGGGTCGGGATCCACGCCCACAACGATGTCGCCTGCGCGGTCGCTAACTCACTCACCGCGATCGAGGTCGGCGCGACCCACGTGCAAGGCACCGCCAACGGGTACGGCGAGAGGTGTGGCAACGCCGACCTGTTCAGCGTTGTCGCCGCGCTCGAGACCAAGCTCGGCCGGCAGGTGCTACCGACCGGACGGCTGGCTGAGCTCGGCCGGGTAGCGCACGCCGTGGCCGAGGTTGCCAACATCGCGCCCGACCCGCACCAACCATGGGTGGGGGGCAGCGCTTTCGCGCACAAGGCGGGCCTGCACGTCAGTGCCATCAAGGCCGATCCCGACCTCTACCAGCACGCCGACCCCGGTGTCGTCGGCAACGACATCAGACTGCTCATCTCCGAGCTCGCCGGGCGGGCGACCGTCGAGCTCAAGGGCAAGGCGCTCGGCCTCGACCCGGACGGCCCGACCGTGCTGCGAGTCCTTGACCGAGTGAAGCTCCTCGAGTCCGTCGGTTACAGCTTCGAAGCCGCAGAGGCGTCCTTCGAGCTGTTGCTGCGGGCCGAGATGGGGCAGCGACCGCGCTTTTTCGACCTGGAGAGCTGGCGCGTCATCGTCGAGCACCGTGACGGCACGGTCGTCAGTGAGGCGACGGTGAAGCTCCACGCGCAGGGCACTCGGATCGTCGCGACCGGTGAGGGCAACGGCCCTGTCAACGCCCTCGACAACGCCCTGCGGCAGGGCCTGCTTGAGCTCTACCCGGCACTGGCCGGCTTCGACCTGGTCGACTACAAGGTGCGCATCGTGAGCGGTGCGCACGGCACCGACGCCGTCACGCGCGTCCTGGTCGAGACCTCGGACGGTAAGACGGAGTGGAGCACCGTCGGGGTCCACGAGAACGTCATCGAAGCCTCCTGGCAAGCCCTCGAGCAGGCGTACACGGCGGGCCTGCTGCGGCACGAGAGCCAGGAGTCCTGACCTCTCGCGCCAGGTCAGGTCAGGTCAGGTCAGGTCGGGAGGCAAGGACGATGGCCGGCCCGCGGGTGGGGTACCGGTCGGAGCTGGCCGGCAGCTACCCCCGCGTCGGTCCAGGGCTCGCGGCAGGGCCTACCGTCCCCCAGGTGACCCCCGGTGCCGCGGTGCTCGTCAGCACGGCCGGGTTCCTCGCGGGTGCGGT
>JANXUE010000002.1 GCA_025352005.1 Frankiales bacterium
GTCGAGCCCGGCTTCCTCGATGGCGTCGGCGAGCAGCGTCGCGGCGATCTCGCAGCGCTCCCTCGCCACCCTCGCCTCGGAGTCGACCGGTCCGGCAAGGGAGTCCTCCAGCGCCTTGCGATCAGCCAGGACCACGCGGCCCTGGAGGACGTTCTCGGCGGCGAGCAGCTGGACAGGGCTTGACCCGTCTGCCTCGCGGACGGGACGGCCCTCGGGAGGGCAGCAGGACAGCGAGCAGAAGTAGGTCCAGACGCGTCCGTCCCGGACGAGGAACAGCTCGGCGCGGCGGAGGTCCGAGAGCATGGCCTCCAGCCCGGCGACCAGGTCGGTACGCGGAAGTGTCGGCCCGTCCGCCTCGCTGGTGTACACGACGATCAGGACGCGGCTGGCCCGCTGGTCCCGAACCCGATCGACCACCTCACTGGTGAGGTGGTCCTCGAGAGCAATGGCAGGCAGGTCGAACCGCATCGTGAGCCCGACCCGGCCGCGCGGCTCGTGCAGGCAGCAGACGACCAATGACTCGGTCGGGACGTAGCCCAGCTGCAGCGGCAGCGACGCGACCATCTGAGCAGGGGTGGTGAGGCGGGCGACAGGCTTCGACATGTCGGTGAGCCTGGCGCGCCAGGACAGCCAAATACCGGCTCGGATCAGATCTGTGGATGACCCGCGAACAGCTGTCGCACGACGTCCGGGTCCTGCTCCTCGTCGACGAGGAGCAGGACGTCATCGCCCGGAAGCAGGACCGTGTCGCCGCGCACGTTGACCAGCACCCCCTCCCGCAGGACGAGGCTGACCCAGGTCCCCTCGGCCAGTCCTGGTAGCAGCCGCAACTGGCTCCCAGCCGCGACGGAACCCGCCTCGATCGTGACCCGGTGCGCGGCACGGGGCTGCTCCCTGAGCCCGATGCCGAGGCTGAACGGCTCCTGCTCGACGGTGCGCATCCGGACATGAAACAGCCGCGCCAGGGTCGGCACCAGCCCGCCTTGCAGGACCACCGAGACGAGGACGACGACGACGACGACGGCGTAGAGACGATCTGCCTCGGGAAGGCCGGCATCCAGGAGAAAGCTGCCGAGGAGCAGTGGGACCGCACCTTTGAGGCCGGACAGCAGCACGAACGCCTGCTCCCCTCGTGACAGGGCGGACCGGAGCAACAGCGGCCCCACCAGGACCGGCCGCACCAGGAGCGCCAGGGCAAGTCCGATGACGAGACCGGGGATCCAGACGTCCGAGCGCGCCAGGACGTCGAGGTGGACAGTGAAACCCAGGTAGGCGAACGCGACGACCTCGCCCAACGAGGCGAGGGCCGCGTGGAAGCGCTCGATGTCCCGCTTGTACGGCGCCCGCTCGTCGCCGAGGACGATCCCAGCGACGAAGACCGCGAGGAAGCCGGACCCGTGGGCAACGGTCGCGAGGCCAAAGACAACGCCGACCCCGACCAGGGTGCGGACCGGGTAGAGCCCTTGCGCCGGTAGCGGCAGCCGGCGCATTCCGACAAGCAGCAGCCGCCCGCCGAAGATCCCGACAACGGTGCCGACCACAAGCTGCAGGACGAAGGTGCCCGCCGCCCCTACAAGAGCTCCGGCAGACAGCGACCCCGCCGTCAGGAGCGCCGCCATCAAGGCGATTCCGACAGGGTCGTTGGCTCCCGACTCCCCTTCGAGGACGGTGCCGCTCCTGCCTTCGATTTCGCGGCGCCCCAGAACGGAGAAGACCACCGCGGGGTCCGTGGGAGCGATGGCGGTGGCGACAAGTACAGAGGCGTACCAGGACGTGTCGAGCAGCAGATGCACGAGCCCAGCCGCGCCAACGACGGTGAAAAGCGTGCCCAGCACCCCCAGGCTGAGGATGGGGCCGGCGGACGACCGGAAGCGAGCGCTGCCGATGTGCAGGCCGCCGTCGAACAAAATGACCAGCAGCGCGACCGTCACGATGCGCTCGACGGTGCGGTGCGAGGGCTCACCAAGGCCGGGGATGAGCTCGACGGCGAGAGCGGCAGCAACCAGGAAAAAGGCAGGAGTGGGCACCCGAAGCCGCTCCGACAGCCGGTGCGACTGGACGGCCAGCAGCATCGCGGACGCCGCGCTGAGGACAAGCAGTCCGAACGTGAAGGTGTCGTGCACGCTGCTCCCGGGGACGACGACGAGTCTGCCGACCAGACTTCCCGGCGCGCCGTGGGACAGCGTATCCGTCGGGCGCGGCTCGGACCTAGGAGAGGTCGTCGAGAGCCCGGTACACGCGTTGGAGCGAGATCGGCCCCTTCGCCTTGAGGCTCTGTGCGAACACGCTCACCCGTAGCTCCTGAAGCATCCAGCCGATGCGGTCGCGATCCGGCCCAGCCGGCAGGCGGGCCGCCTCCGCCTCGACCTCACGGACTTCGACGAGCAGAGACCCGTCCCGCTCCGCGTCGCGGGGCAGCTTCTGGAGCCGCACCAGCATGCCCCGCAGGTAGCGTGCAATGTCGGCCAGGCGGGAAGCTCCCGTGACGGTCACGAAACCCTTGTGCACCAGCGCATCCCGCTGCTCCCGAAGGTCCTTGACAGCCTGCGCTGTCGTGGGGTGGGTCTGCTGGTCGAGGGCGCTGTCAACCTCAGCCGCTAGGGCGAGTACCTCCTCGACCCCCTTCAGGACCTTCAACGTCTGTTCGGGCAGGCCGCCGCGCACGACAGGTAGCAATGCCTGATACGCCGGTCGGTCCCGCGGGTCTGAGGTCATGAGGGCGTCCACCGCGGCGGCGACGCAGTCGTCCATGAGGGCCGTGAGAGATCCGTGCGGATTGGCCGCGAGCGTCAGCTTGGCCCGGTTGTTCAACCGGCCCGACACCGCCTTGACGGGCGAAGGTGAGGCCAGCAGCAGCAACCTTCGTACCCCGGCGTGGTGTATCTCAGGCGAGGGTGAAGGCAGGACGCGCAGCGCCACGGACGTGCCCTCGTCAACCAGCGCCGGGTAGCCGACGACCAGACCGGACGACACCTCCGAAGGGATGTCCGCCACGGTCCAGTCGGTCAGGCCGGAGCGCTCCAGATCTCCTGCCACCGAGGCGATTGCGGCCTGCACCGGCTTGGCGAGGGAGGCCTTGAGAGCCTCGAGGTCCTTGCCCTCACCGACCGCCGAACCGGTCTCGTCCACGACCCGGAAGGTCGGTCTCAGGTGGGCTGGGACCCGGTCGAGTCCCCAGTCCTCCACGGCGATGAGGACACCCTTGACAGCCCGGGCCTCCCGGGACAGCGCGTGCAGCAGATGCTCCTCGCGGGGGGCGATCCGATCCAGCAGCAACCGGGCGGTGTCGGGCGCGGGAACGAGCTTGACGCGCAACGGCTTGGGCAGGGTCTTGATGAGTGCAGTTACCAGGTCGAGCCGCATCCCTGGTACCTGCCAGGCAAAGTCGTCGGCGTGCACCCGGTTGAGCACCGCCAAGGGCACGTCGACGGTCACCCCGTCGATGGCGCTGCCAGGCTTGAATTCGTACGACAGCGGGAGTCGCAGGTCCTCCGACACCCACACATCCGGGTGGTCCCCTGGATCGACGTCGCCTCGGACGAGATCCTCCAGACGGAGGTCGAGCAGGTCAGGACGGACGTGCTTGTGCTTGTTCCACCAGCCGTCGAAGTGAGCGCCGCTGACCACGTCTGCCGGCACCAGCCGGTCGTAGAAGTCGTAGACGTCCTCGTCGTCGACGACGATGTTGCGGCGGCGGGCGCGGTGCTCGAGTTCCTCGACGTCCTCGACCAGGGCGCGATTGCGGGCAAAGAAGGCGTGGTGGGTCTTCCAGTCCCCCTGGACGAGGGCATGCCGGATGAACAGGTCCCTGGAGACCTCGGGGTCGATCCGGCCGTAGGCCACCTTGCGCTGGGTCACCAGCGGTACGCCGTACAGGGTGACCCTTTCGTAGGCGACGACACCGGCCTGCTTGGCCTCCCAGTGCGGTTCGCTGTAGGTCCGCTTCACCAGCTGGGCGCCCGCCTGTTCCGCCCACTCCGGTTCGATCCGAGCTGCCATCCGCCCCCAAAGTCGGCTGGTCTCGACCAGCTCGGCAGCGACCACGAACTGCGGCGGCTTCTTGGCCAGTGCCGAGCCGGGAGCAATCGCGAACCGAGCCCCCCGCGCACCGACGTAGTCGCGGCCGCTGGGCTCGCGCATCCCGACGTGGGACAGCAGGCCGGCCAGCAGTGCCTGGGTGATGGTCGCCGGGTCGGAGGTGCTGCTGTCGTGGGCGAGGTCGAGCTGGCGGGCGACCCGGCGCAGCTGGGCGTGCAGGTCCTGCCACTCGCGGATCCGCAAGTAGCTCAGGAACTCCCGCTGGCACAGCCGCCTGAAGGCACTGCTTGACAGGGCCTGCTGCTGCTCGTGGACGTGCCGCCACAGGTTGAGCCAAGCCAGCAGGTCAGAAGTGGGGTCGGTGAAGCGGCTGTGCAGCTGCGCCCACTGGGACTGCTTGTCGACGGGCCGCTCACGGGGGTCCTGGATCGAGAGGGCGGCGGCGATCACGAGAACCTCACGGACACAGCCGAGCTTGTCCGCCTCCACCACCATCCTGGCCATCCGCGGGTCGATCGGCAGCTCCGCCAGCTGGCGTCCGACCTTCGTCAGACGATCGTCGGCGAGGGCGCCGAGCTCCTCGAGCAGGGCCATCCCGTCGCGGACGTTGCGCCGGTCGGGGGGCTCGAGGAACGGAAAGTCCTCGATGTCACCGAGCCCGAGCGAGGCCATCTGCAGCAGGACCGACGCGAGGTTGGTGCGCAGGATCTCCGGCTCGGTGAACGCCGGCCGTGCGATGAAGTCCTCCTCGCTGTAGAGCCGGATGCACACGCCGTCGGCAACGCGCCCGCAGCGGCCCGAACGCTGGGTCGCCGACGCCTGGCTGATCGCCTCGATCGGCAGCCGCTGCACCTTGGTCCGGTTGCTGTAGCGGGAGATGCGCGCGGTTCCTGGGTCGACGACGTACCGAATGCCGGGGACGGTGAGCGACGTCTCCGCGACGTTGGTCGCCAGGACGATCCGGCGGCCCGGGTGGGAGGTGAAGACCCGGTGCTGCTCGGCGGCAGAAAGCCTGCCGTACAGGGGAAGCACCTCGGTCTGCTCACCGACGACGGCCCGCAGGGCGTCGGCAGCGTCCCGAATCTCACGCTCCCCTGACAGGAAGACGAGCACGTCCCCCGGAGGCTCCGCGGCGAGCTCCTGGCATGCCGTCACGATCGCCGAGACCTGATCCTGCTCCTGCTCGCCGTCCAGGGCGAGAAGCGGCCGGTAGCGCACCTCGACGGGATAGGTGCGCCCACTCACCTCCAGGATGGGGGCGTCGTTGAAGTGTTGGCTGAAACGCTCCGGGTCGATCGTGGCTGACGTGATGACGACCTTGAGGTCCTGGCGCTGCGGCAGCAGGCGCTTGAGGTAGCCGAGCAGGAAGTCGATCGTGAGCGACCGCTCGTGCGCCTCGTCGATGACGATCGTGTCGTAGGCGGACAGGGTGCGGTCGCGCGACAGCTCCGCGAGCAGGATGCCGTCCGTCATGACCTTGATCAGGGAACCCTCAGCCACCTGGTCGTGGAAGCGGACCGTGTACCCGACGAGGTCGCCGAGCTCGGTGCCGAGCTCCTCGGCGACGCGCTCCGCCACGGCCCGGGCAGCGATCCGGCGGGGCTGGGTGTGGCCGATCAGGCCGGTCATGCCCCGCCCCAGCTCGAGCAGGATCTTGGGCAGCTGCGTCGTCTTGCCCGACCCGGTCTCACCGGCGAGGACGACCACCTGGTGGTCGCGGATCGCGTCGGCGATCTCGGAGCGGACCTGGCTGACCGGCAGGTGCTCCGGGTAGCTGATCTTCGGCACGGACTGTCGACGCCGTGCCACCCGGTCCTCGGCTCGCTCGAGTTCCGTCGTCAGCCTGGCGAGGTCCGGGGAGTGGCCGTCGAGCTGACGGGACAACCGCCGCTGGTCCCGCACCATGACCTGTTGCAGGCGCTCCCTGAGCTCGAACAGCGTCAGGTCGGGCACGTCCATGGTGGCGTCAGCCTAGGTGACCACGCACGGGGCCGCCCCCGGCGCCGGTCTTGATGCCGGAGGCGAGAGAGTGGGCGCCGTGCCACGTACCAGCGCCGGTCTGCTGCTGTTCCGGCAGCTGCCCGGGATCGAGGTGCTGCTGGCTCACCCGGGAGGGCCGCTGCACGCCCACAAGGACGTGTGGGGTGTCCCCAAGGGCGAGTACGACCGGGCCGAGCAGCCGCTGGCTGCCGCCTACCGGGAGTACGCCGAGGAGATCGGTCACGCTCCGCCCGCGGGTGACCCGCTGGAGCTCGGGGAGGTCGTTCAGAAGGGTGGAAAGCGGGTGGTCGCGTGGGCCCTGGAGGGTGACCTGGACCCCGCCACCGTGAGCAGCAACCTTTTCCGGATGCAATGGCAGGGGCGGTGGCGGGAGTTCCCCGAGATCGACCGCGCCGCCTGGTTCGACCTCGAGACGGCCCGCACGAAGATCCTGCCTGAGCAGGCACCGTTCCTCGACCGGCTCACCGCGCAGCTATGACCCTTTTTGTTCTGGTTTGTGGGGGGACAGGTGTGGTGTGTGCCACACTCGCGCGACCGTCGATCCCTGGAGGAACCCGTGCGCTCCCGTCCCCTCGCCGCCCTGACAACCGCCGCCTTCGCGGTGGCAATCACGCTCGTTCCCGCCACAGCGCACGCCGACGGACCGGGCGTCGGCACGCCGTACGTCGTGTCCGTGGGCGACTCCTACATCTCCGGCGAGGCCGGTCGCTGGGCAGGCAACAGCAACAACGGCGAGCAGTACACCGACGCTGGGGGCAGCGCGGCGTACTTCGACAACGCCTCGCACACGGCGGAAGCCATCAACCGGTGCCACCGGAGCACCTCCGCGGAAATCTTCATCGGTACCGGCGCGGCGAACCTGGCGTGCTCAGGAGCGAAGACCACGACCTTCACCGACAGCAACGGCTTGTTCAAGCCGGGCCTGGACTTCTTCAACGGCAGCGCCGGACTGGGCCAGGCGCTGGCGCTCCAGGGGTTCGCCGCGACCCACAACGTCAAGGCGGTAGCCGTCAGCATCGGTGGCAACAACTTCAGTTTCGCCGGGATCATCCAGGCCTGCGTCACGGACTTCCTCAGCTCCCCCACCTGGGCCAAGAACTACTGCAACGACGACAGCTCGGTGACCGGCAACTTCACCGGCGCCAACGTCACGGCCCAGACGACGGCCATCAGGAACGGCCTGCTGAACATCCGGACTGCCATGCGCAACGCCGGCTACCTCGACGGCACGTGGACCATGGTCGTGCAGACCTACGAGTCGCCGCTGCCGAACGGGTCGGGCATCCGCTACTCCGAGTCCGGCTACAGCCGTCAAAACACCGGTGGCTGCGGCTTCTGGAACAACGACGCCACCTGGGCCAACGGGACCGCGCTGCCGACCATCAACAGCGCGGTCAAGAACGCCGCCACCCAGGCCGGCATCTCGGGTACCAAGGTGCTGGACCTGTCGAGCGCCTTCAACGGCCGGCGGCTGTGCGAGGACACCGTCGGGTTGCTCGAGGAGAAGGGCCTGACCTACTGGTCCCAGCCGGGTGCAAGCGACGTCACCGAGTGGGTCAACCAGATCCGTACCGCCAGTACCTGCTGCGGCTCGAACTACTACATCCAGGAGAGCTTCCACCCCAACTACTGGGGCCAGCTCGCGCTACGCAACTGCCTGCGACAGGCCTGGAACGGCGGCGCCGTCAAGGGCGGTACCTGCACCCGGGGCGCCAACGGCCATAACGTGTATGGCGAACCCAACATGGTCTTGAGCTGACCCCGCCCGACGCGGCCGTCAGGAAACCGCCTCGGTGAGCACGTCGAGCTCCTCGGCGAGGTAGTCCATCATCACGTCGAGGTCCGGTACCAGCTCCCGGTCGGCGATCAGCCCGAAGTGGAGCTGACCACTGAGGCTGCAGACGGTGATGTTGAGCCCCTGACCGTCAGCGATGGCCGACAGCGGGTAGTAGCCGAGCAGTCGGCAGCCGGCGTAGAAGAGCGGGATATTGGGACCGGGAACGTTGGAGATGAACAGGTTGAATGGGCTGACCCGCTCGACGAGGCGGACCCGGGCAGCCAGCCGGGCGGCCTGTCCCGCGAGGGCCGGCATCGCGAACTCCGTGACGTCGGACAGCAACGTTGCCGGAAGCGCTCCGTGCTGCTCCTTGGCAGCCCGCATCGCGGCGCTGCAGGCCTGTAGCCGCTCGAGCGGGTCGGCGACGTGGGTCGGCAGCGGCGCGATCATCGTCGACACCTTGTTACCCGCGGTGTTCTTCTGGGCCTCGGTACGGATCGACACCGGCACGGCCGCGATCAGCGGCGCCTCCGGCAGGGCGTCGTGGTCGAGGAGCCAACGGCGCAGGGCCCCCGTCGATAGCGCCATCACGACGTCGTTGACGGTCCCCCCACTGGCGTTCTTGATGGCCTTGACCTGATCCAGTGGAAGGCTGCGGAAGGCCCATCGGCGGTGCGGTGAGATCGCCTTGTTGAAGGGCGTCGCGGGAGCCCGAAGGCCTCCACCCTGCAGCACCAGGTCGGCGTCACGGCCCAGCAGCCGGTCGACTATGGGCAGGTGGGGGCGAGCGGAAGAGGTCGCCAAAGACGGCAACGAGCGGGCCAGGGCGTAGGTCATGCGGGCGGCCCGGACCGGCTGCCCGGCCAACGTCAGCGCGGAGCGGGTGAGCAGCGACAGCGCCGACGGGGCGGTCTCCGCCCGCCACGGCTCCGGCGGCGGGTCGACGACCCGGGACTCCGGCGTGAGGTCGAGGATGGCAGTGAGGATGTCTCCGCCGGAGACGCCGTCGATGGCCGCATGGTGGACCTTGCTGTAGATCGCCATCCGGCCGTCGGACAGGCCGTGGATCAGGTACAGCTCCCACAGCGGACGGCTGCGGTCCAACGGCCGGGCGTGTAGCCGGGCCGCCTGCTCGGCGAGCTGTCGGTCGTCGCCCGGCGCTGGAAGACCGAGCTCCCGTACGTGGTACTCGATGTCGAAGTCGGGGTCCTCGATCCAGTAGGGCTGGTCGAGGCCGAGGGGCACTGTCGCGAGTCGCCGCCGGAAGGGCGGAATCTGATGCAACCGGCTCTCGATCAGACGGGTCACCTTGTCGAGGGTGACCGCGTCCGGGGACGTCGAGGGGTCCAGGACGCAGAGGCTGCCGACGTGCCCGAAGACGGCGTGCGTCTCCATCGCAAGAAAGGCGGCGTCGAGGCCGGTGAGCTGCTGCACGGGGATCCTTCGGGAGGCAGAGGCACGGTGCTCCGTTGTTCCTACCCGAACATGGTCACTTGTGTCAGGCATATCCCTCGTAGGCGAGAGGCGGCGGGGCCTACGGCAGGCCGATGAGCGACAGCACCGGAGGGCTCACCTACGCGTCCCACCTGCGGGTGGAGCAGCTGCTGTCGCTGCAGCAGGACCCGCGGGCGCACGACGAGCTGCTGTTCGTCGTCCTGCACCAGTCGCACGAGCTGTGGTTCAAGCTCGCCCTGCACGAGCTCGGACCGTCACGATCTTTTGGCAGCTCATCGCGCAGTGGGACGTGCTCGGGACGATGACCCCGGCCGGCTACCTGGCATTCCGGCACGTCCTCCAGGGCGGTAGCGCTTCCCGTCGGCGCAGTTCCGGGAGCTGGAGTTCAGCAGCGGCCTGAAGGACGCGTCGTACCTGGAGTCACCGTGGCTGTCAGACGGTGAGCGGGCTCGGCTGCAGACCCGGCTGATGGCGCCGACACTCGCCGACGCCTACCGGGCTGCCCTGCGACGCTGTCGGAGACCCTGCTCGACTACGACGCCTGGCCGAGCCACTCGCGCCTGCTGATCACGACGACCGGTCCCGTGACTCCCGTTTCCGGCGTGCTACGGCTGAGTGAAGACCCGGGTGCGTTTCACCGGCACGCCCTCGAGCTCACGGCTGGTGGCGATCTCGTAGGAGGCGAGCTCGGTGAGCCCGGTCTGCGGGAGGTAGTCGCGGCCGGGATCCCCCAGCAGCACCGTGCCCTCGAAGCCCCGCAGCCAGGTCAGGACCCGAGCGGCCATGACCTGCTCGTACAGCACGTCACCCGCGAGCACCACCTCGACGTGTGGCGCGGGCCCGTCGAGCAGGTCCAGTCCGGTCCACATGACCTCGGTGCGGTTCACCGCGCTGTTGGCCTCGACCGCCTCCCTCGACAGCGGGTCGATGTCGGCGGCGAGCACCGACCGGGCGCCGGCCTGACGGGCGGCGATCGCCACCAGCCCCGAGCCGGTGGCCAGGTCGAGTACCCGCTTGCCGCGGACGTGGTCACCGTCCAGGACGTAGCGCGCCAACGCCTGCCCCCCGAGCCAAGCGAAGGCCCAGTACGGCGGAGCCGCCGCACCGGTCGCCTCCCACAGCCCCTGGAGGTCGTCGGCCTGGTGGAGCAGGACCTCCGGCACGAAGGGGACCGGCGCGACCGCGAGCCACGAGGCGAACTGCACCAGCTCATCCTGCCCGGTCGCCGCCACGACCCGGCGCGGGGAAGGGCCGGGAAGGCTCCGGGCCTTGTCGCGTTGCAGCTCGTGTGACCCCGCTCAGCGTCGGTTGGCCCTCGCCCGGCACGTCGAGAGACTCGGCTCCGGTGGCGTGATGCTTCCCCACCACGCGCCGCACTGTCGGACCGGCTCAGGTCCTACGAGCTGCTGGCCTCCCGCTGCACCGTCGACAGCACGCTCGCGCTCAGCGTCGGGGCAGCAGCCGGTCGCTGATGATCCGCCGTTGGATCTCACTGGTGCCCTCGAAGATGGTCGTCAGCCGGGCGTCGCGCCAGTACCGCTCCACCCGCCGCTCGGTCGTGTAGCCGTTGCCGCCGTGCAGTTGCATGGCCTGGTTGGTCACCCGCACCGCCATCTCGGTGGTCGCAAGCTTGACCATCGCGGCCTCGCTCTCGCACGGGACACCCTCATCGAGCAGGTGCGCGACCTGCCACCACATCGCCCGGCCCTGTACGACGTCCGCGGCCATGTCGGCCAACGTGAACCGGAGGGCCTGGAAGTCCCCGATCGGGTGCCCGAACTGCTCACGCTCCTGCAGGTAGGCCGTGGTGTCCTCGAGCGCCCCCTGGGCCAAGCCGACGGCCCGCGCCGCGGTGTGGACGCGGGCGATGTTCAGTCCGCGCTGCACCGACGCGAACCCACCCTCGTCGTCGGCAGCCCCTTAGTCAGCGTACAGGCCGGTGAGGCGGTCGCCGTCGGGCACGCGCACCCCATCCAGGACCAGGTCCCAGGTCAGGAAGCCGTGGTAGCCGACCTTGTCGATGGCGGTGCCCGACATCCCTTCGGGGAAGGTGCCGGGCTCCTTGACGACCAGGAACGGCTCCAGCCCAGCCGAGCGGGACTCCCCCTGCTCGGGCTCCCGGACCCTGGCGAGGACCTCCACGAAGTCGGCCGCCAAGGCGTTGCCCGCCCAGCGCTTGTGGCCGCTCAGCACCCAGGTGTCGCGGTCGCGGGTGGCCGTCGTCTGCACCGCTGCCAGATCGGAGCCGGCGGTGGGCTCGCTGAGGGCGATCGAGCCGATCCACTCTCCCTTCGCGGACCTCTTGAGCAGCTCGTCGCGACGGGCGGCGTCAAGGACCTGGGTGCCGAGCCCCTGCCCACGGGCCAGGATGCTCGCCACGCTCAGCCAGGCCCGGGCCAGCTCCTCCGAGACGAGGCAGTACTCGAAGACCCCCAGTCCGAGGCCACCGTGCCCGGTCGGGACGGTGATCCCGAACCAGCCCAGCGCGGCCAGCTGGTCGATCAGCTCGCGCGGCATCTGCGCTTTCTGCGGGTCGAGCTCGTCGGCGATGGGCAGCACGACGTCGCGGGCGAAGGCGCGGGCCTGCTGCTGCAGCGCCGTGCGCTCCGGGGTGGCCCAGGGTGTGGGGAGGTCCATGTGCGGCGCTGTACCCCGATCGGGGCCGCCCGGATCCTCCCCAGCCCCGACCTTCGACAGCCCCGACCTTCGACAGCCCCGACCCTCGAGCTAGAGCGCCGGCGCCCGGCCGGCCCAGGGATGGGCCCGCTCGAGCTGGCTGGCCAGCCGCACGAGCAGGTCCTCGCGCCAGGGACCGGCGACGAGCTGCATCCCGATCGGCAGGCCGGCGTCGGTCTGTTCGAGCGGAAGCGAGACAGCCGGCTGGCCGGTGATGTTGAAGAAGGCGTTGAACAACGCCATGGCGAAGACCGTCGGCGAGGTGTTCGCGGGGTCGGCGTGCACCTCGGCCAGCACGCCGACCGGTGGGGTGAGGATGGACAGCGTCGGCGTGAGCAGCACGTCGAACTCGGTGCCCCAGCGTGGGAGGTCACGGCGAGTGAAGCGCTGCAACGTGTGCACGGCAGCGACGTAGCTGAGGCTGTCGATGCCCTGGGCGGTCTGCCGGTTGGCTTGGATGTGCGGCTCCGTGAGGCTCCAGTCGACGCCCTCGTAGTCGGCCAGCCCCGAGTGCACGATCGCCAGGAAGGCGAACAGCGCCTCGTCGGGAACGGTCAGCTCGGCGGGCTGCACCGTGTGCCCCAGGGCAGCGAGTGCGTCAGCGGTGCGCAGCGTCGCGGCGGCGACGTCGGGGTCCATCGGCATGCCGAGCGGTGGTGACGTCACCACCCCGATCCGCAGCGTGCCCGGGTCCTGCCCTACCTCGTCCAGGTACGGCCGGGACGGTGCCGGTGCGTTGTACCAGGACAGCGGGTCCTGGCCACTGATGGCGTCCAGGACAGCGGCGGCGTCCGCGACGGTGTGCGTGACGGCCCCTTCGACCACGCCGCCCTCCCAGGACAGGACCATGCGCGGGACCCGGCCGCGGCTGGGCTTGAGGCCGACCAGACCGCAGCAGGCTGCCGGGATCCGGATCGATCCCCCGCCGTCGTTGGCGTGCGCGAGCGGGAACATCCCGGCAGCGACGGCAGCGGCCGCACCGCCGCTGGACCCACCCGGGGTCCGCTCCAGGTCCCACGGGTTCCGGGTCGGTCCGTACCGCAGGTTCTCGGTCACGGTGATCGGTCCGAACTCGGGGGCGTTGGTCCGTCCCGCCAGGACGAAGCCAGCCCGCTGCAGGGCAGTGACGACCAGCTCGGACTCGGGCGAGGGCCCGGCCGGCGCGCCCCGGGAACCGAACGTCACGGGCCAGCCCTGAACCGGGGTGAGGTCCTTGATCGGGATCGGGACGCCGTGGAATGGCGGCAGCTCCCCGCCCGCCAGCACCTGCTCGGTGGCCGAGGCTGCGGCCGCGCGGGCCTGCTCGT
The DNA here is from genome assembly GCA_025352005.1 of Frankiales bacterium. Lineage (GTDB taxonomy): Bacteria > Actinomycetota > Actinomycetes > Mycobacteriales > SCTD01 > RYN-111. Next base: position 13,255 of record JANXUE010000002.1, read on the forward strand.
CATCGCGCCAGATCACCGCGTTGACCCGGTCGTTGACGGCGTCGACCCGAGCCAGGCAGGCGTCCAGTACCTCGGTAGGGCTCACCTCGCGGTTCCGGATCGCGGCGGACACGGACAGCGCTGAGGTGAGATCCATGGCATCGAACCTAACCCCGCGGGGCCTGCTTCCGGCCCGACCCTCCTACGAGAAGGCCAGGGTGAGCGTGTGGATCGCCAGACCGGCCAGCGCCCCGACG
>JANXUE010000011.1 GCA_025352005.1 Frankiales bacterium
CATCGTCATCGACGCCGCTCACGACGCCCAAGCGATCGCCGCGGCCGTCGGGGGCCGACCGGTGAAGGCGATCGTGTGCACCCACGCCCACAACGACCACGTCAATGTGGCGCTCGAGCTCGCGGCTGAGCTCGACGCCCCCGTGCTGCTGCACCCCGACGACCGGATGCTCTGGGACGCCGTCCACGATCGGGCGCCCGACGGTGACCTGACCGACGGCGAGGTCCTCACCGTCGCCGGCGCGACTTTGACCGTGGTGCACACCCCCGGCCACTCGCCCGGCGGCGTGTGCCTGGTCGGTGACGGCGTCGTGTTCAGCGGCGACACCCTGTTCCACGGCGGGCCTGGGGCGACGGGACGGTCCTACAGCGACTTCCCGACAATCCTCGAGTCGATCCGCACGAAGCTGCTGAGCCTTCCCGAGGGCACCGTCGTGCACACCGGGCACGGTGACGACACGACCATCGGAGCCGAGGCCTCGTCCTACCAGGAGTGGGTCGACCGGGGGCACTGACGCCCGTCCTCTCGCGTGACAGCCTGGAGGCGTGTACGACGCCCTTGTCCTCGCCGGTGGCGCCGCCCGCCGCCTGGGCGGCGTGGACAAGCCGGCCCTCGTCCTCGCCGGGCGGAGCCTGCTGGACCGGGTGCTGCTCGCGGCCGCGGGTGCTGACCTCATTGTGGTCGTCGGGCCCGAGCGGTCCGTCGAGCGTCCCGTCGTCTGGACCCGCGAGGACCCGGCCGGCGGTGGACCCGCGGCTGCCCTCGCAGCGGGCCTGGCACACGTCACGGCTGACCTCCTGGTGCTGCTCGCCGCGGACCTGCCTTGTGTCACGGCGGAGGCGGTCGCGGACCTGGTGGGCCGGGTGGGTGACGAGGACGGCGCGGTCGTCAGGGTCGACGGCAGCCCCCAGTGGCTGTGCTCGGCTTGGCGGACCGCCGTCGTCACCGAGGCCGTCCGTGGCCGTGGCCTCGCCGGCTCGTCCTTGCGCGAGGTGCTGGAGGACCTCCGGGTCAGCTGGGTCGACGCCGCGCCCGGGGGCACCTGGCGCGACTGCGACACTCCCGAGGACCTTGCCGCCCTGGTGGCGGGCAGCGAGAGGCGGACGACATGAGCACCGTGGACGACTGGGTGGCGGAGGCCGCGCGCGCCCTCGGGCTGGACGCGACCGTGGACACACCGCTGCTGCTGGACCTCGCACGCGAGGCCGCGCACGCCGTAGCCCGTCCCGCGGCGCCCCTGACGACGTACCTGCTGGGACTAGCCGTCGCCGGCGGAGCCGACGCCGGCGAGGCCGCCGGCACGCTCACCCGTCTGGCCCGCGAGTGGCCGCCTGCCTAGGCTGCGCAGCTCGGTCGCGACCAGGACCGCGAACAGCAGACCCAGGGCGATCGCGCCGAGCAGGTGCGCCGGGTCGGCGTTCTTGACCAGCGCCTCGACGGCGAAGACCAGCACCCACACGCCGTGTAGGGCGGAGACCGGCCGTGTAGGTGCGTGCTGCATGACCACAACCCTATCCAGGGTGGCCCGGTACGGCACGCTCCTGAGCAGCGTCAGTCCGCAAGGCGAGCCCGGAGCCGGTCACGTGCGGTCGGCCACTCGGCGGCGAGCACAGAGAAGTAGGCCGCATCCCGCACCGACCCGTCGGGTCGACGGCGCTGGTGCCGCAGCGTCCCGTCGTACACGCAGCCGAGTTTGCGAATGGCGGCCTGCGAGCGGGTGTTCAGCGCGTCGGTCTTGAAGGTGACCCGTTCGGCGCCGAGGTCGTCGAAGGCGTGCGTCAGCAGGAGCAGCTTGCACGTCGGGTTGACGTCACTGGCCCAGAGGTCCTTGCGGTACCACGTCCACCCGATCTCCAGCCCGCTCACGTCCAGGTCCACGTCCAGGTAGGACGTGCTGCCGGCTGCCCGTCCGTCGACGACCACAGCCCAGGCGAGCCCGGGGTGGGAAGACCGAAGGTCGGCCATCTGCTCCAGGGTGGTCGGCCGTGTCGTCAGCCAGCGCCACACGTCGTCGTCCTGGGCGGCGTCGAGCAGGTCGAGGTCGTGCTCTGCCACGAGGGGTTCGAGCCGGACGCGACCGCGGGCGAGCACGACCGGCGTGGGCGCCTTCACAGCGCCTCCCACCGCCGTCGGCCGGTTGCGAACATGATCGGCAGACTAGTCGGCACTCCTGGCGTCGTGGACGCGTTGGAGCCATGCGAGGAGGTGGACGGATGGAGCAGGAGCGGGCGCTACGCGTCGCGGAACGGCTGCGCGAAAGGGGGCTCGACGCGCACCTGGAGCGGGCGTCGATCTACCAGTTCGGGGTGCGCATCATGCTGCGGGACGGTAGGCAAGCCATCTGGGACACCGGCGGCACGATCGGCTTGCAGGCGCAGGTCATGCGCGACGGGGTCCTCGTCGGATATGTCCCGCAGCTGGAGGGGTCCGAGGACTTCGACGAGGACCAGACGGTCGTGGCGATTGCCGCGACGGACTACGACAGCCCTGTCGCCGCGCCCCGCACCCAGGCCGTGGATTCCCCGACGTCGCCACCGGCTGGGGTCCTCAGGAGGTTCATCGGTGGCCTCCGGGAGTGACGCTCAGCCACCGAGGGCCAGAGCGGTCGCGAGTAGCACCGCTTCCTGCCCTGGCCTCCCGATCAGCTGAAGGCTGGCCGGCGGGCCGTCCCTGCGGGCCACCGGGAAACACACCGCCGGAAGCCCCGCGAGGTTGACCGGAAGGGTGAGCCGCAGGCCATACATCCGCTCCGGCTCGTCCCTCCTGGCCGGCGCGTCGCGCAGCACGGGTAGGGCGATCACCTCCACCTTCTCCAAGGCGCTCATGACCTCGGCGAGCCAGGCCCGTCGGACAGCTCCTGCCCCCGTCACCTCCTGCGCGGTACGGCGCCCCCCCGCCACAAGGCGACCCGCGACGTCAGGGCCCACGCGTCCGGTGGCGAGCAGGTGGCCCGAGCTCTGGTGTGCCTCGGCGCCCAGGAGCACGGCGGCAGCCTCGTCGGCCGCGTCCCACCCCGGCAGCTCGACCTCCGGGCAGGGTCCGAGGACCGCGTCGAGCGCGGCGTCCACCCCCGCCGCGGCAGCCGGGCGGTAACGGCCGACCCGACCTGGCGTGGCCACGACGAAGCCGGGCTCCAGCAGCCGCATGCCGACGACCAGCCCGGCGACGTCGTTCGCCAGGGGACCGATGGTGTCCATCGACGGGGCGAGCGGCCACACCCCGGCCAGCGGAATCCGGCCATGGGTGGTCTTCAGGCCGGCCACGCCGCAACAGGCCGCCGGGATGCGGACCGACCCCCCGGTGTCGGACCCCAGTGCCACATCGGCCTCGCCGGCAGCGACGACCACTGCGGCCCCGCTGCTCGACCCTCCGGGCACGTAGTCGCCCAGCGGGTTGGTTGGCGTGCCCTGCCAGGCGTTGACCCCCGTAATGCCGTAGGCCAGCTCGTGCATGACGGTCCGTCCGACGATGACGGCCTGCTCTCGGGTCCCCATCAGGCAGGCGGCGTCAGCGCTGGCCGGGATCGCCTCGACCGCAGGCGATCCCGCAGTCGTGGCCAGGCCCTCCATGTCGATGAGGTCCTTGACCGCGACCCTCAGCCCAGGGCCGTGGGGGAGCCGCAACGTCCAGCCGTTGTTCAGCACGGGTCGACGCGGATTAGGAACCCGCGCACCTCCAAATACTCCCCGAGCGAGACTCGATGGGCGTCGCAGGCGTGCCACAGCTTCTCGCGGTCGGGCGTGTGCACTTTCGGGTTGTTCCACACCAGGGCATACACGGCTGCCGAGCGACAGCCCTTCGCTGAGCAGGTCGGCTGGTCCACCCGCCCATCCAACCAGGCCGTTAGCCTGTCGCCGTGGACGCGCAGATGACCGACCGGCAGCGCAGGCGGGTCGTGCGGCGCTGGCGCCGGGCGACCGTCAGGCAGGCGCTGAAGGCGCGTTGGTCGTTGCGGAAGGTCGACGTCGTCGGGAAGCGGGCGCTCGTCCTCGGCGACCCGACGGTCGACGGCTCCGATATCCAGGTCGGCGACGACTTCAAGGTCTGGTCGGGACATCGAAAGACGCTCATCAGCGGTTGGGGCACGATCCGCTTCGGCGACCGCTGTTTCGTCAACGTCGGATCCACCATCATCGCTGTGGAGCAGATCATCGTCGGGGACGACGTCGCTTTCGCCAACGAAGTCTTCGTGATGGACAGCGACAGCCATGGCGTCGAGGGCCGGCCGCACCGACAGGCACCGGTGCGCATTGGCGACGGCTGCTGGATCGGTGCCAGGGCCATGATCTTGCCCGGCGTCACCCTCGGGAGACGGGTCCTGGTGGCTGCGGGAGCGGTCGTGACCCGTGACGTCCCCGACGACTGCCTCGTGGCCGGCAACCCCGCTCGGGTCGTCCGCCAGCTCAGCTATCCGGCCGGCTGCCGTCGCGCCTGGCACGACGAGTGGTGCCCCTGCCCCAAGGTGGCTGCCGTCGAAGAGCCCGCCTGACCGCCGTCGGGCGAGGCGTCAGCCCTTGATGTCGAGGACCAGCTTCCCGACCGAACCACGGTTGCGAAGGGCCTCATGGGCCAGGGCGACGTCACCGAGGGCGTAGTTTCCTCCGACGAGCGGGGTCAGCGTGCCGGACTCGACCATGCCCAGGAGCTCAGCCATCTGCGGGTGGAGCATGGCGGGGTTGGTGAAGCAGTGTGCGAGCCAGAAGCCGATGACGGCCCGGCTGCGCGACATGAGCTCACCAGACGTGACCGGCTTCGGCGCGGTGCGGGAGGCCATGCCGAAGGTCGCGAGCCGGCCGAAGGGTGCGAGGGCGGCAAGTGAGGCGTCGAAGGTCGGCCCGCCCACCATCTCCAACACGATGTCGACCTTCCTGCCGCCGTTGGCGCTTTCCAGGGCCCCCTTCAGGTCCGCCTCGCCGGCGAGGACCAGATGGTCGGCGCCCAGCTCCTTGGCGATCTCGAGCTTGTCCTGAGACGAGGCGACGGCGATGACATTGCCCGCGCCCCACTGCTTGGCGAGCTGGATGGCGAGGGTGCCGACCCCACCGGCGGCGGCGTGCACGACTACGGACTCGCCCTCGGCGAGGTGGGTGGAGGTGCGCAGCAGGTGCCACGCGGTCAAGCCCTGGACCATCAGCGCGAGCGCTTGACCGTCGGAGACACTGTCGGAGAGCGGGAAGACGAGCCCGGGGTGGACGAGGGCCTTCTCGCAGTAACCACCGCCCATGGCCATCGCGGACACCCGGGAGCCGTCAGCAAGGTGTCCGACTACCTCACCGCCAGGGATCATCGGCAGCGAGGCCTTCGCGAGATAGGAGTCCTCAACCTGGTGGGTGTCCGCGTAGTTGACGCCTGCTGTGTCGACGTCCAGGAGCACCAGTCCGTCCCCGGGGGCGGGGTCGGGGAGGTCGACCAGCTTCAGGACCTCGGGGCCCCCGAACTCGGTGATCTGCACAGCTCTCATTGGCCGACCCTAACCGGAGTCCGGTCCGGAGACCCTCAGCCCTTGGCCGAACCGGCACGATGACCTGGCAAGATACGCCGGTGGACCAGACAATCGTGATCCGACCCTCCGCGATTCTTGCCGACCGCGATGCGCGTGCAGTGCTCAAGGAGCTCGAGTCCCGCGACGTCAGCCGAGGCGGGGTTTGGAGCGCCAGCCCTGGGATGTGGCAGCGCTTCGACCGGCCGTGGGACGGCTCGAGCGGGCTCAAGGGGACTTCGAAGCTGGTCGGCAGCATCGGTTCGATCTACGGCTCGCCCTCGAAGTACGACATCACCATCTACCGGGTGACCGTCACCGACCACGGGGCCGTGAACGGCTGGACGGTCGACAGGATCTGCGACGACGCCCTGCAGTACGCCGACCTGACCCTCGCGAGCTGTCCCAAGACGACCCTTGAGTCCACCTCACCGGACCCGTTCCACAAGCCCTAGCCCGGTCGAGACAGGCCCTAGACGGGCACCGCTTCCCCTGCGACGTAGGGGGTTCGGCCCTCGGCGTCAAGCACCCACACCCGCTGCCGACCGTGCACGGTCCATGTCCCGTCGAGCTGCACCATCGCGGTGTCCTCGTCGATCCCCACGACTGCGACCCCCTCGGGAGCCGCCTCGACGTACCGGCTGGAGATCTCGGGCATCCACCCGGCGATGCGGTCGAAATGCGGGATGACCCTCAGATGAGGCACGACCCCGAGGCCGCCGTCCGGTGTGCGGCCGGCGTCACGGATATCGGGAACCCAGGACGTCAGGGCCATCGCGCCGGCGCTGCAACCGGCCAGCGCTGCTCCCTCGGACCACGCGTGGTGGACCGCCTCCCACAGCCTGGTGCCCCGCAAGGTCGTGGACAGGTACGACGGGTTGCCCCCCGACAGGTAGACCAGCCCCGCCCCGGCAACCTGCTCGGCGAGCTCCTCGGAGTCGGCCTCCTCCCGGTCGCGGGCGACCAGCGGCACGGCCTCTACCCCGAGGCGGGCGGCCTGCTCCCGGCCCAGCGCCACCCATCGAGCCAGAGAGCTCTCCCCCTCAGGGGCAGAGGCGGTGGGGATCTGCACGAAGCGGGCAGGGCGGCCGCGCAGGAGCAGCCGTTCGGTCTCGGTCATGACCGTGAGGTACTCCCCACTGCCCACGAGGGCGAGGGGCGCGGTCACGGAAGCAGCCCAAGACCGCCGTCAAGGACGACGACCTCGCCGGTGACGTAGCTGGACCGGACCAGAGCCAACACCATCTCCGCGACGTCGTCTGGGGTGGCCGACCGCCGCATCGGTGCCATTGCGGTCACCAACGCACGGATCTCGTGCCAGTCCTGCGTCCACGGGGTGTCGACCAGGCCGGGTGCGACGGCGTTGACGCGGATGTCGGGGCCGAGGGCCTTGGCCAGCAGCCGGGTCTGGTGGTTGAGAGCTGCTTTGCTTGCGGCGTAGGGGATCGAGCTGCCGGTGGGCTTGACGCCCGCAAGGGAGGAGATGTTGACCACGCATCCCCTGGCTTCCCGCAGTGCCTTCTCAGCGGCCGTCACGAGGACGAACGGCGCGATGACGTTGACCTCGTACAGGTGGCGCCAGACCTCGGGGGTGGCGGCGGCGAGGTCGGTGTGGGGGATGACCTGCGTGGTGCCCGCGTTGTTGACGAGCACGTCGAGGCGGCCGTGAGCGGTGAGGACCGAGTCGACGAGCCCGCGCGCGGCGAGCTCGTCTGCGACGTCGGCCTGCACATAGCTGCCGCCGATCTCGGCGGCAACCGCCTGCCCGGCCTCGACCGAGCTGCGGCTGTTGACGACCACGGTGCAGCCGTCTTGCGCGAGGCGGCGGGCGACCGCCGCACCGATGCCGGACGAGGAACCGGTGACGAGTGCGACCTTCGACATGCACCGGACGCTACTGGCACGGCAGAATGGACTCCTGATGAGTACCGACGACCTCGACAGACCCCCGACAGACCCGCCACCCGTCGACAGCCTGCTGCTGGTCGGCTTCGGTGGCCCCGAGGGTCCGGACGACGTGCTGCCCTTCCTCGAGAACGTCACCCGGGGCCGTGGCATCCCTGCGGAGCGGCTGCAGGAGGTGGGCGGCCACTACCTCGAGGTGTTCGGGGGAGTGAGCCCCATCAACGCGCAGTGCCGGGAGCTGCAAGCAGCGCTTCAGAGGGCGGTGCCGGCGCTCCCGGTCTACTGGGGCAACCGCAACTGGCACCCGTTCCTCGCCGACACCCTCGCGACGATGGCGGCCGACGGTCGACGGCACGCCCTGGCGGTGGTGACGTCCGCTTTCCCCTCCTACTCAGGCTGCAGGCAGTACCGCGAGGACATCGCCGCCGCCAACGTGCCCGGCGGCCCGGTCGTGACGAAGCTGCGGCACTACTTCGCCGAGGAGGGGTTCCTCGACGTCATGCGGCGCAACATCAGGGCCTGCGAGCTCCCGGGAGCTCGGCTGGTGTTCACCGCCCACTCGATCCCACTCGTGATGGCTGCGTCCTCCGGTCCGTCCGGAAACGCCTACGTCGACACGCTCCGGATCGCGTGCGCGAGGATCGCGGGCGACGCTGCCTGGGACCTGGTGTTCCAGTCCCGCAGCGGTCCTCCGCAGGTCCCCTGGCTCGAGCCGGACGTCAGCGACCACCTGCAGAAGCTGTACGGCGACGGCGTCCGCGAGGTGGTGCTCGTGCCCGTGGGGTTCACCAGTGACCACGTCGAGGTGGTCTACGACCTCGACGTGCAGGCCCGCGAGCGGGTGGAGCACCTCGAGGGCTTCGAGCTGCGCAGGGCCGCGACCGTGGGGACAGACCCGGAGTTCGTGGCGATGCTGGCCGACCTGGTCCGTGAGCGGATCGCCGCACCCGTCGAGCTGGCAGACCACGGCTGCCTGGCGACGCACGACCGGTGTCCCGTCGGCTGTTGCCCGCCGCCGCCGCGCCGCTGAGTCAGCCCGCCAGCACCTTCACACCATCGATGGCCGGCCACACCAGCGGCGACGTCACAGCGCCTGCTCGACCTCATGTCGGGGGATGCCCAGCAGAAACAGCACCGCGTCCAGGAAGGGCACGGACAGGGCGGTGTCGGCGGCGTCTCGGACGACGGGCTTGGCGTTGAAGGCGATCCCGAGTCCGGCGGCCTCGAGCATGTCGAGGTCGTTGGCCCCGTCACCGATGGCGACGGTCTGCTCGAGCCGCAGTCCCTCCGCGGCAGCGAACCGGCGCAGGGCGGCAGCCTTGGC
>JANXUE010000015.1 GCA_025352005.1 Frankiales bacterium
CAGCCGGTAGGCCTCGGCGCGCAGCGAGCTGGGATGGCTCAAGGCCGGTAGCAGCTCGTCGTCGAGCTCCAGGGGGACGCTGCCGAGGCGGGTGAGGCCCAAGGTCCGTTCCAGGCTGGCGCTGTCGAGGACCCGCCGGTCCACTGCCTCGCGGGCGAAGGCGGCCCCCAGCCCGAGCACCAGCCCGAGGACCAGCCCGATGGCGAGGTTCCGCTTCGGGCGCGGCGAGACCGGCACGGTGTTGACGGGCGCGGGCTGGTCGGCAATGAGCAGGACGACCGTCCCCGCGTCGGCCTGCTTGAGCGTCCGCTGCACCTGGGGGAGCACGACGGTGTAGGCGTTGGCGACCTTGGCGATGGCGACGGGGTCACTGCCCGAGACCGTGAGGTTGATGAAGGGGCTGTTGTTGTCAGCCGTAGCGACGACAGTGATGGCCATGCTGACCCCGGCCGCGGTCTCCGCCGCCGCGACGGCCGTGGGGGTCTTGGCCAGTTGGGCGAGCGCGACGGCCTCCGCCACGGCGACAGGTCGCCGGGAGATGTCGCCGCCAGGGCCGCTCTGCGTGACGGAGACGATGAGCTGCGCGTCGGTCCGGTAGACCTTGGTCTGCTGCGTCGTCGCGCCGTACGCACCGGCGAGGCCGAACACCGCGGCGACGATGATGAGCAGCGCCCGGCGGCGCAGGATGCGCACATAGTCGGCCAGCTGCACAGGGGATCCTCGGGGTCGGGAGTCACGCCACCTTCCGGGCGTGCGAGGAGCCTACCGATTTCCGACGTGCCGCCGGACGGATTGGTAGATGTCGATGGCTGTCACCTGGAGGAGGCTGGCCTCGGGCTGGTCAGCCGCGTTCACGTCCGGGCCGGGGGCCCGGCTGCGCGATCGCGGTAGCCGGCGAGTTGCTTGGATTGGCAGACGAGGCGGCCACGGGAGTCCCAGATGCGGCTGTCCGGGCTGGACGGGCAGGCTCAAAGGAACTTTTCTGTACGCGCTGTCCACAGCCGATTTCGGTGTCCACAATCTGATCGCGGGGCGTAGCGGTGATTGTCCCGGGCCCATCGTGGATGACATGCGTCGACGAAGGGAGCAGCATGAGCGTCATGCCGGTGATGTCACGTGAGGGCGACTGGACCGTCGAGGATCTCAAAGGCCTTCCCAACGACGGTCTGCAGTACGAGCTCGCCGATGGGGTGCTCCTGGTGAGCCCCGCCCCCCGGCCGGTTCACCAGCGGGTGATCGGCAATCTCAACGAGCTGTTGCGGGCTGCGGTGCCGCCGGAGCTGGAGGTGTTCTTCGCACCGTTGGACTTCCAGCCGTCCCGTCGCACCAGCCTGCAGCCTGACCTGCTCGTCGTGCGGCGCAGCGATGTCGGTGAGCTGAACATCACGGTGCCGCTGCTGCTCGCGGTCGAGGTGCTGTCCCCGAGCACGCGCGCGAAGGACTTGCTGCTCAAGCACGGGCTCTACCGGGAAAGCGGCGTGGCGTCGTACTGGGTCGTCGATCCACTCGTGCCATCGCTCACGGCCTGGCAGCTGGTGGACGGCGCCTATGTCGAGGTCGCGCACGTCGAAAGGGATCAAGCCACCACGCTGACGGCGCCGTTCGAGGTGACCGTGACCCCGGCGCGATTGCTCGGTTGAGCAACTGACGGTCCGCTAGACAACGGTCAGGCGGAGCCCCAGCAGGTCACCGACCAGGAACGTGCCGGCGTCGCCCGAGGACGATCGCCAGGCAGCGCTCCCGGTCCAGGACTGTTATCACGGCAACCGGTAGCCGGCGAGTTGCTTGGACTGGCAGACGAGGCGTCCGCGGGAGTCCCAGATGCGGCAGTCCTCGTCGAACCAGCCGTCCTGCATCAACTGCGAGGTCTGCTCGGCGACGAGCCAGCCGTCGGCGGGTCGGCTGCGCAGGTGGACGGTCAGCTCGAGCGTCGGGAACCAGCCGGGCACGCCCATGTCGAGCGGCACGGGGACCAGGGCATCGGCGAGTGCGAGCAGGTCCAGCGCGGTCGTGGGGGCATCGGCCATGCGGAGCCAGGCGGTGACCCGGCCGGGGCGGCGGTCGAGGGTGCTGGCGCGGACGTCGACGAAGTCGAGGTGGCCGACTCGGACCCCCGGGAGGGGCTCGGAAGTGGCCCGCAGGCAGTCGTCGACGGGCGTCATGGCCGGAGAGGGGGCGTCGCTCCAGTACGCCTCGGCGTCGCTGTGGAGCGTTCCGCTGGTGAGGAGGGCCACGAGGCAGAGGGTGTCGGCCTGCACGAGCCGTACCCGATGGTGACTGACCCGACGGCCCTGTCGGAGCGTCTCGACCTCGACGGTGGCCGCTCCGGGGTCGGGGGAGTGCAGGAACATCGCGCTGACGGTCAGCGGGTCGGCATCGCCCAGGGCCGCCGCGACGGCCTCTCGCAGCAGGTAGCCGCCGTGGGTCTTCCCGCCGATGGCCCACTGACCGTCCAGGGTGATCTGCACCGGCTGAGCCTACGGACGTCGGCGAGTGGGAGGGTTCGTGGGTGAGCTTCTACCGGGACCGGGACCGGGTCTGGCCGCGGCTGCTGGACGTCGCGATGAGCCCCAAGCGGACGGGGAAGACCCGGGCGCGGGTCTGCGCGGGGCTGGCGGGGGACGTCGTGGAGATCGGGTTCGGTACCGGCCACAACCTGCCGTACCTGCCGGCGGAGGTGACGTCGCTGCGGGTCGTTGAGCCGTCCGGCCTGGGTGTCCGGCTCGCGGGGGCCCGGATCGCGGCGTCGACGGTGCCCGTCGAGGTGGCCGGGCTCGACGGGCAGGCGCTGCCGTTTGCTGACGGTTCCGCCGATGCGGTCCTGTGCACGTGGTCGCTGTGCACGATCCCTGACGCCGTACAGGCGGTGCGTGAGGTACGACGGGTGCTCAAGCCGGGCGGCGCGCTGCACTTCGTGGAGCACGGGCGGGCGCCCGATGCGAGCGTGCGGGTCTGGCAGGACCGGCTCGACGGGCTCGAGCAGCGGATCGCCGGCGGGTGTCACCTCAACCGGGACATCGTCGCGATCCTGGAGGCAGGTGGGCTCCAGATCACCTCGCTGGACAGGTACTACGAGAAGGGGGAGCCGCGGGCGTTCGCGTCGATGTACCTGGGGCAGGCGGTGGGGAATTGACGGGTCACCGTCTTCACCTGCTCCTCAGCCGAGCAGGGGCACACCGGCAGCGGTGCTGATGCGCCGGACGCCTCCGGTCGCTACACCTGACGCTGTATCATTGTCGGGTGATGACGCCAGCGCCTGACCGGCTCGACGCGCTCGGCCGGGTGGGCCGGGCCCTTTCGGACCCGACGCGGTGCCGGATCATGCTTGCGCTGCTCGACGGTCCTGCCTACCCGGCGGACCTCGCCGCCGGGCTTGGCCTGTCGAGGGCGAACACGAGCAATCACCTGACGTGCCTACGAGGCTGTGGCCTGGTCGTCGCGGAGCCGCAGGGCCGGCAGGTCCGGTACGAGCTCGCGGACCCGGCGCTGCGCCATGCGCTGACCGACCTCGCGGGGGTGGTGCTGGCGATCGACGTAGCCGCCGCGTGCGTCGACACCCACGACCCGGCGTTGGCGGGGTCGTGAGCGGCGGGCACGACCACGGTCACACGCACGGCGGCGGGACGGCGGCCTCGGCGCAGAAGGGCCGCCTGATGGCGGTCCTCGCGGTCACCTTGACGATCATGCTGGCGGAGGTGGTCGGAGGGGTGCTCGCGCACTCGCTGGTGCTGCTGGCCGACGCCGCGCACATGACCGCGGACGCCGCCGGGGTCGGTCTGAGCCTGCTCGCGGTGTACTGGGCCGGCCGTCCGAAGACCTCCCGCCGGACGTTCGGGTATGAGCGGGCGGAGATCCTGGCGGCGGTCCTGAACGCGGTCCTGCTGCTGGTCCTCGCGGTCTTCATCCTCGTCGAGGCCGTCCGGCGGCTGGTCGACCCGGGGCCGTCGAGCCCGGGGGTCATGGTCGTGTTCGGGGTCGTCGCGCTCCTGGGCAACGGCACGAGCCTGCTGCTGCTCACCCGCGGCCAGGGGGAGTCCCTCAACGTCAGGGGCGCCTACCTGGAGGTCCTGTCGGACCTGTTCGGGGCCGGCGCGGTGATCGTCGCCGCCGGGGTCATCTATCTCACGGGTTGGCAGCGCGCCGACCCCGTCGCATCACTGTTCATCGCGGTACTGATCATCCCCAGGACCCTGCGGCTGCTCAAGCAGGCTGTCGCCGTCCTGCTGGAGGCGACCCCGGAGGGCGTCGACCTGGACGACGTCCGCCGGCACATCTGCGAAACCCCCGGGGTCCTGTCGTGTCACGACCTGCATGCCTGGACGATCACCAGCGGGAACGCCGTCCTGTCGGCGCACGTCGTCGTGGACGACAGCGTCTGGGCGGACGGGACCGCCCCGGAGGTCCTGGACCGGCTGGGGGAGTGCCTGACCGGGCACTTCGACCTGGAGCACTCGACGTTCCAGCTCGAACGACAGGGCCACGCCGACCACGAGGCAGTCCTGCACTCGTAACCGACCAGGACCACCGCCCCACCGCCGGCCCTTCGTCGTTAGGGACGCCAGGCGCCCGTGCGGAGCAGCCGCAGGCCGTTGAGGCCGATCAGAACGGTTCCGCCTTCGTGTCCGAGGACGCCCAGCGGTAGCGGGAGCGTCCCGAGTAGGTCCCAGGCGACGAGTCCGACGATCGCGAGGGTCGCCAGGATGAGGTTCTGGACGACGGCGCGGCGGGCGGCGCGGGACAGTCGCAGCAGCGCCGGGAGAGCGGTGAGGTCGTCGCGGACGAGGACGGCGTCGGCGGTCTGCAGGGTCAGGTCACTGCCGTGCCGGCCCATGGCGACGCCCAGGTCCGCGGTGGCGAGCGCGGGGGCGTCGTTGATGCCGTCCCCGACCACCAGGACGTGCCCACCGAAGTCACGGAGGGCCTGGACCCGTTGGGCCTTGTCGGCGGGCAGCAGCGCGGCGTGAACCTCAGTGATGCCCACCTGCGCGGCGAGGCTACGGGCGGCCGCGTCGTTGTCGCCGGTGAGCAGCAGGGGGGTGTTGCCGGTGAGTTCCCGCAGGGCGGTGACGGTGGCGGCGGCGGTCGGCCGGAGCTGGTCTTGGAGGGTCAGGACGCCGACCGGCCGGCCGTCGGCCAGGACGACGACGGCGGTCCGGCCCTGCGCCTGGCCGGCGTTGATCGCGGCGGCCTGAGAGGGCGTGGGGTGGTCCAGGATCGCGGGGCTGCCGACCTGGACACGTTTGCCGTCCACGAGCGCGGCGACGCCCCGGCCGGGGGTCGCCCCGAAGTCGGTGGCGTCCGCGAGGGACAGGCCCCGCTGGCTGGCTGCTGCCACGACGGCCCTGCCGAGGGGGTGCTCGCTGGGGCGCTCGACCGAGGCCGCGAGGCGCAGGACCTCCTCGACGCGCAGGTCGGCCAGGACCGCAACGCCGGTGAGGTGCGGGGTGCCCTGGGTGAGCGTCCCGGTCTTGTCGAACGCGACCTGGGTCGTCTGCCCGAGCTGTTCCATGACGATCGCGCTCTTGACCAGGACGCCGTGCCGGCCGGCGTTCGCGATCGCCGACAGCAGCGGCGGCATGGTCGCCAGAACGACCGCGCAGGGCGACGCAACAATCATGTAGGTCATCGCGCGCAGCAGGGTCGGTCGTAGGTCCGCGCCGAGGGCGAGCGGGACGGCGAACACGAGCAGGGTCGTCAGGACGACGGTGACGCTGTACCGCTGCTCGATCTTCTCCACGAACAACTGGGCCTTGGCCTTCGTGGCGCTGGCTTGCTCGACGAGCGCGACGATGCGGGCGACGACCGACTCCGACGCCGGCCGGCTGACCCGGACCCGTAGGGCGCCGTTGGTGTTGAGGGTTCCGGCGAACACCTCATCCCCGGGTCCGCGCAGCAGCGGCAGAGGCTCGCCGGTGACGCTGGCCTGGTCGACCTCGGAGGTCCCGTCGGTGACGGTGCCGTCCGCGCCGATCCGCTCGCCCGGCCGGATGAGGATCTCGTCCCCGACGTGCAGGCTTACGGTGTCCACCACAGCCTCCATGCCGTCCCGGCCGAGGAGGGTCGCCTGCTCCGGGGCGAGCGTCAGCAGGGCGTTGACGCTGTCAGCCGTCCGCTTCGTCGCGTACGCCTCCTGCGCCCCGGAGGTCGCGAAGATGACGATCAGCAGCCCACCGTCGACGACCTGCCCGATGGCGGCCGCCCCGACTGCCGCGACGATCATCAGCAGGTCCACGTCCAGGGTCCGCTCGCGCAAGGCCCGCCAACCGGCGACAGCCGGCTCCCAGCCGCCGGCGAGGTAGCAGCCTGCGAACACCACGCCGCTGAGCCACCCGGGAGCGCCGGTGAGACGCAGGAGCAGCCCAGCGGCAAACAGGACCGTCGCGAGCAGCGCCCAGCGGACCTCCGGCAGCGACCACAGGCCCGTCGAGAAGCGCACCGGTGCTGCCGCAGCTGAGGTCGCAGTCTCTCGGGCAGCGAGCTTGACGTCGCCGACGGCGGGCTCATCGTGCGGATGCTCGTCGACGCACGTCGGGGAGTGGCTCATACCTGTCATACTGTCACGTATGCGCAATCACGCATACGACAGGATGGCATGAGCGACATCACCCCCGCACCCGACGAGCACCCCAGGGTTGAGCCTGACCTGGACCTGCCCACCGCTGAGCAGGTCGACGTCGCCGTGACGACGCTCGCTCTGCTCGCAGACCCGACCCGGCTGCGGATCCTGTGGCTGCTCGCCCGCGCCGACAGGCAGGTCGGGGCGTTGAGCACGCTCACCGGCGCGACGGCGTCCGCCACCTCGCAGCACCTCGCAAAACTCCGCCTCGCCGGCCTGGTGAGCATGCGCAAACAGGGCCGGCTGCACGTGTACAGCGCCCGCGGCGTACACGTCCGAGCGCTCGTGGACGAGGCCCTCTACTACGCAGACCACCGGGTCAGCGGCGAACCGGACCACGAGTGAAGCGCCACGACCCGAACCGTTCGGGCACGGTCGTGCTGCTGTGCCGGGGATGCTGTTGGGCGGGGCGGGCCGACCAGGTGCCGCGGCCCGCTGCGATGAGAGGATGGCGAGCATGGACGTGACCGCCGAGTCGGGGGCCGGCTGGCACCACCAGCACCGCGACGTCTCCGGAGGCAAGCTCCGCCCGATCGTCTTCGGAGCCGTCGACGGCCTCGTCACGAACGGCTCCCTGATCGCCGGGGTCGGCGGCGGGGGCCTGGGCCGGTCCGCTCTGATCCTCACCGGCCTGGCTGGGCTCGTCGCCGGAGCGGTTTCCATGGCGACCGGGGAGTACATCTCCGTCGCGAACCAAAACGAACTCGTCGCCGCCGAGGCCGCCGTCGAACGCGACCGCCACGCCCGCTATCCCGAGATCGAACTCGCGGAGCTCACCGAGGTCTTCATCGGATACGGAGCAGACGCCGATGCTGCCGCGCACGTGGCCCAAGCCATCAACCGTGACCCCGAGACAGCACTGCGGTTCCACATGCGCGAGGAGCTCGGCGTCGACCCGTCCGCACTCCCGTCGCCGCTCACCGCAGGGGTCGCCTCGCTCGTGTCCTGCGCGCTCGGCGGGCTCATCCCGCTCCTGCCGTTCCTGCTCGGGTCGAACTCCCTGGTCCTGGCCCTGGGCATCGTCGCCATCGCGCTGTTCCTGGGCGGCGAAGCCGTCGGCCGGGTCACCGGACGCCGCGCACTCGTCCCAGGGCTGCGCCAACTCGCCCTCGGGGCCGTGGCCGTCGGGATCGCCTACTACATAGGAAGAGTCGCCGGTTCGGTCCTTTGAGGGGTCCCGTTCCTGGAGCTGCCTGCGTCGTCGTCGAACTCCGTCACCGCCAGGCGCCAGAGCGCCCCGAACAACCTGCGGGGCCTGCGGGGGGCAGCGGCGCACGCACCCGCGGCAGCGCCACCGGCCGGGGGTAGTCGTCCGCCTGCTGGGCGCAGCCCTGACGCGTTGGGCGTGCTGGCTGCGTTCTCGCGCGACTGATGCCAGCCCCCAGCTGGGGCGAGGACGCGCTCACCGAGGGGCCTGTTGTCGCCGCCAACGTGCGCAGACTCGTTGCCCGTCTTCATGCTGAAGCGCGGCTGCGCACGGCCCCGGACGTTGCCATGGCACATGACTGGCACCGAGAGATCAACGCCGGCATCTCGTCGCCTCCTGCCCCTCATTTTCTCGGAGCCTTCCGCGGCTGAGTGCAGTAGCGCTCCGAAGTGAGCCCGGCAGCCTTGCGGGACGGTGGGTGAGCCGGGCTTCGCGTTGATCAGCGTCGCTTCTCGGAGGCCGTCGGACCCCGCGTACCAGTCACTCTCGGGCGTTATGGTCCGCAGTGTGAGCCAGCGGATCGAGCAGCGGGTGCTGTTGCGTGCAGAACAGCTGCCTGCCGACGCGACCGTGGTGGTACGGGGCGGCCAGGACACCGCGGACAAGCTCCTGAGCCATGCACGACGGACGGCCCGCGCATGGTCCCTCGACGGTCACCCGTTGCTCGGGATCTCCGTGTTCGCGGTACTCGACCGCACCTTGGACGTTTTGCTAAGCGAACGGTTCTCAACGTTCCGGACTGTGTACCTGCCCACCGTCGAAGGACTTGTTGCTGCCGGCTTCGAGCTGCTCCCGACCGGGCGGCGGCCGCACTTCACGGTGCGGCTGCGAACTGCCGATGAGCCCGAAGTTGCTGGCTCCTTGTGGCACTGGGCCCGGCAAGCGACAATCCTGCCTATGGGCAGACATCGATCTGGCCGAAGGAGGGCTGAGATGTACCACGTCGACATCACTGCCGACCTCAACGACGAGGACGAGACTGGTTTCGTTTGGACGTTCCTGGACGAAGCCAGGGAGCCCAACCACATCGTGCCCGGCGCGCTCGTCGTCGCCGGCGACACCGATGCCGCCGCGATCTGCCAGGTTGTCGATCTCTCGCTGGCAGGCGACGGCACCATCGTGCACCTCCGGATCCTGCCGGGCCTCGTCGAGGACTACCAGCAGTTGGTTTCGCGCGCCCTCGCTGGCTGAGTTCGCGCCGTTCCAGGCAAGCGCGGGAACGCGGTCAACGACCGCCGAGGCACCTCCACCAGCCCACGGGTAGGTATCACGATCCAGGGTTGTGGAACCTGATCCTGGTCTGCTTGCGGCAGCACTCCCTCCTCCACGCCGACGGCATCCAGCTCACCCTGCACCCGGACCGGACCCTGCACGTCCACACCAGCGACGGCACCCACATCCCGCACCACCCCACGCTCCACACCGCCCCCGCCGCCGAACTCCCCGCCGGCCAGTTCAC
>JANXUE010000017.1 GCA_025352005.1 Frankiales bacterium
CAGCGGCGAGCCGCTGTGGACGACCGGTGGGCTGCTGGGGAAGGTGGACCGAGATCGTCGCGTTGTCCGCCCCGTCTCGTGCTCACAGCCCTGTCCACCACCTGTGGACAAAGAAACCCAAGCGGTCGCGACGCTCACCCCGCCTCCGGGAGCCGGCTGCCGGAGGCGACGCCGTCCGCAGCGACGCGCGGGCCGTCGGTCACGCTGGCTGCGAGCATCGCGACACAGGCACCGCAGAGCCGGACCGCACGGGTGACGAAGTAGTCGCTCTCCGCTTCGCACAGAGCACAGGACGGGCGGACCCGACGCGTCGGCGGCATCGGAGCCCGCTTGACGGTCCCGAGGTCGGCGCGGATCTGCTGGATCCACCGCTGCCGGCTCTGCTCAGAGGCCGGCTCCTCGAAGGCCGCGCTGCTGCGGGCGTGGTCGCGCTGCGCCTTCTCCGCGCGCCAGCGCGCGTCGGGAGGCACCTGCGGCAGGAAGCCGCGCAGCAGCGCCCCGACGTCGGCGACCGGGTCGCGCCCGGCCGGCAGGGCCCCGCTCCGGGCGCTGAGCTGCCCGGAGCGCCAGCCCTTGTCGAGCAGCTGCAGGACGAGGTCACCCACCTCGGGGGAGTGCAGATCGGCGGCCAACGCAGTCGGGAGGTCGCCGAAGACGGCGGCATGGATCGCGGCGTCGAGCCGCTGCAGGGGGAGGTCGAAGAGCTCCATAGGTCAAGGTCACCACGGACCACCGACAGTTTCCTGGGCTGTCCACACCCGCCGTGGTTGTCCACAACTGCCTGCCCCGCGCGCGGAGGCGCGGTCGACCGACGTACGTTGCGCGCATGCGTGCGATCCAGGTCACCAGTCTCGACGGGCCCATGGCGGTCGAGCTCACCGACGTCCCCGAGCCGGACGCGAGCGGCAAGGTGCTGCTCGACGTGCACGTCGCGGGCGTCAACTTCCCCGACGTGCTGATGACCCGCGGTGCCTACCAGATGAAGCCGGAGCTGCCGTTCGTGCCCGGCTCGGAGGTCGCGGGCACCGTCATCAGCGGCCCAGGCTTCGCCCCTGGCACCCGCGTGGCCGGCTTCACGGTCCTCGGTGGGTACGCCGAAAAGGCCGTCGCCGACCCGGCCCTGCTGTTCGCGCTGCCCGACCGGGTGTCCTTCGGGGCCGGCGCGGCGCTTCTCATGAACTACCTCACCGTCGACTTCGCCCTCGTCCGCAGGGCGCACCTGCAGCCTGGCGAGACCGTGCTGGTGCAGGGCGCGGCCGGCGGGATCGGGGTCGCGACGATCCAGCTTGCCAAGGTCATGGGCGCCCACGTGATCGCAGTGGTGTCCACCGACGAGAAGGCCGAGACGGCTTGGGCAGCCGGCGCGGACGAGGTGCTGAGGGCGGACAGCTTCCTGGCCGAGGCCAAGGGCCGGGTCGACGTCGTGATGGACCCGGTGGGGGGTGACCGCTTCACCGACAGCGTGCGCTGCCTCAAGCCCGAGGGCCGGCTGCTGGTCGTCGGCTTCACCGCCGGCGCGATTCCCGAGGTGAAGGTAAACCGGCTGCTGCTCAATAACGTCAGCGTGGTCGGTGTCGGTTGGGGGGCGTTCTGGATGCGCCACCCGGCGTACCTGCAGGAGCAGTGGGCGCGGCTGCTGCCCTACCTCCAGGACGGCCGGCTCGAGCCGCTCCTGGGCAACACCTATCCGCTGGAGCGTGCCGCGGACGCGCTGCTCGAGCTCGACGAGCGACGGGCCCTGGCCAAGGTTCTGCTTGCCCTCAGGTGAGCCGGAACAGCCATCGCGACAGCAGGACGGCCCAGCCCCCCTCCCGCGAAGGACAGGTGCCGGGCCGTCCGGACGAGCGGACCTAGCCCGCGACGACCGCCACGGACAGGTTGACCTCGATGTCGCCGTGCACCTTGACGGTGACGGCGTGCGAGCCGACGTTCTTGATCGCGTGCTTGATCACGATCGAGCGCTTGTCGAGCTTCGGGCCACCGGCCTTGGTGATCGCCGCGGCGATGTCCGCCGTGGTCACCGAGCCGAACAGCTTGCCGTTGTCACCGGCGTGCGCGGGCAGTGAGAGCGTGAGCCCCTGGAGGGCCTGCTTGATCTCGTTGGCATGCGCCACGTCGCGGACGACTCGGGCGGCACGGACGCGACGGATGTTCGCGACCTGCTTCTCGGCCCCGCGGGTGGCTGCGATCGCCAGACCTTGCGGGACGAGGTAGTTGCGGCCGTAGCCGTCCTTGACCTCGACGGAGTCGCCAGGCGCTCCGAGGTTGGGCACGTCGTGCGTGAGGATCAGCTTCATCTCAGCGCGCCATGGAGGTGTAGGGCAGCAGGGCCATCTCGCGGCTGTTCTTGACGGCCACGGCGACGTCGCGCTGGTGCTGGCTGCAGTTGCCGCTGACGCGACGGGCGCGGATCTTCCCGCGGTCCGAGATGTACTTGCGCAGCAGACCGGTGTCCTTATAGTCGACATAGGTCACCTTGTCCTTGCAGAACTGGCAGACCTTCTTCTTCGGCTTCCTCGGAGGAGGCTTCGCCATGTCAGTTTCCTTAGCTCAGAGTGTGGTTAGAAGGGAGGTTCGTCGGACCAGCCGCCGCCACCGCCGGGGGACGCCGGGGCCGAGGTGGCCCAGGGATCACCCGTGGGTGCGCCGCCGCCCGAGGGGGCACCGCCGTTGGAGCCGCCGAAGCCGCCCCCTCCGCTGCCACTGCGCTGGGTCCGGTTGACCTTCGCAGTGGCCCATTTCAGGGAGGGACCAACCTCGTCCACGTCCAGTTCGTACACCGTGCGCTTCTCGCCCTCTTTGGTGTCGAACGAACGCTGCTTCAAGCGGCCCTGCACGATCACGGCCATCCCCTTCTGCAGGGACTCCGCGACGTTCTCGGCAGCCTGTCGCCAGATGGAGCAGCGCAGGAACAGCGCCTCTCCGTCCTTCCACTCGTTCGTGTTCTTGTCAAAGCTGCGGGGCGTCGAGGCGACGGTGAAGTTCGCCACGGCAGCGCCGCTGGGGGTGAAGCGCAGCTCGGGGTCGCCGGTGAGGTTGCCAACCACGGTGATGACGGTGTCGCCTGCCACGTGTTGCTCCAATGTCAGTGCCCGCTGGTGCGGGACGGTCCTTCCCCGGTCAGGGGAACGGTGGGTGTCGGTGCGTGCGGTCGTTGAGCGCACTTCTTAGCGAGGGGGAAGGACAAAATGCCGTCTGCGCGCCTTCGGCGCGACGAAGGCCTAGCGAAGCTCGGGGCGCAGAACCTTGGTCCGCAGGACGGCCTCGTTGAGGTTGAGCTGGCGGTCCAGCTCCTTCATCGTGGCCGGCTCCGCCTTGAGGTCGACGACGGCATAGATGCCCTCGGCCTTCTTGTCAATCTCGAACGACAGGCGTCGCCGCCCCCAGATGTCGACCTTTTCCACGGTGCCCCCGCCAGTGCGGATGACGTTGAGGAACGTGTCGAGCGATGGAGCGATGGTCCGCTCCTCGAGGTCGGGGTCGAGGATGACCATGAGCTCGTAGTGACGCAAGTGACCCACCTCCTCCTGTGGACTTATCGGCCACGGACGTTCCGTGGCAGGAGGGTTGTTCGCGTCAGCAAACTCCGACCACGTTACCAGCGCGGGGCGTCACTTCGACGAGTCGCCCGGATCTGTGGACAGTCCCCCGGGCTGGTCCGCCGGCGGCCCCCCCGAGCCGGGACGACGAGACCCCGCGGCCGGCTGCGCCAGGAGGTAACGGCCAAGGACCGTCACGACACCCACCATGGCGACCACCGCGAGCAGCACGGGCAGCCCGTAGCGGTGCGTCGAGCCCTGTGTGAGTCGCTCCTGCGCGTACCTCTGGACGCCGCCCGGGCCGCTCTGGCCTGGGTCGGACGCGGCCGTGACCGTGACCGACGCGGTGTACGCCCTCTGGAGAAGCAACGAGGTGTCGGTGTAGGTGAACGTCCCGGCCGTCCTCAACGGGTAGGAGGCGGAGCTTCCGGCCGGGACCGTGAGGCTGAGCCTCCAGTTGGTGCTCTTGGCCTTGACGACGTGGCCGAGTGTGTCGCTGTTGCGAAAGACCAGGCTGTCGCCGGCCGTGGCCCTGGCCGCAGCCGGCGAGGGGGCGCCGCTGCTGAGGGTGACGGTCACGGCGGTGGCCGACGCGGGAGGGGCCAGCACCAGCGCGGTCAGTGCGACGAGCGTCACCAGCAGCGCAACCAGCACCGTCGGCCGGGCGCGCCGGGCGCGCACGTTCCGGGTGCGTGCTGACAGGGTCACCTCGAGATCGTGCCACCGCTCCCGGGCGGCCACCGTCGAACGGGGAGCGGGGCGGCACGGGGGCGAGACGGTCCTACCCTGGGCCCATGCTTATCGGTGCGCACGTGGACAACGCTGACCCTGCGAGGGAGGCCAAGGAGCGTGACGCGGACGTCGTCCAGCTGTTCCTGGGGGACCCACAGAGCTGGAAGGCCCCCACCGTGACGGCGGTCGAGACGGGTGGTGTGCCGTTCTTCGTGCACTCGCCGTACGTCATCAATGTGGCCAGCACCAACAACAAGATCCGCATCCCGTCCCGCAAGATCCTGGACCAGCACACGCAGGCCGCCGCGGCGCTGGGTGCGCAGGGAGTGGTCGTCCACGGCGGGCACGTCGCCAAGGGTGAGGACCCGGCCGTCGGCATCGACAACTGGGTCAAGGCGCTCGAGCGGATGGAGCTGCCGCTGCCGGTGCTGCTGGAGAACACCGCAGGCGGCGACCACGCGATGGCCCGCCGGTTCGACTCGCTCGCCCGGCTGTGGGATGCGATCGGACACCACGACAACGTCGGCTTCTGCCTGGACACCTGCCACGCGCACGCCGGGGGCGAGGCCCTCGTCGACGTCGTCGAGCGGGTTTTGGCCCTCACCGGCCGGATCGACCTCGTGCACTGCAACGACTCCCGCGACGCCTTCGACTCCGGCGCCGACCGGCACGCCAACATGGGCGAGGGTCAGATCGACACCGATGTGCTGGTCGCCGTCGTGCGCGCCGCCGGCTGCCCTGCGGTCGTGGAGACGCCCCGCGCCGGCCAGGCCGCCGACATCGCCCTGCTCAAGTCCCGGCTGAGCGCCTGAGCGCTCACACCAGGGCAGGTGTACGGCGGTCGGTCGCCCCGTCGAGGACCCCACCCGCCGGATCGTCGACGCCGTCAGCACGAACCACGTCGAGCTCGGGCCGCACGATGTCGCGGACCACGAAGCCGGCGTACAGGACGATCAGCAGGTCGCGGAGCAGGACCGCCGCGAAGAACCAACCGATCACGATGCCCTGGCCGGGCTTGTCGTTGCCGATGAAGAAGTAGAAGCGGGCGAGCAGCACGAGGGCCTCGGCCGCCTGCCAGGCGAGGAAGGGCCGCCACCGTGGGCGGGCCAGCACGGCAAGCGGGACGAGCCACAGGACGTACTGCGGGCTGTCGACCTTGTTGACGAGCAGGAAGCCCGCGACCGCGAGGAACAGCAGCTGCGGCACCCGCGGTCGCCGCTTCGCGAGCAGCGTGAGCGCCGCGAGGCCCACCATGACGAGGATCTCGAGCGCCGCCACCCACAGGTTGAGGTGCGCCGGTGGGCTGGTGGTGTCGCTGACCCAGCCGGCGACCGCGTTGCGTAGCCCCTTGAGGCGGCCGTGGTCGGTGCGCAAATGCTGCGCCTGCAGGTAGAGGGAGTCCCAGTCGGCGCCGCGGGTCTGGTTGAGGTCGAAGAACCGGTAGACCGCATTGGTGGCCTGCTCCTGGGTCGTCCCGAGAGCCGGCTTCGACGGGCACCTGCCGGTGACGTACCGGCTGCTCTGCGCCGCCGTCTGGGTGATCTTGCACGCCTGCGGGAGCAGCGCCGACAGGCCGTCGGTGCCCAACCGGTCGATCGGCGAGGCGAGCACCTTGACCTGCCCGCCGGCGGTGTCGGCGAAGGAAGGAGCCGTCAGGTAGACCGGCAAAGTGAGGCCGACTGCGACGAGGGCCGTCGTCGCCGCCAACGCACCCCACGCCCTGAGTTTGCGCGCCCGCACGCATAGCGCCAGCAGGGGCAGCAGGAACAGCACCGGATAGAGCTTGGTCGCGGTCGCGAGCCCGAGCAGGACGCCAGCGGTCAGCGGGTTCCGGCGCGACCAGGCGACCAGGGCCAGCCCGGCGAAGGCCATTGCCACCAGGTCCCAGTTGGTCGTCGCGTGCAGCAGCAGCGCCGGCGACAGGGCGAACATCGCCGCGTCCCACGGCCGCCGCCCCGACAGCCGGGCCGTCGTGACCGTCACAACCAACGCGCAGATCGTGACGAGCACCCACGTCAGGTCATAGAAGTGCCGCCCGCGCGCGATCGCGACGGCGTAGTCGCGGGCGCTCCGGTGAGCCGGGGTGGGGCTCTTGTCGAACGCCCGCTGCGCCTTGCCGGTCGGGTCGTCGGGGAACGCCGCCGTCACCGCTCGAGTCATCAGGCCGCTGACGGCCATCACGGCCCCGATCACGACGGGGTACTCCACGGGGTGGTCGTAGTAAGGCAGGTCGCCCTGAGCGAGCCCCTCCGAGGAGTACAGCGCGACCACGTCGGTGTAGCAGACCCTCGTGTATTGGTGCTCGTGCACCCAGGTACTGCCGTCCCGGCACGGCGCCTTCTGGGCGAAGCCGAGCAGGCTCGTGAGCAGCGTCAGCACGATGAGGACCCGCGTCGGGGTCCAGAACCGCCGCTCACCGAGCCGAGCGTGTCGCCCCGGGGGCCCCCCGACAGCCTCGGCCGCCCCGGCGACCACTGGATCGTCGTACGACGGGAGGACGAGGGCTGAGGTCACCCGCCGATGCTCTCAGATCGGCGGCCGGCGCCCGCCCTAGGGAGTCGCGGCCGGGGACGCCGGGCCGGACGGAGGCGGTGCCGGCGAGACAGGCGGCGGGGGCGGTGTCGTCGGCACGACCGGGGGGATCGTCGCGGGCGGCACGGTCGTCGGGGCCACCGTTGGAGGCGCCAATGTAGGGGCGACCGTGGCTGTCGGCGTCGGGGTCGGGGTCGGCGTGGGGGAGGGCGTCGCCGTCGGGGACGGGGACGCGACCACGCCGACGTTGGCCCTCGGGGGGAAGTTCATCACCGGCTGGCCCTGCAGGGCGGCGTCCATGAACGCCCTGAAGATCGAGGCGGGCACCGTCCCGCCGTACACGCCCCCGCTGATGCCCAGGACACCCTTGAGCGGACCGCCCTTGGCCCGGCCGACCCAGACCGCGGTCGACAGCTGGGGGGTGAAACCGACGAACCAGGCGTTCTTGTTGGCCGTCGTGGTGCCGGTTTTGCCGGCGACGGGACGCCCGGCGAGCTGCGCCCGGCTCCCCGTGCCGCCGGGCTGGACAACCTGCTGCATCGCGTACGTCGTGTCGGCGGCGATCCCCTGGCTGAACGCCATCCCCGTGTCCTGCTTGGCGGCGTAGACCTCGTTTCCGCCGTCGGTCACCTTCTGCACGAAGTACGGCGTCGCGCGGGTGCCCTGCGCGGCGAAGGTCGCGTAGCCGGCGGCCTGGTCGATGACATGCACCTCGTAACCACCGGAGCCGAGCGCGATCTGGGCGCTGGGGGAGCCGGTGTCACCGTCGAGCGGGTCGCTGTCGGGGATGCCCGCAGCATGCGCGACGTCCCGGACCCGCTGGGGACCGACGTCGCAGGCCAGCCGCAGGTACACCGTGTTGACGGAGTACTTCAGGCCCGTCGCGAGGTCGATCTTGCCGAAGGGCGGGTCGCCGGTGTCGTTCGTGACGTCCTTCTGGCCGCAGATGTCCTGGTGGTTGGACCCGTCGTACTGGGTGTCGAGCCCGATGTTCTTCTGGAGCGCGGCCGCGAGCACGTAGGGCTTCATCGACGACCCGGGCTCCACACCCTTCATGTCGTTGCTGGCGTAGTCGAAGCCACCGGCCCGCCGCCCGCCGTAGTAGGCGATCACCTTTCCCGTCCCGGGCTGTACCGCGACCAGCGCGCCCACGGCCGGGTTCGCCTCCTTGCTGGCCGGGACGGCGCTCTCGACGGCCTGGATGGCGGCGGTCTCCGCGGCGTGCACGATCGTGGTCTGGACCGTCAGGCCACCGGCGGTGATCCGGTCCTCCGGGAAGCCGTGCTTCTCGAGCTCGGTGACGACCTGCGCACGGACCAGGTCCAGCGCGCCCGGGAAGTTGACCGTGCTGAAGGCCCGCACCTTCGGGTACGTCGCGGCGGCCCGGTCCGCAGCGGACAGCCAATTCTGCTTGACCATGCCGTCCAGGACGTAGTTCCAGCGCGCCTTGGCCCGCTCCGGGTGCTTGGCCGGGTCGTAGCCGGCGGGAGAGCGGATGCTGGAGGCGAGCACGGCAGCCTGGACGGGCGTGAGCCTGGAGGCGTGCACCCCGAAGTAGGTCGTCGCGGCGGCCTCGATGCCGTACGCGCCGCGGCCGAAGTAGATCGTGTTGAGGTAGTCCTCGAGGATCTTGTCCTTGCCCACGGTCTGGCTCATCTTCAGCGCGATGAAGACCTCCTTCACCTTGCGCGTGTAGGTCCGCTCCTGGGTGAGGAAGGCGTTCTTGGCGTACTGCTGGGTGATCGTCGACCCGCCCTGCTGGACGCTGCCGCCACCCTTCACGTTGGTGAACAGCGCCCGCAGGATGCCCTTGGGACTGATGCCGGGCTCGCTGTAGAACCCCCGGTCTTCCGCCGCCAGGATCGCCTGCTGCGCCGGCTTGGAGATCTTGGAGATCGGGACGATCGTGCGGTTCTTACCGATCCGTCCCATCTCGCTGCCGTCGGCGTACAGCACCCGCGTCGACTGCGCCGTCGCGATCTTGTTGGGTTGCGGCACCGTGGTGAGCGCGTAGCCGACCCCCACGAGCACGACACACAGCAGAAAGAGGGATCCGGCCGCGACGCCGATCCGCTTCTTCCACGACAACCCGCGCAACCAGTTCACCGCCCCATGCTCCCCTACTGCCCACCGGCGCAATCCCACTTCACGATCACAGGTCAGGCACGGTTCAGGCCCGGCAGCTCCCAGGGCGCACCGCGTGTTGGGGCTCACGCCAGGCTCCGTTCACCTGCTGTTGCCCTCCTGAGATTCATGACGTAGCGTCGCCCCCGACATCGCGATGTATCGC
>JANXUE010000040.1 GCA_025352005.1 Frankiales bacterium
CGCCGAGCTCGCGCAGGCCCTGGTCTCGGCCACGCGGGCCGCCTGGCGGGCTGGGGCGAGAAGGAGGCTGCCAGAGCTCCGTGCGGCCGTCGAGGCCCGCGCCAAGCAGTTCGGTGAGGTCGCGTTCCTGCTCGAGCCGGACCTGAAACAGGCTCGCGGGGGCTTGCGGGACGTCCACGCGATGCATGCGGTCGCGGTCGCCCAGGTCATCGACGCCCCCGAGGCCGCGGTCCGGGAGGCCTACGCGATGCTGCTCGACGTGCGCGGCGAGCTGCACCGGCAGACCGGCAGCAACGGGCGGCGGCCGCTCGACCGGCTGCTGATGCAGGAGCAGGACGCGGTTGCGGCGGCCCTCGGCTACACCGACGCGGACCTGCTGATGGGCGCGGTCTGCTCCGCTGCCCGCACCATCGCCTACGCCACCGACACCGCGTGGCGACGGGTCGACGCCGCCACGCCCAAGCGTCGCCTGCTCGGGTTGCGCGGGCCTTCGGGACCGGTGCGCCAGCCTCTTGCGGACGACGTCGTCGCGCAGGACGGCGAGGTCGTCCTGGCTCGGGACGCGACGCCCGGGACCGACCCCGTCCTGGTGCTCCGGGTTGCCGAGGCCGCGGCCCGGGCGGGCCTGCCCATCGCGCCGGTCGCCCTCAGCAGGCTTGCGGAGTGCCCGCCGCTACCGGACCCGTGGCCGGCCGCCGCCCTCGACGCCTTCGTGGGTCTGCTCGCCGCCGGGGAAGCCGCCGTACCCGTCTTCGAAGCCCTCGACCAGGCCGATTTGCTCGTGCCGCTGCTGCCGGAGTGGGAGGCGGTCCGCAGCAAGCCGCAGCGCAACAGCTATCACCGGTTCACCGTCGACCGGCACCTGGTGGAGGCTGCGGCGGCCGCTTCCACGCGCACCCGACGGGTCGGGCGACCGGACCTGCTGCTGCTCGGAGCCCTGCTGCACGACATCGGCAAGGGCCTGCCCGGTGACCACACCGAGGTCGGCATCCGCCTGGTCGCCGTGATCGGACCCCGGCTCGGGCTGCCGCCCGGTGACGTCGGCATGCTGGTCGCGATGGTCCGCCACCATCTGCTGCTGCCCGATGTCGCGACCCGCCGCGACCTGTCCGACCCGGCGACCGCCCGCGCCGTCGCGGATGCGGTCGGCTCGATCGAGGTGCTCGAGCTCCTGCACGCCCTGACCGAGTCCGACGCCTCGGCGACCGGTCCGGCCGCCTGGAGCACCTGGAAGGGCCAGCTCATCACCGACCTGGTACGCCGGGCCTCGGACCTGCTGGCGGGCTCCGCCCCGACGCCTCCCGCGCCGCTGTCCGAGGTCCAGCAGGAGCTGGTGGACAGGGGGGAGCTGGCGCTGTCCGTCGAGGGCGAGACTGTCACGATCGTCGCGCCCGACCGTCCGGGACTGCTCTCGCTCGCCGCCGGGGTGCTCGCGCTGCATCGGCTGGACGTCCGGGCCGCCTCCGGCTACGCCCGGGGAGCGACGGCGGTGACCAGCTTTCGGGTGACCCCCCGGTTCGGTGCCCTGCCGGACTGGGCCCTCGTCCGCGCCGACCTCCGGCATGCCGTCGAGGGGACGCTCCCGCTGGCTGAGCGCCTGGCCGCTCGCGAGGCGGCCTACGCCACCCGCGCCGTGCCCGTCGCGCCATCCACGGTGCGGCTGGTCGACGGCGCGTCGGAGACGGCCACCGTCGTGGAGGTTCGCGCCCCCGACGAACTCGGGCTGCTGCACCGGGTCACCGAGGTCCTCGACCGTTTCGGGCTCGACGTCCGGTCGGCGCACATCTCCACGCTCGGGGCCGACGTGGTGGACGCGTTCTACGTCCCGGTCCTCACCGACCCGACGGCGCGGGCCGCCCTCGAGCGCGAGCTGCTCGCCGTACTTCCCTGAGGCTCTAGGCTGGCGAGGTGTTCGACACCCTCTCCGACCGGCTGGACAAGGTCTTCACCTCTCTGAGGGGCAAGGGCCGGCTGTCCGAGGCCGATATCGACGCGACCGCACGCGAGATCCGCATCGCGCTGCTCGAGGCCGACGTCGCACTGCCCGTCGTCAAGGCCTTCATCGCCGCGCTGAAGGAGCGGGCGACCGGCGAGGAGGTCTCCAAAGCCCTCAACCCGGCCCAGCAGGTCGTCAAGATCGTCAACGAGGAGCTCGTCAGCATCCTCGGCGGCGAGACCCGGCTGATCCGGTTCGCCAAGCAGCCCCCGACCGTCATCATGCTGGCCGGACTGCAGGGCGCCGGCAAGACCACTCTCGCCGGCAAGCTCGCGATGTGGCTCAAGGCGCAGGGGCACGCGCCCCTGCTCGTGGCCTGCGACCTTCAGCGCCCCAACGCGGTCACCCAGCTGCAGGTCGTCGGCGGCCAGGCCGGGGTTGACGTCTTCGCGCCGTACCCGGGCGCCACGGCGACCGGTCCGGACGGACAGCCGGGGTCGGGCGGTGGTGACCCAGTCGCCGCCGCGCGCGAGGGCATCGAGCACGCCAAGCGGATGCAGTTCGACGTGGTCATCGTCGACACCGCCGGCCGGCTCGGCATCGACGCCGAGCTGATGCAACAGGCCGTCGACATCCGCGACGCCGTACAGCCTGACGAGATCCTGTTCGTCGTCGACGCCATGATCGGCCAGGACGCCGTCACGACCGCGCAGGCCTTCCAGGAGGGCGTCGGGTTTACCGGCGTGGTCCTCACCAAGCTCGACGGCGACGCCCGCGGTGGCGCTGCGCTGTCCGTGCGGCACCTGACCGGCCAGCCGATCCTGTTCGCCTCGACCGGGGAGAAG
>JANXUE010000050.1 GCA_025352005.1 Frankiales bacterium
GCCGTCGCCCTTGCCAGCACGGCGTTCTTCCAGGTCTCGGCCGAGGCCGCCCGCGGAAAGATCGCGCTCTACCTGCTGATGACGCTGCTGCCTTTCTCGCTGCTCGTGCCGGTCGCCGGACCGGCGCTGGACCGCTTCCCGCACGGTCGTCGCAACGTGCTCGCGCTGACGACGGCGGGTCGCGGTCTGGTCGCCTGGACGCTGGCCGGTTCCCTGGCGTCGCTGGCGCTGTACCCCCAGGCGTTGGCCATTCTGGTGCTGCAACGCGCGTACGGCGTGGCCCGCGCTGCCGCCGTCATCCGGGTGCGCCCGCCCGCGCTGGGGCTGGTGGCCTCGAACGCCCGGCTGAACATCGCGTCACTGGTGTCGTCCGGGATCGCCGCCGCCGTAGGGGTGGCGATCACGAACACGCTGGGCTCCGACTGGGACCTGCGGCTGGCGACGGTGCTGTTCCTGATCGGCGGAGCCGCGGCCCTGCGGCTGCCCTCGCACGTCGATGACGCCGTCGCCGGCGAGGTGCGCCGCGCCACCCGCTTCTCGATGTCGTCGGCGCCGCGCCACATCAAGCGCGCCCTCGTCGGGACCGTCTCGCTGCGCGCCATCAGCGGCCTGCTGACGCTAGGCCTCGCCATCTTGCTCAAGGCCCACGGCGCGTCAGCTCCGACGGTCGGCCTTGTCCTCGGGGCTGCCGTCGGGGGTGGCCTGGTGGGGACGGCACTTGCCTCCCGGCTGACCGCCGAGCGCACAGCCCGGCTGACCGCCGTCGCCCTGATCGCACCCAGCGTGGCCTGTCTGCTTGCGGCAGCCCTCGGGGGCACGATGGTCGAGGCCCTGGCTGTCGGGTCGGTCGGGCTCGGCGCCTCCCTGGGGAAGTACGCCCTCGACGCGTCGTTGCAGAGCCACGTTCCGCCGGCTCAGACCGGTTCGGCATTCGCGCTCTCCGAGACGGCCCTGCAGCTTGGCTGGGCCGTGGGGGGTGCGCTCGGCCTTGCCCTGTCGCTGCTCGACAAGACCGCGGTCGGCGAGGTAGGTGCCCGCGCGGTGCTGTTTGCCTTCTCGACCGGCATCCCCGTTCTCGGCCTGGTCCTGCTCCGCCGCTGGCGTCCGGCCCGGCCCCCTGCGTGACTCAGACGCGGCGGGAGAAGCAGACGTCGGTGGTGTGCCGGGTGAAGCCGAGCCGCTCGTAGACCCGGATCGCGTTGGTGTTGCCCTCGTCGACGTACAGCATGACCTCCGCCAGGCCGAGGGACTGCAGGTGGTGAAGGCCCAGCAGCGTCAGGGCGGGCCCGAGCCCATGGCCCTGCTCGGACGGGTCGACACCGACCACGTAGACCTCGCCGAGGGCGTCGTGGTCGTGTCTGTGGGAGGGATCGTCAGCGTCGGCGTGACGGGTCTTCCCGTGCACCTTGGTCCAATGGAACCCGACCAGGGAGGACCCGCGGAACGCCAGGAAGAACCCAGCCGGGTCGAACCACGGCTCCGCCTCCCGGACGAGCACTTCCTCGATGCCCCAATCACTCTGGTCCGGGTGCGCGGCGAACGCCTTGTTGTTGAGGACGGTCCAGTCCTGCTCGTCCTGGTCGACGACAAAGGTCCGGACCGTGATGCCCTCCGGCAAGGAGACGGTTGGCAGCGACCCCGGAGACAGCGCCTCGGTCAGGGGCCGCCGCATCTGCCACAGGGTGCGGGTGCGATCGAACCCCAGCGAGGCAGCCAGCTTCGTGGCTGCTGCGTGGTCGCCGTGCGCCCACAGCCGCAGCCGGCCATCGGGCGACTGCAGCACGAGCCCCTCGACGAGGGAGCGTCCGATCCCGGCCCCACGTGCGGAAGGCAAAACGGCCACTTCTGCCGACGGGCCCTCGAGCTGGTCGGTCACGTCGAGGTGGGCGTAGCCCAGGAGCGCACCTTCGGGGTTGCGGACCAGCAGGTGCCGCACGTCGGCGTCGCCGCCCCTCGGCAGGTGCAGCATCACGTGGTCGGACAACGGCGGCGAGCCGTCGTGCGCGGTCACCACCTCCACCAGGGCCTTCACGTCCCCGACGTCCCCGTCGGACAGCCGGAGCAGGACAGAAGGGATCACCTGCTCACGGTACCGAGGCAAACGGCGCGCTCGGGGTGACGGGCCTGACGAGGTGGCTTCGCCGTACAGGGGGCTAGCGGGTCAGGACAGGTCCACGGACTGCTGGGTCACGTCCAGCGAACCCAGGACAGCGGCTTCTTCGGGCAGCGCGGCCAGCGGCGGCGTGACGAACTTGTAGCCGACGTGCCGGACTGTGCCGATGAGCTGCTCGTGCTCGGGACCGAGCTTGGCGCGCAGCCGACGCACGTGCACGTCGACGGTGCGGGTGCCCCCGTAGTAGTCATAGCCCCAGACCTCCTGGAGCAGCTGTGCCCGGGTGAAGACGCGGCCAGGGTGCTGGGCGAGGTACTTCAGGAGCTCGAACTCCTTGAAGGTCAGGTCCAGTGCCCGGCCGCGCAGCTTGCAGGTGTAGGTGCCCTCATCGATCGTCAGCTCGCCGGCTCGGACGACGCCGGGCTCGTTGGTCGCCTCGGGACTCGTCGCCACCCGTCCGGTGGCCAGGCGCAGGCGGGCGTCGACCTCGGCCGGGCCGGCCGTGTCGAGCAGCACGTCGTCGACGCCCCACTCAGCGGTGAGGGCGACGAGGCCACCCTCGGTGAGGACCGCGAAGACGGGTGAGCTGACGCCCGTCGTACGTAGGAGGCGGCACAGGGAGCGGGCCTGGACGAGGTCGCGGCGCGCGTCGACGAGGATCGCGTCGGCTGGCTGCGAGCCGCTGTCGTCCAGGAGCGCGGACACCTCGAGAGGCGCCACGCGCACCGAGTGTCCGAGCAGTCCGAGGGCAGGAAGCACCTCGGACGAGGGGGTCATCGCATTGGTGAGCAGGAGCAGCGTGGCCACGTGGGCGTACCTCCGGGTCGGCTGTTGAGGGGAAGCCGTGGAGAGGCGCCATTGCCTCGAATGAAAGGCCAGGTTAGCGGAACCGCACCGATCGATCACCTGCGGGGAGCGCCGAGCGCCGGGCAGGCACACTGGCGGAGTGAAGCTGCGGCCCTCTGACGGTGTCTGGCTGCATGCTGTCCCTACTCCGGCGACGAGCATGGACATCTGCGCGGTGCTCGCTCATGGTTCACCAACCACACCGGCACCGGGCACGGTCGCTCCGGCGGGCACAGCACCGTGGGTAACCTCGAGCCACTGGTACTACCGGGACACCGTCGCGATGCGGCGGGTGTTGTTCGTGATCCAGAACAGGGCCGGGAGGGCTGTCGCCCGGGTTGTCCTCCGGACCCGGATCTGGCCCCTGCCGTGGGACCCGCAGCCAGCGAGCCCGGTGGAGTGCATCGTCGACGTGGCACCCCTTCCGCTGCTGCTCGTGCACGGCGACGCGGAGAAGGCCGCCACCCCCGACCTGATCGTGCGCCTGGCCCGCCAGATCCGTTCGCTGGTACCGGCATGAGCACGGTTCGCTACTTCGCCGCGGTCAAGGCCGCGGCGGGTGTCGCCGAGGACTGCGTCCCATCCGGGACGCTGGCTGACGTGCTCACCGTCGTACGGGCCGGAAGGGACCTACGGTTCGCGCAGGTGCTCGGGTGCTGTGCGTTCCTCGTCGACGGCGACCCGGTCGGCGCGCGTCCGCACGGGACCGTTCTGGTGGGTGACGCCAGCGTCGTGGAGTGCCTTCCGCCCTTCGCCGGCGGCTAGGTTCTGCCCTGTGACCCGACCCGTGACGCCCTCGCTGGCGGTGACCCGGCCGGCGCCGCGCCGTGCGGGTCTGGTTGTTCACGGGCTCGTCTCCGGCCTGCTCGGTGCGGCCCTGCTCGGCCTCGCCGTCCTTGGCGACGCCCCGCTGCTGGCCGGTGTCGTCGTACTGCAGGCCCTGTCCGCAGTGGCCTTCCTCGCCCTCGTCGATGTTCCCGCCTCCGCTGGCATCTTCGTTGTCGGTACGGCGGCAGCGATCGCCGCCGACGTCGTCGTCGAGGTCGACGGTGGGCGGGTCGGTGGCCTGGCCGGGGTCGTCGCACTTTCCCTGGTGGGTGGCTTGCTCCATCAGCTCGTCCGGCGCGACCGGGCAAGGGTGACCGAGTCCCTCGCGGACACCCTCGTCGTGGTGGTGCTCGTCTGCTGTGCCGCCTGCCTGCCGGCCGCGTTGCTGCTTACCGGTGGCACGTGGCCGCTACGTGCCGGCCTCGCAGCAGCGGCTGCCGGACTGCTGGCGGGGCGGCTGTCGGATGCGGTGGTCGCCCGGCCGCCCCTGACCTTGGGTGCCACCCGCACCTGGCCGGGTCTGCTGGTCAGCCTGGGGGTCGGTGCCCTGGTCAGCGCGCTCGTCGCCGGTGGCCATCTGAGCACCGGCAGGGCTGGCTTGGTGGGCCTGGTGTCGGCGGCCTGCGTCGCCACGGTCGACCTTGCCCTGGACCTCGCCGGGGCGGAGTTGTCGCCCACCAACGAGGACGCCCGCCGGGTCGCTGCGCTGCGGTCGGCCTCAGTGGTCCTGGCGTACGTGCTGCTCGGGCCGGTCCTTCTTGTTGTCGTCGTCCTTTTCTCGGGGGCCTGAGCCGGTGGCGTCCCCGCAACCCGTCGTACCTGTTCGTCAAGGGTTCGGTGCCGCGCGATGAGACGACTGCTGACCGGGCTGGTCGTCCTCGCGCTGTTCCTGGTCGTCGCCGACCGGGTAGGGGTGCGAATTGCGCAGAGGCAGGTCGCCCACCAGCTGCGCACCTCGGCCGGCCTGACCTCGGACCCGTCGGTGTCGATCACCGGGTTTCCCTTCCTTACCCAGGCCGTGAGCGGCCGCTACAACCGGATCGAGCTCACGACCGGCTCGCTCCGGCGCGGCGGCGTCCGGCTGGCCTCCCTCACGGTGTCGCTGCACGGAGTTGAGCTACCGCTATCGCAGGCCCTCTCGGGCACGGTGTCCGCCGTCCCCGTTGCTGCGCTGACGGCCTCGGCGGTCGTGACCTACGCCGACGTGGCGTCGGTCGGCTCGCTGGCCGGTGTGAGCGTCACCCCTACCGGCTCGGGCGTCCGCGTCACGGCCCGCCTGACCGTCCTCGGGCAGGCCGTGGAGGTCTCCACCGACTCCACCGTGCGGCTGTCGGGGTCGTCCGTTGTCATCACCGCCCAGAGGCTGACCGTTCTGGGCCAGTCCTCGTCGCTGCTCGACAACGCCCTCGCCGGGCGGCTCGACCTGCGGGTGCCGATCGGCTCCCTGCCGTACCGCCTCGCGCTGACCGGGGTGCACGTCACGCCCGCCGGCCTCGTCGTCGACGCCCGGTCCGGCCCGACCGTCCTCACCACCCGCGGTTGACGTCGTCCGGCTTGCCGCCGGGTAGCGCTGATGGGAATCCCGGGGAAGGGAACGGGCGACGGAGGGGTTGGCCATCAACGTGACCGGCATCTACGCCCTGTTGGCTGTCCTGGCCGTCACCGCTGCGCTGGCGGTCTGGCACCGCCGGACCGACGGTCGACTTCGCCAGACCAAGGCAGTGGCCAAGGTGGCCAGGAACGCCGCGAACCACGCCGAAGCAGGCCCGGTCGCCCACCCAGCCGCGCACGGCCATGACGCGCGCGAGGACCTGCGTCCGCTGATCGAGGCGACCGGCAACCAGGCCGGCGAGCGCGCCACCCTGCTGCAGTTCAGCAGCGCCTTCTGCGCCCCGTGCCGGGCGACCAAGCGGGTACTGGGTGACGTGGCCGAGCTGACGCCAGGCGTGGCGCACGTCGAGGTCGACGCCGAGAGCAACCTCGACCTGGTGCGGCGGCTGAGCATCCTCAAGACGCCCACGACGCTCGTGCTGGACGGCCACGGGCGCGAGGTCCTGCGCGCGGCGGGCCAGCCCAGGAAGGCGGAGGTTCTGTCCGCACTGGGCGAGGCGGTACTCTCATGACCATGGAGCTCGTGTTGGTCAAGCGGAGGTCGATCGACCTGTGCCGCGCCCAGAGCTGCCTGTGTCGGCCTGCCTGCTGACCTGACTGATCCAGCCCGCCTCTTGGCCCGCCCGATCAGCCCGGACGCGATCTACCTCTGCGTCCGTGGAAGCCCACAGTCACGCCGTTGCACGGCGTCCAGTCTCCGGAGCGCACCGCATGATCGACCCACGTGGTCCCCGTCTGGGGGCTTGGCTCACCTCGTTCGTCCTGGTCGTCACCCTGCTCATCAGCACCGCCCCGACCGCTGCCGGGCTCCTGCTCGCGGCCCAAGCGGTCGTGTTCGCGCTCGGTAGCCGGGGGAAGTCGCCGTACCAGCTGGTGTTCAGCAAGCTGGTGCGCCCGCGACTCGACCCGCCCGCCGAGCTGGAGGACGCGGGCCCGCCGCGCTTCGCCCAGGTCGTGGGGCTGCTGTTCGCGGTCGGCGGCGTGGTCAGCTTCCTGGCGGGGGCGCAGCTTGCCGGTCAGGTCTTCACCGGGTTCGCGCTGGTCGCCGCCCTGCTCAACGCCGCCGTGGGCCTGTGCCTCGGCTGCGAGCTCTACCTGATCTTCAAACGCCTCACTACCTCACAAGGAGCACCCGCATGAGCCGCACAGATGTTCTCGTCGATGCCGACTGGGCGCAGGCCCACCTGTCCGACCCGAAGGTCGTCCTCGTGGAGGTGGACGAGGACGTGTCCGCTTACGACGGCGGTCATATCACCGGCGCCGTCCGCCTGGACTGGAAGACCGAGCTGCAGGACCAGGTGCGTCGGGATTTCGTGAGCCGGGAGCAGTTCGAGGAGCTGCTCGGCCTCAAGGGGATCGCGAACGACGACACCGTGGTGCTGTACGGCGGCAACAACAACTGGTTCGCCGCGTACGCGTACTGGTACTTCAAGCTCTACGGCCACGACAGCGTCAAGCTGCTCGACGGTGGGCGCAAGAAGTGGGAGCTCGACGGTCGCACCCTCACGACCGACATCGCGCCGC
>JANXUE010000088.1 GCA_025352005.1 Frankiales bacterium
TCTTCGACGCCCTGCAGTTCCGGGTCCTGCGCGAGCGGCTCTACGCCACGCTGTCGGCCGTCGAGCCCGAGGCCGAGCAGGGCTTCGAGGTCGCCGTCCGCGTCCTCGGTCCGGGTGAGGTGGCGAGCTTCCTGGCCAACCTGCCCCGTGGGCAACGGGTCGGCATGGCGGTCAAGGGTTCCTGGGGCCGAGGGACCGGCGATGCGACCGGACTGGCGCTGGCCGTGCCGTCGCCGGCTGAAGACGCGCCTGCCGCGGTGGAGGGCGCCGACGACGCGGCGTACCTGCTGCTGGGTGAGCTGACGCCGGAGGACGACGCGGCCCTGGCCGCCTGGCTGGCCGACGCGTCGGTGGAGAAGGCACTGCACGATGCGAAGGGGCCGCTGCTCGCGTTGACCGCCCGTGGCTGGACGGTCGCGGGGCTCACCTCGGACACGGCGCTCGCGGCGTACCTCGCGCTGCCGGGTCAGGGGACGTTCGACCTGGCCGACCTGTCGCTGCGCTACCTGCGGACCGAGTTGCGTGCCGAGGTCGAGGACGGTCAGCTGTCCTTCGAGGAGGACGAGGGCGAGCGGACCGCCGAGGACGCGGCGCTGCGGGCCCGGGCGGTCGCCGACCTGGCTGTCGCGCTCGACGAGGACCTGGTCCGGCGCGGCGGGACGGCGTTGCTACGCGACGTGGAGCTGCCGCTGGTGCAGGTCCTGGCCGACTGCGAGCGCACCGGCATCGCCGCCGACGTGCCGCACCTGGAGGCGATGCAGGACCGGCTCCGCGACCAGGTGAGGTTGGCGGCCGAGGAGGCCTACGCGACGGTCGGCCACGAGTTCGGGCTGAACTCCCCGAAGCAGCTGCAGGCCCTGCTGTTCGACGAGCTCGGCCTGCCGAAGACCAAGAAGATCAAGACCGGCTACACCACCGACGCCGACGCGCTGCAGGGACTGCTAGGCACCCACCCCGTGATCGAGGCGCTGCTGCAGCACCGGGAGGTCAC
Organism: Frankiales bacterium; assembly: GCA_025352005.1. Taxonomy (GTDB): domain Bacteria; phylum Actinomycetota; class Actinomycetes; order Mycobacteriales; family SCTD01; genus RYN-111. The sequence continues at coordinate 992 of JANXUE010000088.1, forward strand.
TCGGCTGCTCATGGTCGTCGAGAAGCAGCTGCTGCCCACGGTGGCGGACGACGGCCGAATCCACACCACGTTCAAGCAGATGGTCGCCGCCACCGGGCGGCTGTCCAGCGACAACCCCAACCTGCAGAACGTCCCGATCCGCACCCTGCAGGGCCGCGAGATCCGCCAGGGGTTCGTTGCGGGTCCCGGCTTCGAGGCGCTGATGACGGCCGACTACAGCCAGATCGAGATGCGGATCATGGCGCACCTGTCCGAGGACGTGGGCCTGAAGGAGGCCTTCAACACCGGGGAGGACCTGCACACCTACGTCGCCTCTCAGGCGTTCGGCGTCCCGGTCGAGCAGGTCGACCCGGAGCTGCGCCGCCGCGTCAAGGCGATGTCCTACGGCCTGGCCTACGGGCTGTCCGCCTTCGGCCTTGCGGCCCAGCTGCGGATCACCACCGAGGAGGCCAAGGAGCAGATGACGGCGTACTTCGAGCGCTTCGGCGGGGTCCGCGACTACCTGCGTGACGTCGTCGCCCAGGCGCGTCGCGACGGCTACACCTCCACCATCCTGGACCGTCGCCGCTACCTGCCGGACCTCACCAGTGACAATGGGCAGCGTCGGCAGATGGCCGAGCGGATGGCCCTGAACGCCCCCATCCAGGGCTCCGCCGCCGACATCATCAAGATGGCGATGCTGGGGGTCGCGTCGTCGTTGAAGGCCGCCAAGATGGACTCCCGGCTGCTGCTCCAGGTGCACGACGAACTTGTGCTCGAGGTCGCGCCGGGGGAGCGGGACGACCTCGAGGCCATGGTGCGGCGGGAGATGGGCGGCGCCTACCCGCTGTCGGTGCCGCTCGACGTAAGCGTGGGCGTGGGTCGTACGTGGGACGACGCCGGTCACTGATGCGCCGGGTGGCACGGGCCGGGAAGGCCGCACCGCCCGGCGCCCATCTCTGAGCGTCTATCTTGACCGTCCCGACATCAGGAGCCGCCCATGGACGCCGTTGCCTTTCTGCAAGCCCTGCCCACAGCCTTTACCGAACAGGGCGTGCGCGATGGCGCGCCGAGGGACGACCGCTTCCAGCAGATCGTCGACGCCACGGAGGGCTTCACGACGGCGAACGTCCTCGCCGTCCTACACCTGGCGGTGTCGATGATGCCTGCCGATGAGGCCTACCTCGAGGTGGGGACCTACCAGGGACGGTCGCTGTGTGGTGTCATGAACGGGCGCGAGCAGGGTCACTTCTTCGCGGTGGAGAACTTCCTGGAGTTCGGCATGCTCGGCGCCACGGCCCGACAGGCCCTGCACTCCAACCTCGAACGCTGGGCACGGTCGTCGTTGCTGACCCTGCTCGAGGGCGACAGCTTCGACGTTCTCGCTCGCCCACAGGTCGTGCCGACCCCGGTAGGGGTCTACTTCTACGACGGCGCCCACACGGCGCTGACCCACTACCTCGCTCTCGGGATCGTTGAGCCGCTGCTGGCGGACAGCGCCCTAGTCCTCGTCGACGACGCCGGCTGGCCGGTCGTGCGCCGAGCGACCGAGCGCTACCTGCGGAGCCGTCCCCAGTGGCGGGTCCTGCACGAATTCCGTCCTGAGCGTGACGACGACCCGCGCTGGGCAAACGGGCTCATGCTCCTGGAGTACCGACGCCAAGCAGGTGACTCCCGTGCCCTGTCCCGGGACGTGACGTGGCGGGCGTCGGCCTATGCGGCGGCCGAACGCCCCCTCAGCCGGGCCGCGTGGCACTTCATCCACGAGCACCCGTCCGTAGTCCCGGCCCTCAAGCGACTGGTGCCGACGCGCGGGCGC
>JANXUE010000101.1 GCA_025352005.1 Frankiales bacterium
CCCCACACCGCGCTCACGCGTGGGACCGCCGCGTCGCAGTCGTCGACCAGCGACCGGGCCAGCGCCGCGTGGCCCGGGTGGCTCAGCACCAGGCACGCCACACCCCGCACGACGACGACAGCTCCCCCGTCCCACAGGTCCCGGGTCGTGGAATGGCCTGAGGTGGCGAAGTCGTCGTCGGACCCGACGTACCAACGGGTGCCGCGCCGGACGAAGGTCAGCGCCTGCGGCTGCACCGTTGGCCGCTGGTCGAAGCTCTCCAGGGCATACCGCAAGGTCACGTCCGGCGCCCACCAGGTGCCCCAATGCGCGTCGAGAGCCGCCGTGTGCGCCCGGTCGTGGGTTGCGTCGAGCTCGTAGGACCAGCTCGCCAGCGGTACGTCGTGAAGGGCGTCCACCAGCTTGGCTTGACGCCCGCGAAAGGCCGCCGACAGCGGGTCGACCGTGGCGAGGAAGCCCAGCCGATCCTTGCGCAGCACCGCCGTGGCCCTGGCGTGCAGCAGCGCCCGAACCGAAGCTGTGCGGGCCTGTACGTCGGCGCGGCCGTTGACGACCTGCACCGCCACCGGCCGGCTCGCCGCCTTCGAGCTGGGCCCAGGTTGCAGCTCCACGGCGGCCACGCCGGCGACCAGCAGCTGGGCTGACAGCCCGACGGCCAGGACCCGCTCCACACGGCGGCGGGAGGCGGTGGGCGGCACGCCTCGCAGCCTACGGCGCGGGAGCCGTCCCGCTCGGCGGCGTCACCCGCTGTGCTGGGCCGGCCGTATGCGCGCGGCCGTCCTACCCCTCAGTGGTCGTCCACCTTCGGAGCGGTCGGGTTGGTCCCCAGCAGGACGTCGGCCCAGCCGGGAACCGCGGCGCGGGTCTTCGCGCCCTGCCGCCCGGCGGGACCGATCCGCTTGCCCGCCGCCGGGGCCTGACGCTCGCGCGCCGTCGGCCTTTGCGTCAGAGGCTCCGGATCCGGCACCACGGTCAGCGTCCGTGGTGCTCGTGCACGCGGGCCCGGCTTCGTGGTCTTCGAGCCAGCCTTCGAGCCAGCCTTCGGGGCTGCCTTGTCCACCGCTGCCTTGTCCACCGCTGCCCTCGCCACCGACGACTTCTTCACAGCCGCTTTCGCCGGAGCCACCTTCGCAGGCGTGGCTTTGGCGGCGCCGCGCCTGGTAGCCGGCTTCGCCGCTGCCTTTGCTGCGGCTGCCTTCGCTGCGGCTGCCTTTGCCGGTGCTGCGCTCTTCGCAGGCACCTTCTTGCGGGCCGGCGCGCTCCTGGCTGGCGTGCTGGTGACGGCCACGCCGGTCGCCGCTGGCCGACGGGGAGCTGCCGCGGCCTCGCTGCCGGCGTAGCCCATCGTGGCCGAGACCGGGTCCAGCGCGGTGACGGTTTGCAAGGACGGCGCGTAGCGCCAGCTGGCCCGGCGGCTGCGCCCCCGCGCGTACCAGGTCACGGTGACGAGCCAGCTGCCGCTCTCCTCGCGCAGCGTCGACCACTCGGCGCTGTCAGGACGCAGCGAGGGCGCCGCCTGGATCGCGGCGTCGACGGTGTGGCCGAGGGGGGCGGCCGAGCGGCCGAGGCGGCCCCGGACGAGGAAGGCGGCGCGGGCGGCGTCGATCATCCGGGCCATCTCGCCCTCGACGGGGCCGGCGAACCGCTCGACCCGGGCCACCGGGACCCCCGCCGACGCGGCGATCGACTCAGCCGGCTCACCGGTCCGCAAGCGGGCCTGGATCTGCTTGGGGGTGAGTTCGGAGACATGCGGTGCGACCTCGCCGGGTCGGGGCAGGTCGCCGCGAAGCGCCGACGCGAGCCGGTCGTCGAGGGCTACCCGAAAGCCGCCACTGGTGGCTCCCCGGGTGCCGGCGAGGAGGACGTGGCGTCCGTCCTCGCTGACCGCGACGACGTGCAGCTCGCGCACCTTTTGCCCCGTCCATGTCCGCCGACGCCCCGCACTCGCGGGCCTGGAACAGCAGTCTCTCGGCCCTCTGCTTCACGCACAAGCATGCTGACCAGGACGCGCCCGTGCACCGCCGGACCGGCGGAGCTCTGAGCTCTTGAAGGCCTCACGAGGCGGCACTGCTGGCCCGGCCAGGGTCGTCGGGACGGCCCAGCGGGACCAGTCGCAGGTGGGGAACCAGGCCGCTGTCGGCCAAGGCCTCGAGGGCCAGCGCCTCCTGCGGGTCGACGTCGTAGACCCCGGGACGGTCCGGGTCGGCCCACGCAGTCGGGCCGAGCAGGACGGTCATCACGCAGTCGCCGCACTGCAGGTCGCGCACGGCGCACGCGTCGCAGTCGATGAGCACTGGACTCTCCACTTCTCCGACGGCACCCTCGGCCGTGTCCCCGAACCTAGGCAGACCCACCGACAGAACCTCGCGCGGCGACGGGTCAGCGGTCCAGCAGCCGGACCAAGCCCCTCGACGGCACGGCCCGCCCCCCCGCCCGGACCACCCCGTCGACGACCTCCCTGTCACTGGACACCACCACGACAGGTCGCCCTACCGGCTCGTGTCGCACCAGCCGTCGGATCACCTCGTCGGCCGTCTCCCCGGTCCGGCTGAACAGCATCCGCACCCCGCGCGGCGCCGGCAGAGCTACCGGCACGGCTGCGTCCGAGCCGTCGAAGACGACGGTCACCTCCGCGCCGGTGCGCGCCGACAGCCCACCCAGGCCGCTCAGCAGCCGGCCGCGCTGGGCCTCGAGGGCAAGCGCGCCGTAGCCGGTCTTGGTGACGTTGTAGCCGTCGATGACCAGATGCGTCGTGGGGACGCCGAGCAGTGCCTCCAGCAGCGCCGGGTCGTCCGCCGCGCGCCCCTGCAGCGACGGCGCCGCCACCCCCGAGCCGTAGTCCGCCGCCAGGGCATCGGCCGGGCGTCCCACGGCCGGCGGCAGGGCCAGCTCGCGACGCAGACCCTGGGCCGCCCCGACGAGGGCGTCGAGCAGCAGCCGCAGTCGCAGTTGGTCGTCCTGCCGGCCCTCCCGCGCGGCTGACCTGGCCTGGGCCACTTGCCGTTCGGCGTCGGCCACCCGGTCCTGTAGGGCACGGAGCTCCTCGTCCCGGGAGGCCTGCACCGCCTCCAGCTCGCCCCGGGCCACCTGGAACGCCGCCTCCGCTGAGCGCTGCGCCTGCTCGGCGCGGCCGGCCCGGTCCCCCATCTCGCGGACCTTGCGTCGTACGGCGGTGAGCTCCAGTGCTGCCGCCTCGGCCTGCGCCCGGGCGGCGGCGAGCTCGCTGCGGCCCGTCTCCCGGACGGCGGCAAGCTGCTCGGTGAGCCGTTGGACGGCATCGACCTTGGCGCTGCCCGCGACCGCCTGGGACCGTGCGCGAAGCTCCGCCGCTGCCGCCTCGACCAGGCTCTGCCAACCGGGCGCCCGGACCACGTAGGCGACGGCGGCCACCTCCTCGACAGGTGCTGTCGGCAGCGGCGTACCGGCCAACAGGGCCGTCACCAGCTCGGGCCGGGCCACCTTGGCGAGGTCGGCGACCCCCTGCCGGAACACCGGGTCGCTCTCGAGCGCGGCGGCGAGCGCTGCCGCGCCGAGGCGAGCACGCTTGGCAGGCGTGAATCGGGCAACGGCCTTGAGCGACGCGGGAACGAGCTCGGGGGTGAGGGCACCGAGCCGCTCGCTGGCCAGCGCGAGGACGCGCGTGCGCACCGGTCCGGGCAGCACGTCCATCGGTGCTAGGGCGCAGCCTGGGAAGTGACCGACGAAGCGGAAGGTCTGGCGATGACCTCGACAGCGTCGACGGCCGAGCACCATCGGCACGACACGTGCTCGACCACGTCCTCGGTGACCTCCCTCTCCTCGACGGCCTGCTCGCCGGCGAGGTCAACGTGCACGTACTCCCGCGCGTGGGTCGTGCGTGTCACGTCAAAGCGCGTCAGGTTGCCGCATTGGCGGCAGCGCCAGCGGGTGTCAGGTCCGGGGAGAGGCACAGGCACCTGCGCACCCTAGGACCTCGACCTGACACCTCGCTGGCACCGCGCCTGTCAGGCGTCAGCTCAGGATGTCCTTGCGGCTGAAGTTCCAGAACGCCAGAGCAAGGGGTACGGCGACCCAGGGGACCATGGCGAGCAGTCCGGTCGTCATGTGGGAGGCGTTGACCGGGTCGACGAGCAGGTCGAGCCAGGACAGCCAGTAGTGCGTCGGGAGGCCGTTGCGGATCGTGCCGAGAGCCGAGACCTGGTCCAGGATTTCCGACACGACGACCAGCACGACCGCTCCCCCGACGGCCGTCAGCGGGGCGTCGGTCATCGTCGAGAACAAGAACGCCAGCGCGACGACGACGGCCATCGTCGCGACGACATAGCCGGTGCCGAGCGCCAGCCGTGACAGGCCGGTGTTGATGCCGAGGGCGCCGGCCAGGGGCGTCTGCACCGCTGACCAGCCGAAGGCGACGGCCCCCATCGCCAGGGAGGCCAGGGGAACCAGGACGACGGCGACGGCGGCGTACAGGGACGCGACCACGAGCTTGGTCCGCAGCAGGCGGGCGCGCGGGATCGGCCTGGTCAGCAGATACCGCAGCGACCCCCACTGGCCCTCGCTCGCAACGGCGTCGCCGGCGAACAGCGACACGACCACCACGAGCAGGAACTGTGAGGTCGCCAGCAGCATGAACAGGGCGAAGTTCAGGCCGCTGGCGGAGGCAACGTCGACCAGCTGCGGCTGGCCGCCGCGGTCCTGCGGCCCGCCGTTGACAAGAAGGGCTGTCATGACGATGAGCGGGATAGCGAGCAGGGCCAGGAACGCGTAGATCGTCCGGCGGCGCTTGGCTTGGCGCAACACCTCGACCTTGATCACCGGCCGGTCCCGGTGAGCTCGAGGAACACGTCTTCCAAGCGGCGCCGCGAGGCCACCCCGAGCACGTCGACGTCGGCTCGGACCAGAGCGGCGACGATGTCGGCGCGGGACACGTCCCCGAGCTCGATGACGACCGCGTGTCCGTCGACGTGCACCGACAGCACGCCCGGCAGGTCCGTGGCCACCTCGATCGCCCGGTTCCGCTCCTTGTCCGGCACCTCGACGTGCACCGTGCCGCTGTCGGCGAGCAGGTCGTCGACCGAGCCTTGGGCGACGATCTTGCCCCGGCTCATCACGACGACATGGGAGCAGGTCTGCTCGACCTCCGACAGCAGGTGGCTGCTGACGAGCACGGTCCGGCCGGTGGCGGCGATGGCCTGCAACACCTCGCGCACCTCCTTGATCTGCGGCGGGTCCAGGCCGTTGGTGGGTTCGTCGAGGACGAGCAGGTCGGGCTTGCCCAGCATTGCCTGCGCGATCGCGAGCCGCTGTCGCATGCCCTGGCTGTAGGTCCGCACCGGTCGGTCGACGGCGTCGCCGAGCCCGGCGATCTCGAGCGCCTCCTCGATGAAGGAGCCTTCCATCGACGGGGCGGTCGACGTCCAGTACAGCCGCAGGTTCTCGGTGCCCGTCAGGTGCGGCAGCAGCCCGGGGCCCTCGATGAACAACCCGACCCTCGACAGCACCGGCGCGCCCGAGACGACCTCGCGACCGAACAGCTGCACGGAGCCCTCAGACGGCTTGATGAGGCCGGCGAGCATCCGGAGCGTCGTCGTCTTGCCCGCGCCGTTGGGACCGAGCAGCCCCAGGACCTGGCCGCGCTCCACGACCAGGTCGACCCCGTCGACGGCCCGGAAGCCGTCGGCGTAGCTCTTGGCCAGCCCACGGATGACGACAGGGGGTACGTCGTCGTCTCCGAGGTCCGGTGGCCGGCGCCTTCGGCGCACCAGGACGTAGGCGGCGACGACGAGCAGCAGCCCGAGCAGCAGGCCGCTCACCAACGCGAGGTTGCCGTAGCCCTTGGCTCCCGACAGGGCCACCAGCGGCAAGGTCAGTGCCGACGTGGTCACCAACGACACGTCGTACGACGCGGGGGCCAGAGGTCCGGCGTAGGCCAGGTCGGTCGAGGCGACTGAGACCCGGATCCGGTTGCCCGCAGGGAAAACGTGAGCCAGGGTCGGCAGGTCGAGGGTCACGTCCCGGCCGGGGCCGCCGACGTCGGTGAGGCGGATCGGGGCGACCTGCCCATTGGGCAGGCGCGCGCTGCCGTCGGGGGCGACATCGAAGACCTTCGCGAACAGCACGGCCTGGCCGGTGGTGGAGGCGACGTGCACCTTGAGCTGGCCGGCGCCGAGCAGCTCCCGGGTCTGGGCCAGCGGAGCGGTCTGCCAGCGGGCCTCCTGGCCGGGGATGTCGAAGCCCAGCCCCGAGGCGAGCCCCCCGAGGGAGCCGGCTCCGGGGACGCTGCTGATGGAGGAGGGTCGGCCGCCGGCCGGGTTGGTGACCGTGACGGAGGAGGCGCCTTCGACAGGGACGGTGCCGACCGGCCGGATCGGCGGCAACGAGGCCGACCTACCAGGGTCGCCGCCACTGCGGTCCCAGCCGAACACCGGTCCGGTGCGGACACGGGGGTCCCGACGCAGCCAACGATCAAACCAGGTGGCCGTCATGGCCCGGATGCGGGACTCGCCGGCGGCTCCGAACGGCACGTCGTGGCCACCCTTCATCCAGACCAGGTGGACCTCGGTTCCCTTGGCCTTCAGCGCACGTGCAGTCGCGAGCGACTCCGACAGGGGGAACAGCGTGTCGTCCTCGCCCTGGATGAGCAGGGTCGGCGCGGTGATCCGATCCGCAATCGGGCCGGGGCTCGAGGCCCGCAGCAGCGCCTGGTCGGCCGGGGTCGCGAGGCCGGTCTGCGCGATGCGGGTGTAGGTCTGGCAGACCCGCGCAGCGAACAACCGGCAGCCACCGCCCGACGCGCCAGCGAAAAAGACCGCGGCGTACTGCGCCTTGAAGACGCCCCCCGGCAGCAGCGAGGACTCGAGACTGTTCCAGGTGATGACGGGGACGACCGCGTCGACCCGCTTGTCGAGGGCGGCACCCATCAACGAGACGCCGCCGCCGTAGGAGCCACCGACCAGGCCGACCCGCGGGTCGTTGGCGCTGTCGTGCAGGACGTCCGGTCGCTGGGCCAGGTGGTCGATGAGGCGGCTGAGGTCCGCGACCTCCGCGTCAGGGGCGTCCAGCGCGATCTTGCCGCCGTCCACCGCGAAGTTGAACCCGCGCATCGTCCACGCCAGGACGACGTAGCCGCGGTCGGCAAGCGCCCGGGCGTCAGCCGCCACCGAGCCCTTGTTCTGGCCGAAACCGGGCGACACGATGACCGCCGGCGCCGGATGCGCGGCCGACGCGCCGACCGGCAGGTAGAGCGTCGTCGTCAGCCGCACGGTGCCGGGGAACGTCGGGCCTCCCGGGACGCTCACGTCCTCGTCGATGGTCCGGACGGTCGACGCGACCGCCGTACCGCCGCGTTGGGTGACCAGCAGGGACCCGAGCGCGAGCATGGCGACCACCGCCGTCGCGAGCCAACGCCCGCGATCGCCTCCTGCCGCCATCCGCACCTCCTGTCCAAATCCTAGGCGGCGCGTCGCCGCCGTGCTTGCCAGGGCCTGTCGGACCCCGCACCTACCGTCCGGAGGGTGCCGCTGCAGATGACGCTCGACGAACTCGGGACACCCCTGAGGGACACGGTGTTCGTGGTCGTCGACCTCGAGACCACAGGCGGCTCGCACCTCGACTGCGCCATCACCGAGATCGGCGCGGTCAAGGTCTGCGGCGGCGAGGTCCTCGGCGAGTTCCAGACGTTGGTCAACCCCGCGCGGGCCATCCCGCCCTTCATCGCGGTTCTGACCGGCATCACCGACAGCATGGTCGCCGGTGCCCCGCGCCTTTCGGAGGCCTTGCCGAGCTTCCTCGAGTTCGCCCGCGGGGCGGTCCTGGTCGCGCACAACGCCCCGTTCGACCTGGGCTTCCTCAAGGCCGGCTGCGGTCAGCTCGACCTCGAGTGGCCCGGCTTTGACTCCCTCGACACTGCCCGGCTGGCCCGTCGCGTGCTGACCCGCGACGAGGCCCCCGACTGCAAGCTCTCCTCGCTGAGTCGACTGTTCCGCACGCGCATCACTCCCGACCACCGGGCACTGCACGACGCACAGGCCACCGTCGACGTGCTGCACGGCCTCATCGGGCGCCTGGGCAACCTCGGCGTCCACTCGCTCGAGGAGCTGCGCACCTTCTCCTCCCAGGTCACCCCGCAGCAGCGCCGCAAGCGGCACCTCGCCGACAGCCTCCCGCACGCCCCCGGAGTCTACCTGTTCCGCGACGTCCAAGGCCGGGTCCTATACGTCGGGAAGTCCCGCGACCTCCGCTCCCGGGTCCGGACCTATTTCACCGCCTCCGAGATGCGCACCCGGATGGCGGAGATGGTCGGCCTCGCCGACCGCGTCGACCCGGTGGTCTGCGCGACCGACCTCGAGGCTGAGATCCGCGAGCTGCGGCTGATCGCCGAGCACCGTCCGCGCTACAACCGGCGCTCGAAGTTCCCTGAGAAGGCCACGTGGGTCAAGCTGACCGTCGAGGCCTTCCCGCGGCTGTCACTGGTCCGCAAGGTCACCGGCGACGGAGCCGTCTACCTCGGGCCGTTCTCGAGCGCCCGCACGGCGGAGCTGGTCGTCGCGGCCGTGCACGAGGCCATCCCGCTGCGGCAGTGCACCCGCAAGCTGTCGGTGCGGGTGGCCTCGCCGGCCTGCGTGCTGGCCGAGATGGGCCGCTGCGGCGCGCCCTGCCTGCTCGGGGAGGGCGAGAGCGTCGAGGCCTACTCGGTTCACGCCCACGCGTTCCGCACCCTGGTGTCGGCCGACCCGACCGGCGTCGTCGACGCGCTGCAGAGCAAGATTGCCGCGCTGGCCGAGGCGGAGCGCTTCGAGGATGCCGCCTTCCAGCGCGACCGCCTGGCCGCGCTGGTCAGGTCGGTGGCCTCCCTACAGCGGATGACGGCCCTCACCTCGGTGCCCGAGCTGGTCGCGGCCCGGCCGACGGCCGACCTAGGGTGGGAGCTGGCCGTCCTGCGCCGCGGACGGCTCGTCGGTTCGGGCGTCCTGCCGCGCGGGCAGGCACCCGGCCCCTTCGTCGACGCGCTGCTCGCCACCGCCGAGACCGTCCTACCCGAAGCGGGGCCGCTGCCCGCCGCGACCGCGGAGGAGGTGCGCTGCGTGCTGCGCTGGCTCGAGGCTGATGGCGTGCGGCTGGTCCGGCTCGACGGCGTCCTGGCCTCCCCCGCCCAGGGCGCCGGGCGCCTGCGGTCCTGGCTCGGCGAGCTGCAGTCCGGGCGGGACAGCGTGCGGCCCTTCGACGACCGCCGGCACCTGCGCCCCCTCGAACGACCGGCCCGCGCCACCGCCTGACAGCGACGCCCGCCGTCACACTGACGGCGGGCTGTAGAACGACGGCGCTGCTGTCGATGTCCACGAGGTGATGCGCTCCCCCGGCCCTGGCGCAGACGCGGTGCGGCGTCGTGACCGCACCGTGCGGGTCGTCCACAGTCTGACCTTCCTGACGGGGGTCGCTGCCGTTTCCGGCACGGCCGGCCTGGCCTGGGCTGTCGCGCCGCACCCGCCCGCACCGCACCCGCCCGCACCGGGGGCCGTCGCCCGGAGTCGCGCAGGCTCGCACGTCCCCGCCACGGTCGTCCCTACTCTCGCAGCGCCCCACCGTGGCGTCGGTCCCCCGCCGGCGTCCCTCAGGACCCACCGCAGCGGGACCGGCCACCGCCTGACGGCGCCCGGTCGACCTGTTCACGTCGCCTCGGTCCTTCGGACGACAGGGGCTCCCGAAGCCGCCGTCGGTACGCCCACCGGCCGAGTCGCACCGGTTCCTCCCGCCGTGCCCCTGCGCTCTGTCGCCCCGAGGCCGAGGACCAGACCGCCGGCCACCCCGACCGCCACCCCGACGGTCACTCCGACCGCCACCGCGACGGCCACCCCCTCGCCCGTCGCCAGCTCAGGTGCCAGCTGACCTGATCGTCAGGGTGTGCCGAACTCGGCGCGCAGGGACGGACCGTCCTCGTCCAGCAGCGGGGCCGCCGCGCGCCACCCCGCGTCAGGCCACGCCGACAGCTTCACCGGGTTGCCAGGGACGGGGACGCCCCCGGCGTCGACCACCATCTGCCGCACCGCCGACTGCTCCGAGCCGACCGCCTCCGCCACCCCGCTGATGGGTCCGCAGGGCACGCCCGCGGCCTCCAGGACGGTCAGCCAGTGCGCAGCCGGAGCGGTCCGCAGCGCACCCTCCAGCAGCCCCTTGAGCACCTCCCGGTCGCCATGGCGACCCACGTTCGTGGCAAACCGTGCGTCACGCAGGACCGCGGGCAGGCCGAGCGTCGTGCACAGGGCGCCGAACAGCAGGTCGTTGGCGGCGCAGATCGTGATGTCGCGGTCGGCGCAGGCGAAGGTGTCGAACGGCGCGATCGCGAAGTGGGCGTTGCCTATCCGGCCCGGGTCCACCCCTGTCGCGAGCCACGCGAGGGCAGCGCCTTCCAGAAGGGACACCGTCGCGTCGTACATCGCGACGTCCAGGTGGGTGCCACGGCCACTGCGCAGCGCGGCGCAGATCCCACCGAACGCATAGAGGCCGGCGGACAGGTCCGCGACGGGCGAGCCCGGCTTGATCGGCGGGCCGTCGGCCGAGCCGGTGATCGCCATGATGCCGCTCATCCCCTGTACGACGGCGTCGTAGGCGGGTCGCTGCGACCAGGGACCGGTATGCCCGAAGCCGCTGATCGAGCAGTAGACCAGCGACGGGTGCGCAGCGAGGACGGCGTCGGGGCCGAGACCGAGGCGTTGCATCACACCCGGTCGGAAGTTCTCCACCAGGACGTCAGCGCGCGCGATCAGCGCTCGGGCAACGGCGAGGTCGGCGGGCAAGCCCAGGTCGAGGGCGATCGACTCCTTCCCGTGGTTGACGCGCGCGAAGTACATCGAACGCTCGCCCAGGAAAGGCCCGTAGGCGCGCGAATCGTCCCCAATGTCTGGTTTCTCGACCTTGATCACGCGGGCCCCGAGGTCGGCGAGCATCACCGTCGCGAAGGGGCCGGCGAGGACCCGGGAGAAGTCGACGACGAGCAAACCCTCCAGCGGCCCGCGAACACTGTGTTTCGACACGCCGCACATCCTGCCCCCAGTGGGAACGCGGGCCCGAAGTGTGGTGTTGTGTTGAGCGTGACCGGAACAGTGACACCCCTTGCCCCCGCCACTTTGACCCCTGCCGACCGCTGCGATCGATGCGGCGCCCAAGCGCGTGTGCGCGTCGTCCTGGCCTCGGGTGACCTTGTCTTCTGTGCTCACCACGCCAAGGCCTACGAGGCCAAGCTCCGCGACACTGCCGTCGAGTGGGTCGACGAGCGCGCCCTCGTCCAGCCCTGACGGTCTCGCCCGTCAGGCGGGTGTCGCCCGCGCCATCCAACGACCCCCAGATGTCGCGACCTGCAGCGGGATGCCGAAGGCCTGACTGAGCAGCCGCGCGGTGAGGACGTCGTCGATGGGCCCGGCGGCGACCACCCGGCCGCGGGACAGCAGCATCGCGTGGGTGGTGCCGACCGGGATCTCCTCGACGTGGTGAGTGACGAGGACCGCCGGTGGGGCGTCAGGGGCGATCCACAACCGGGAGAGCATCCGGAGCAGGGCTTCGCGCGCACCGAGGTCGAGGCCGGCGGCCGGCTCGTCGAGCAGGAGCAGCTCTGGGTCGGTCATCAGGGCCCTGGCGAGCAGCACCCGCTTGCGCTCACCTTCGGACAGCGACCCGAAGCGCCGCTGACTGAACGCACGCAGTCCCACCCGCGCCAGGAGCTCGACGGCGCGGTCGACGTCGGTGTCGTCGTACTCCTCCTTCCAGCGGCCGAGGACGCCGTGAGCAGCCGTGACCACCACGTCGACGGCCTTCTCCTGCGGAGGGACGCGGTCGTTCAGCGCGGACGAGGTCAGGCCCACCCGGGTCCGCAACTCCCCGAGGTTGACCTCACCGAAGCGCTCGCCGAGCAGCGTGACCGAGCCGGAGGAGGGAAACAGCGACGCGCTCGCGACCGCCAGCAGTGTGGTCTTACCGGCCCCATTCGGGCCGAGCAGCACCCAGCGCTGCCGCTCCTCGACGGTCCAGTCGATGCCACTGAGCAGCGTGGCCCCGTCACGGACGACAGTGACACCGGACAGGGCGAGGACACTCACTTCACCGACGCTACCCAGGCGTGGTGCAGGATCGTGGGATGGCCTACCGCTGCTTCGACGTCGACATCACCGACGGGGTCGCGCACGTGCGACTGTCCCGCCCGGACGAGCTCAACACGATGGTGCCCGCGTTCTGGTCCGAGCTCCCCGAGATCGTGACCGGCATCAGCGACTCCGGCAGCGCCCGGGTGGTCGTGATCTCCAGCACCGGCAAGCACTTCAGTGCCGGCATGGACCTGTCGGTCTTCGGGGGCACCCACGACGCCGATGCCGAGGCCGGTCGGCGGCAGGCAAAAGTGCGCTCCACGGCCCGCCGGCTGCAGTGGTCGTTCACGGCGCTGGAGAAGGCCCGCATGCCGGTGCTCGCAGCCGTGCAGGGCGGGTGCATCGGTGGCGCGGTCGACCTCGTGACGGCCGCGGACTGCCGCTACGCCAGCGCAGACGCGTTCTTCACCGTGATGGAGATCAACATCGGGATGACCGCCGACGTCGGCACCCTGCAGCGGCTCGGCAAGGTCATCCCCGAGGGGGTGGCCCGCGAGCTGGCCTACACCGGCCGGCGGATGAGTGCGGCCCGCGCGTTCCAGGTCGGCCTGGTGCAGGAGGTGTACGCCGACCACGAGTCCCTGCTCGCGGGCGTCCTCGGCACGGCCCGGGAGATCGCCTCGAAGTCGCCGCTCGCGATCTGGGGCACGAAGGTGGCGATGAACTTCGCCCGGGACCACCCGGTCGACGCCGGGCTGGACCAGATCGCGACCTGGCAGGCCGGCATGTTCCAACCGGGCGACATGGTCGAGTCGTTCTCGGCGAAGGCCGAGAAGCGCGACCCGGTCTACCCGGACCTGCTTCCCGAGCCGACGGACGGTGCTGGTCTCTGAGACGCCGGCCGCTAGCCTCGGCCGTGAAGGAGCTTCATCGCCTTGACGAGCAGGGCGTCGGTCCGACCGGTGCGCTGGAAGCTCATGAGCGCGACCGGCAGCGCGAACCGCTGCCGGGTAATGGCCTTCGCCCGGGTGAACTCGCGCAGCCCGTCATCGCCGTGGATGCGTCCGAAGCCGCTGTCGCCTGACCCACCGAACGGCAGCCCCGGCACCCCGGCGAAGGCCAGCACGCTGTTGACGCTGGTCATCCCCGAGCGCAGCTGCGTGGCGATCTCGACGCCGCGCCGCTTGCTGAAGACCGCCCCCGCCAGCCCGTACGACGTGGCGTTGGTGAGCGTGATCGCCTCCTCGACGGAGGACACCTTCGTGACCGTCAGCGTCGGGCCGAACGTCTCCTCCTGGACGGCCAGGGAGTCCTCCGGCACGCCCGTCAGGATCGTCGGCTGGACAAGTGTGCCGTCGATCCCGCCGCCAGTGACGACGGTGCCGCCCCTGGCGACGGCGTCGGCGATGTGGGTGCGGATGACGTCGACCTGCGACGGCATCGTGATGTTGCCGTAGGACCGTCCCGCCTCGATGGTCCTGGCCTTCTCGGTGAGGGCGGCCAGGAAGCCGTCGTACGCCTTCTCGGTGGCGTAGACGCGCTCGATACCGATGCAGGTCTGACCGGCGTTGGCCATGCCGCCCCACAGCGCGGCGTCCGCGGCGGCCCGCAGGTCGGCGTCGTCGTCGACAATCATGCTGTCCTTGCCCCCGCACTCCATGAGGACCGGAACCAGGTTCTCGGCACAGGCGGCCATGACCTTCTTGCCGGTCCTGGCGCTGCCGGTGAACGCGATCTTGTCAACGCCGGCGCGGCACAGCGCCGACCCGGTCTCACCGAAGCCGGTGACGAGCTGGAGCACGTCGTGGCCCTCGGCGACCTCCGCGAAGGAGTCGACGAGCCACCTGCCGACAGCCGGGGTGTATTCGCTCGGCTTGAACACGACGGTGTTGCCGGCTGCCAGGGCGTAGGCGATCGAGCCCATCGGGGTGAAGACCGGGTAGTTCCACGGGCCGATGACGCCGACCACCCCGAGCGGCTGGTACTCGAGCGAGGCGGCCTGGTTGGCCATCATCATTCCACTGGAGACCTTGCGGGCACCGAGCACACGGCGGGCGTTCTTCCCGGCCCAGGCAATGTGGTCGATGGCAAGGACCAGCTCGAGCTGCGCGTCCCCGATGGGCTTGCCGTTCTCCTTGTGCATGACCTCGGCGAGCTCCGGCAGCCGGGTGGCGAGGATGGCCTTCCAGGCGTCGAGCTTGTCCTTGCGGCCGGAGAAGCCGAGCCCCTGCCACCAGGCGCCGGCCGACCGGGCGCGCGTCACGGCGGCTTCGACCTCGGCGGCGTCCTGCTCCGGGAAGCTGGCGTACACCGCTCCGGTGGCCGGCTCGAAGGAGTCGAAGGTGGGCGTGGCTGCGGCGACGCGCTCGACAGCTTGGGTCACGGTGGCTCCTCGTAGGTCGTCTGTGACTTCACGGTACGCGTTGCGGAGGCGTCTTCGGTGCAGAGGCCTCACACTAAGAGGGTGACCGTCGACAAGCACACCGTCGTGACGACGGCCCGGCTTTCCGGGACTCAGGACCGTCAGCTGCGCCAGCGTCGCTACCTGATGACCCAGCTCGCCCGGGTGTCCTGCTTCGTTCTCGCCGTGGCGCTACCGGTGCCGCTGTGGGCCAAGCTGATCTTCATCGTCGGCGCCTTCACCCTGCCGTGGCTCGGCGTCGTCGCGGCCAACGCCGGACCAACGGTGCAGCGCGACCGCAGCAACGCCATCGTCGACCGTCCCGATGAACCACTGCGGATCGCCCTCGAGCCCGGCCGGACGATCGACCAGGACTGACTGTTCGCGCGCCTTCCAGAAGGCGTCGGCCCAGACCCGATGCCCCCTGTCGTTGGGGTGGAACCAGTCCGCGGCGAACTGCGTGAGCATCGCCGTCCAGCCCTGCGCGCGTTGCGCCTCGTGCACGGGTACGACGACCAGCCCGTGGCTGGCCGCTTCCCGGGCGAGGACCGCCGACGCCTCCCGGGCGTGTGCCTCCCAGCGTCCGTGCATGAAGTAGGGCACGTCGGCAAGGAGCGTCCCCGCGGGCAGCGCCGACGTCAGTGCGGCGGCCTCCCGCGCAAAGCGGGACGCGTCGTACCCGCCCATGTCGTTGGCTCCGACGTCGACGGTCACCAGGTCGGGCCGCAGCGCGGCGAGCGCCGGGATCTGGGTGGCGAGGACGTCGCGCACGCGGGCGCCTGACACGCTGAGGTTGACGACCTGCACCGGCCGCCCCGTCGAGACCTCCAGGCGCGCGGCCAGCAGGCCTACGTAGCCGCTCTCGGGAGAGCTCGCACCG
Organism: Frankiales bacterium; assembly: GCA_025352005.1. GTDB lineage: Bacteria > Actinomycetota > Actinomycetes > Mycobacteriales > SCTD01 > RYN-111. Next base: position 15,335 of record JANXUE010000101.1, read on the forward strand.
ATCCCCTGCGCGAGCGAGTCACCCAGGGCCACATAGAGCAGGCCACCGGGCTGGCCATGGGGGTGGGACCAGAAGGCGCGATGGCTCTCGACCGAGGCCTTCAGTCTGGACGCTCTGACAACCCACACCGCCGCGAGCACCAACGCGGTGGCGGTGACGGCGCTGCTGAGGATCAGGACGTTGCGGTTCACTCGCCGGAAGACACCCACTTCGTCGCAGAAACCGCCGTCGTGGCGAACTGGTCACCCATCACGATCGTTCAGCCTCCCGAGGTTCGGGCTGCATCGGCGACAACCCCTTGTGAGGGACAGCCTGTCGAAACAGGCTGCGGTCCGGTAGGGCTGAAGGTCCCGGAAGGGCAATCCTCCTGCCTGCCCTGACGGCCCGACGCGCTGACGAGAAGGCAGGCCTTGGCCGGGAAGTGACAGGCTGACCACATGGCTGACCACGACCTCCACCTGGCGCAGGATCCCGACGCCGATGCGCTGCTGAGCCGCGACCCCCTCGCCCTGCTGACAGGGATGCTGCTGGACCAGCAGATCCCCATGGAGAAGGCCTTTCGAGGACCGTATGACCTCCGGACGCGGCTCGGGCACGACCTGGACGCGGCCGAGATCGCCGAGCTCGACACCCTCGGGGAGCTGTTCGCGACGCCGCCGGCGATCCACCGCTTCCCGGGGTCGATGGCCGGCCGGGTGCAGCAGCTGTGCCGCTACCTGGTCGAGCACTACGACGGCAAGGCGCAGAACGTCTGGGCGGACGTCACGACCGGTGGCGAGCTGCTGGAGCGCCTCAAGGAGTTGCCCGGGTTCGGCGACCAAAAAGCCCGGATCTTTCTGGCACTGCTCGGCAAGCAGCGCGGCGTACAGCCCGAGGGGTGGCGCGAGGCCGCCGGTGCCTACGGCGACGAGGGCGCCCTGCGCAGCGTTGCGGACGTGGTCAGCAAGCAGACACTGCTGGAGGTGCGCGCGTACAAGCAGCAGGTCAAGGCCGCTGCCAAGCAGGCCGCGCCGAAGGTCCCAGGCACGTCCTGAGGCAGATCCTGACCAGCAGGGGTAGGGCAGCCGCTCTGCGAGAATGGCTGCATGGATCCGGCGAACGACCCTGAGGACAGCGGCACCTTCGCTGACCTCGCACTGCGACCTGAGCTGGTGGCGGTACTCAGCGACCTCGGTTACGAGGAGCCCACCCCGATCCAGCGCGCGGCCATCCCGCCGCTGCTCGAAGGCCGTGACCTCGTCGGCCAGGCCGCCACCGGCACCGGCAAGACGGCCGCCTTCGCCCTCCCGATGCTCCACCAGCTTCCGACAGGCGACCGCGGCCGCTCTCCCTCCGGGCTGGTCCTGGCGCCGACCCGCGAGCTCGCCGTGCAGGTTGCCGAAGCCGTCTCGCGCTACGGCACGACGCTCGGAGCGCGCGTCCTGGCGGTGTACGGCGGACAGCCCATCACCCCGCAGCTCAAGGTCCTCCAGCGCGGCGTCGACGTCGTCGTCGGCACCCCGGGCCGGGTGCTCGACCACCTCCACCGCGGGTCGCTGAAGCTCGACCAGCTCAAGGTCGTCGTGCTCGACGAGGCCGACGAGATGTTCGACATGGGCTTTGCCGAAGAGCTCGACGCGATCCTCGCTGCCCTACCGGACAAGCGGCAGACGGTGCTGTTCTCGGCCACGATGCCGCCCAAGATCGCCAAGATGGCGCGCAAGCACCAGACCGATCCCGTGCAGATCGCCGTCAAGGGCGAGAAGGCGCCCGCGGGTGAGGCGCCGAAGGTCAGCCAGACCGGCCACATCGTGATGCGCGTCGACAAGCCTGCGGCGCTGGCCCGGGTGCTGGACATCCACCAGCCCTCGTCCGCGCTCGTCTTCTGCCGGACCCGCGAGGAGGTCGACAGCCTGACGGAGGCGCTGAAGACCCGCGGCTACCGGGCGGAGCCGCTGCACGGCGGGATGAGCCAGGAGCAGCGTGACCGTGTCATGAACCGGCTCCGCAACCAGACCGCCGACCTGCTGGTCGCGACCGACGTCGCCGCCCGCGGCCTCGACGTCGACCACCTGACGCACGTCGTCAACTACAACGTCCCCGCAGCCCCCGAGTCCTACGTCCACCGCATCGGCCGCGTTGGCCGGGCCGGCCGCGAGGGGGTGGCCATCACCCTGGCCGAGCCGCGGGAACGCCGGATGCTCGAGGCCATCGAGCACCTCACGGGCACCAAGATCACCTTCAGCAAGGTGCCGAGCCTCGCCGACCTGATGGCGTCCCGCCTGGCCGTGACCAGGGCCGCCCTGGTCGAGGTCCTCGAGGGCGGCGACATCACCGGCGTGCAGCCGATGGTGACCGACCTGCTCGCCAGTTACTCCCCCGAGCAGCTGGCCCTCGCAGCTGCGGCCCTGGCCCACCGGGCACAGGCCCCGGCCGACGACGGCGACATCCCCGACGCCTCCCATCGCCCCCCGCGGGCCCTTCGCGACGATGCCCCCCGCACCAGCACCCCCGGGACGACGAAGCACACCGGCCCCGCGGGGATCGGTTCGGGTTCGCGAGGCGGCGCCCACCAACGCACCGGGCCGCCCGAGCGCAAGCCGGCCAAGGAAGGCATGGCCAAGCTCTACATCGGCGCTGGCCGGGCGGCGAGCGTGCGCCCGCAGGACCTGGTCGGGGCGATCGCCGGGGAGAGCCACCTGACCGGCAAGCAGATCGGCAGCATCGAGATCACCGAGCGGTTCTCCCTCGTCGAGGTCCCAGAGTCAGAGATCGACGCGGTCATCAAGGCGCTGCGCTCCAGCGTCATCAAGGGCCGCAAGGCGATCATCCGGCGCGACCGCGACACCTGACTCATCACTTGCAAGACGGACGTACGGTTTGCTACTGTCTGCTCATGCCCAAGGTCTCCGACGAGCAGCTCGCCACCAAACGCGCTGAGATCCTCCAGGCGGCCCGGCGAGCCTTCGCGCGGCACGGTTACGAGGGCGCCACCGTCAAGGTCCTCGAGGCCGAGACGGGCCTGAGTCGCGGCGCGATCTTCCACCACTTCAAGGACAAGGACGCGCTGTTCCTCGCGCTCGCCGAGGACGACGCGGTCGAGATGGCCAAGACGGTCGCCCAGCACGGCCTCGTCCAGGTCATGCGCGACCTGCAGGACAAGGACGCCGGTTGGCTCGGCGTTCAGCTCGAGGTCCGCCGCCGGCTGCGCACCGACCCTGCCTTCGCCCAGAAGTGGGCCGAGCACCAGAGTGCCGTTCTCGGCGCCACCACCGCCCGGCTGCTGCGCCAGCGCAAAGCCGGGGTCGTCCGGGACGATGTACCGCTGCCGATCCTCGTGGACTTCTTGCGCCTGGCCCTCGACGGCCTCGTCTCCGGACTCGCCTCGGGCATGCCCACCGGCCACCTCCACGGAGTACTCGACCTCGTGGAGGACGCCGTCCGGCGGCGCGTTAACGTCGCTGAAGACCGTCAACAAGGAGCAGCCAGATGAGTCTCGACAGCTTCGGCGCCAAGGGCACCCTCTCCGTCGAAGGGCAGTCGTACGACGTCTTTCGGCTCAGCGCCGTGGAAGGCGCCGAGGACCTCCCGTACAGCCTCAAGGTGCTCCTGGAGAACCTGCTCCGCACCGAGGACGGTGCCGACATCACCGCCGACCACGTCCGGGCGCTCGCCGCGTGGGACCCGAGCGCCGAGCCGAACACCGAGATCCAGTTCACCCCCGCGCGCGTGCTCCTGCAGGACTTCACGGGCGTACCGTGCGTGGTCGATCTGGCCACCATGCGCGAGGCGATGGCCGACCTGGGCGGCGACCCGACCAAGATCAACCCGCTCGCGCCGGCCGAGCTGGTCATCGACCACTCCGTCGTGGCCGACTTCTTCGGCACCAAAGAGGCCCTCGGCCTCAACGGTGCGCTGGAGTACGACCGCAACCGCGAGCGTTACGAGTTCTTGAAGTGGGGCCAGTCGGCGTTCACCGACTTCGCCGTCGTCCCCCCCAACACCGGCATCGTCCACCAGGTCAACCTCGAGCGCCTGGCCCAGGTCGTGTTCACACGTGCGACAGAAACCGGCATGGTGGCCTACCCCGACACCCTGGTCGGCACCGACTCGCACACCACGATGATCAACGGCCTGGGTGTCCTGGGCTGGGGGGTCGGCGGCATCGAGGCCGAGGCCGCGATGCTCGGCCAGCCGGTCAGCATGCTGATCCCGCGCGTCGTCGGCTTCAAGCTCGTCGGCGAGCTCTCCCCCGGCACCACCGCCACCGACCTGTGCCTGACGATCACCGAGCTGCTCCGCAAGCAGGGCGTCGTCGGAAAGTTCGTCGAGTTCTACGGCCCCGGCGTCACCAACGTCCCGCTGGCCGACCGCGCCACGATCGGCAACATGAGCCCGGAGTACGGCTCCACCTGCGCGATCTTCCCGGTCGACGACGAGACCCTCGCCTACCTGCGCCTGACCGGCCGCTCCGACGAGCAGGTCGCGCTCGTCGAGGCCTACGCCAAGGAGCAGGGCATGTGGCACGACCCCTCGGCGGAGCCGCGCTTCTCCGAGACGCTGACCCTCGACCTCGCGACCGTCGTACCGTCGCTCGCCGGGCCGAAGCGCCCGCAGGACCGCGTCCCACTCGACAGCGCCAAGGCGATGTTCCGGACCGCGCTGCGCGACTACGCAACGACCGGCAACGGGCACAGCACCGTCACCGACGGGGGCATCGATGAGTCCAGCAGGGAGTCCTTCCCGGCGTCCGACTCCGCCTCCCCCAGCGAGAGCAAGCCGAGCGACCAGCCGATCAGCGTCAACGTCGGCCCGATCGGTGACCGCCCGAGCAACCCGGTCGCGGCGACGCTGTCCAACGGCGAGAAGGTCACCCTTGACCACGGGGCCGTCGCCATCGCGGCCATCACGAGCTGCACGAACACGAGCAACCCCTACGTCATGGTGGCCGCAGGTCTGCTCGCCAAGGCCGCGGTCGAGAAGGGGCTGTCCTCCAAGCCATGGGTCAAGACGACGCTGGCACCGGGCAGCAAGGTCGTCACCGACTACTACGAGAAGGCCGGCCTCAACATCTACCTCGACAAGCTGGGCTTCCAGACCGTCGGCTACGGCTGCACGACCTGCATCGGCAACAGCGGTCCGCTCCCAGTCGAGGTCAGCGCCGCGGTGAACGAGGGCGACCTCGCGGTGGTCAGCGTCCTGTCCGGCAACCGCAACTTCGAGGGCCGCATCAACCCCGACATCAAGATGAACTACCTCGCGTCCCCGCCGCTCGTGGTCGCCTACGCGCTCGCCGGCACGATGGACATGGACATCACGACCGAGCCGCTGGGCACCGACCCCGACGGCAACCCGGTCTACCTGCGCGACATCTGGCCGACCCCGGCGGAGGTCTCCCGGGTCGTAGGAGAGGCGATCACCGAGCAGATGTACGCCGACTCCTACGTCGACGTCTTCGCCGGAGACGAGCGCTGGAAGGCCGTCGCCGCGCCCGTTGGTGAGACCTTCACCTGGGACCCGGCCTCGACCTATGTGCGCAAACCCCCGTACTTCGAGGGCATGCAGAAGAACCCCAAGCCGGTCACCGACATCACCGGCGCGAGGGTCCTTGCCGTTCTGGGCGACAGCGTCACAACCGACCACATCAGCCCGGCCGGATCGATCAGGAAGGACTCCCCCGCCGGCACATACCTCAGCGAGAACGGCGTGGACCCCAAGGACTTCAACAGCTACGGCTCACGCCGTGGCAACCACGAGGTCATGATCCGCGGGACCTTCGCCAACATCCGGCTGCGCAACCAGCTGGCCCCGGGCACCGAGGGCGGCTTCACGGTCAAGGACGGCGAGGTCACGACGATCTACGACGCCTCCTCGCAGTACCAGGCCGCGGGCGTGCCACTGATGATCCTGGCCGGCAAGGAGTACGGCTCCGGCTCGTCGCGTGACTGGGCGGCCAAGGGGACCGCGCTGCTCGGCGTACGCGCCGTCATCGCCGAGTCCTACGAGCGCATCCACCGCTCCAACCTGATCGGCATGGGCGTCCTGCCCCTGCAGTACAGCGCAGGCGAGACTGCCGCCACCCTCGGCCTCACCGGTCGGGAGACCTTCGAGATCATCGGCATCGCCGGTGGCGAGGAGGTCCCCCGGACGCTCACGGTCAAGGCGTCCGAAGGCGGCACCGACAAGGCCTTTGACGTCACCGTCAGGATCGACACCCCCGGCGAGCAGGGCTACTACCGGCACGGCGGGATCATGCAGTACGTGCTGCGCTCACTGCTGTAGATCGACTTTGGGTGGTTTCGGGAACGCACGTGTGTGCCCAACGGTTGTAAGGGCACAAGGGCAACATGCACCACGAGCACCACCGGAGGTCCCCATGAGCACAGCAACGGTCGAGACAGTCGACAGCCTCGACGAGGAGGTCGAGCCGGTCGTCGGCGAGGTCGAGGAGCAGGACGAGAAGGACGCGCCGCTCGACTCGGGCGGCATCTCGACCGACCTGGTCCGGGCGTACCTCAAAGAGATCGGCAAGACGCCGTTGCTGACCGCCGCCCAGGAGGTCGAGCTCTCGCAGCGGATCGAGGCGGGGTTGTTCGCGACGCACAAGCTCACACAGCAAAAGCTGTCGATCGCGCTTCAAAAAGACCTGACGTGGCTGGTGCGCGACGGGGAGAAGGCCAAGCAGCACCTGCTCGAAGCCAATCTGCGCCTGGTCGTGAGCATCGCCAAGCGCTACCTCGGTCGCGGCATGCTGTTCCTGGACCTGATCCAGGAGGGTAACCTCGGGCTGATCCGGGCCGTGGAGAAGTTCGACTACACCAAGGGCTTCAAGTTCTCGACGTACGCCACGTGGTGGATCCGCCAGGCGATCACCCGCGCGATGGCCGACCAGGCACGCACCATCAGGATCCCGGTGCACATGGTGGAGCAGATCAACAAGCTGACGCGGCTGCAGCGCGAGGTGCTTCAGACCCTCGGCCGCGAGGCGACACCCGAGGAGCTGGCCGCCGAGCTCGACCTCAGCGTCGACAAGGTCCTCGAAATCCAGCGGTACGCCCGCGAGCCGGTGTCACTTCAGTCGGTTATCGGCGACGAGAACAACAGCAGTCTGGGCGACTTCATCGAGGACACCGACGCGCCGGTGGCTGTCGACGTCGTGTCGTACGCGATGATGCAAGAGCAGCTCCACGAGGTCCTGACGACCCTGTCCGAGCGTGAGTCAGCGGTGGTGAAGATGCGCTTCGGACTGACCGACGGCGAGCCGAAGACCCTGGACGAGATCGGCCGCGAGTTCGGGCTCACGCGGGAACGGATCCGCCAGATCGAGTCCAAGACGCTGTCCAAGCTGCGACACCCGAGCCGGTCACAGGCCTTGCGCGACTACCTGGACTAACGGCCACAGGGCAAAATGGCGCCGTAGCGCAGCCGGATCGGCCGCACCCTGTGAGAGAGTTCACCGACGACTGACTTTCGGAATACCCAGAAGCCTGGGATCATTGAGCCCTCACGGGCGCGAGCATGCTGTTGCGCGGTCCTACCCGGGGCGGCTGCTGAAGAGCGTACTCGTAGCGACGGCGAGCACGGTTCGCCGCGAAAGACACGAGTCCGACCCGGTCCACCGCCCAGCGTCCAGTTCGTCCCCAGAGTTACCCACGTCCAAGGAGAAGCACCATGTCCACCGCCGCCCGCCCCGCCGACACTGCTGTCGTGGTGGAGGCGTTGGTCGCGCGTGCCCAGGCCGAGGGACAGCTGTCCCTTGCCCAGCTGCGCAGCACGTTCGAGCAAGCCGGCATCGGCCCTGACGACGCCCGCGTGGTCCTGCGTCGCCTCACCGAAGGCGGCACGGTCATCGTGACCGGCGACGGCGCCGGTGAGCCCAAGGCCCCGTCGCGCCGTACTCCGGCTGCGCGGCCGGCCGCCCGGCCCGCGGCAAAGCAGGCCAACCGTCCGGTCGGCCGGACCATCGCCGAGCCAGCGGCCCGCAGTTCTCACCCGAGCGACACGTCCACCACCCCCACCAGCACCCGGACCATTTCCGGCACCGCTGCCACCGGCATCACCGCCACCCTCACCAGCGAGGAGGTCACCCCCACCGTGACCGACAGCACCGCGACCCTCACGACCGCCGACGCGACCGAGCCGGTGGTTGTCACCGACACAGTCACCGACACAGTCACCGACACAGCCACCGACACAGCCACCGACACAGCCACCGACACAGTCAGCAAGGCCCCCGCACCTCGCGTCCGCGCCAGCCGCGCTGCGGCAAAGAAGGTCCTCCCCGCGGCAGCGCCGGCCGCGGCAGACGACGAGGACGACGAGGATGAGGACGGCACGCCGGCACCCGTCGTTGCCGAGGAGGACAAGCCCCTCGCTCTGGACGAGCCACCGCCCGGCATCGACCTGGTCAAGGCCTACCTCCGCGAGATCGGCCGCGTCCCGCTGCTGACCGCCGTCGAGGAGGTCGACCTCGCCAAGCGCATCGAGGCGGGCCTGTTCGCGACCGAGAAGCTGCGCCAGAACGCCGAGGAGGGGCTCAAGCTGACTCCGACCACCAAGCGCGACATGACATGGATCATCCGCGACGGCGACAAGGCCAAGCGGCACCTGCTCGAGGCCAACCTGCGCCTCGTGGTTTCCCTGGCCAAGCGCTACCAGGGACGCGGGCTGGACCTGCTCGACCTGGTCCAGGAGGGCAACCTCGGTCTGGTGCGTGCCGTGGAGAAGTTCGACTACGCCAAGGGCTACAAGTTCTCGACGTACGCGACGTGGTGGATCCGGCAGGCCCTACAGCGTGCGCTGGCCGACCAGGGACGCACGATCCGCGTGCCCGTGCACATGGCAGAGCTGATCACCAAGGTGACCCGGGTCCGCCGCGAGCTCACCCAGTCGCTCGGCCGCGACCCCTCCTCGGAGGAGATCGGCCTCCCGCTGGAGATGACCGCCGCCAAGGTCGAGGAGATCATCGCGTTCGGTCGCGACACGCTCTCCCTGCAGAGCCCCGTCGGTGACGACGAGGCCACCCTCGGCGACTTCATCACCGACACCGAGTCGGTCGACCCGGTCGCGGCGATCGAGACCCAGATGCTCCAGACGCAGCTGTCGGAGGTCCTCGGCTCGCTGCCCGAGCGCTCCGCGATCGTCGTCCGGATGCGCTTCGGCCTCGACGACGGCCGCCCCCGCACCCTCGACGAGGTGGGCCGGCACCTGGGCCTGACCCGTGAGCGGATCCGCCAGATCGAGCGTGACACGCTGGCCGAGCTCCGCCTCGGCGGTCGGGCCGACGGGCTGCGCGAGTACGTCGCCTAGGTCCGCCCTCGAGCACCCGGAGCGGATCCGCAGCTACAAGGTCCGCGCCGGCCGGCTCGGCCCCGTGTCCCAGCAGGCGCTCTCCCGGCTCTGGCCCGTGTACGGCGTCGACGCGCCGTACGCGGGTGTGGTCGGTGAAGGGGGCCTCATCGTCGAGATCGGTTCCGGGATGGGAGAGGCGACCGCAGCGATGGCGGCCGCGACACCCGGGGTCGACCTGCTCGCGGTGGAGGTGCACCCCGCCGGTGTCGCTGCCCTGCTGCGCCGGCTCGAGGAGCAGGACCTCACCAACGTCTGCGTTGCCCGCGACGACGCGGTCGTGGTCCTGGAGGCGCTGCCGCCGTCGTCGCTGGCTGAGGTACGACTGTTCTTCCCCGACCCCTGGCCCAAGGAAAAGCACACCAAGCGACGGCTGGTCCGGCCCGACTTTACCGCCCTGGTCGCGTCACGGCTCGCACCTGGTGGCCGGCTGCACCTGGCCACCGATGTGAGCGCCTATGCCGAGCGCGCCCTCGAGGTGCTCGCCGACGGCTGGACCGCCTCGGTCGTGCGCCGCCCGGCGCACCGGCCGGTGACCCGCTTCGAGCAGCAGGGCCTGGACGCCGGCCGGAGCGTCACGGACATCTTCGCCTACTCCGTCCCAGGCTGAAGATGCCGGCCGAGCTCGGCAACGTGCACGCTCTCGCCCGACCGGGTAGGACTAAGGCATGACTCGCGACGAGAACCCCCGCCAAAATGTCACCTTCCCGAGCAACGGCAACACCGCCCACGGCTACCTCGCCGTGCCCGCTGGCGGCTCCGGCCCCGGCGTCATTGTGATCCAGGAGTGGTGGGGCCTGACCGACCACATTGCCTCGATCGCCGACCGGCTCGCCTCGGAGGGCTTTGTCGCCCTCGCCCCCGACCTGTACGGCGGCAAGACCGCCCATGATGCCGACGAGGCCGGCGCCCTGATGACGGCACTGCCGGTCGACGGAGCCGCGCGCGACCTGTCCGGCGCCGTCGACTTCCTGCTCGCCGACGACCGCGTGACGTCGGCGACCGTGGGAGCCATCGGCTTCTGCATGGGTGGCGGCTTCGTGCTGTCGCTGGCCGCCCAGCAGGGCGCGCGGGTGAGCGCCGCCGTCCCGTTCTACGGCGTCGGCCCCGGCACCCCGTCATCGTTCACGGGGCTCACGGCGGCGGTGCAGGGGCACTACGCCGAGCAGGACGGCTTCTACCCGGTGGACCAGGCGAAGGCGCAGGAGGAGCAGATCCGCAGCGAGTCCGGGGCTCAGGTGGAGTTCCACTACTACGCCGCCGGGCATGCCTTCCACAACGACGAGAACCCGATGGGGACCTACTCCCCCGACGACGCCGCCCTCGCGTGGAACCGCGCGGTCGACTTCCTCAAAAAGAACGTCAGCTGACCTACCCCCCGGTCAGGAGTCGGCGCGCACCCAGGCGGTCGTCGGCTTCTTGACCGGGGTAGGAGTCGCCACCGGGGCGACCACCGGGGCGGACGGCGAGGCGGTGACGCCAGCCTGCGAGAGCCACTGGCGCTGGGTCTCCAGCTGCGCGTCGAGGTCGCCCGTCGGACGGCCGGCCTCGCGGGCCTTGACGAGCTTGCCCTCCAGGTCCGCGACCTTCTCCTTCAGCCGAACCACAAAGGGCGAGTCGGTTGTCTTGACGTGCGAGACGTCCGGGGTACCCCGGAACTTCTCCTCGACCTTGGCCATCCGGTCCTCGAGGGACTTCATCACGTCCCGGGGGACCTTGCCGGCCTCGTCCCACTTCTCCTGGAGCTGGCGTAACCGGCTCTTGCCGCCGGGCATCTCGAGCGCCTCGGCCTCGGCCAGGATCTGCTCCTTGACCTTCTGGTTGCCGGCGAACTCCTGGTCCTTCTCGGCGAAGGAACCGCTGCGGGCCTGGAAGAACACGTCCTGAGCGCCCTTGAAGGCGTTCCACAGGGTGTCCTCGACCTCACGGGGGGCGCGACCGGCCGCCTTCCAGTCCGCCATGAGCGACTTGTACGCCTCGGCGGTCGCCTTCCAGTCGGTGGACGTCGACAGCTTCTCGGCGTCCTTGACCAGCTTCTCCTTGCGCTCCTGCGAGACACCGCGTTGTTGCTCGAGGGCCCCGAAGTGCGCCGTACGGCGCTCGCCGAACCTCGCCCGGGCGGCGGCAACGCGCTCCCAGAGGACGTCGGCGGTCTTCTTGTCGACACCGGTGACGCGCTTCCAGTCCTGCCCGAGGGTCCTCAACCGCTCTCCGGAGTCCTTCCAGCTCGAAGAGGCGGCGAGCTTCTCGGCCTCGTCAGCGAGCGCGGCGAGCTTCGCGGCGTTCTCCTGCTTGGCCGCGGCGCGGGCGGCGTTGTGCTCCTCGACGGCACTGGCGGTCTTCTCCAGCAGCCCGTCGACGCGACGACCCAGAGCCTCGAGGTCACCGACGGCTGGGGCGGTCGGCAGGCCCTCACGCAGGCGCTCCGCACTGGTCGCGACCTGACGGGGGTCGCCCGCCCCGCTGCGCAGGCGCTGCTCGAGCAGCGTGACCTCGGTAGCGAGTTGCTCGTAGCGCCGCACGAAGTGTGCCAGTCCTTGCTCCGGCGTCCCGGCATGCCAGGACCCCACGGCCCGCTCTCCGTCGGTGGTCCTCACGAAGACCGTCCCGTCGTCGGTGACCCGACCCCACTCGCTCATGCTCATCCTTCGTTAGCCCGGGTTGCTGTGTGCGACACCAGTCTGACGCACACTGGGTTGGTGCTGCTTGCGGATCTGCCAGGTGTGCCGGAGTCCTGCCTTCCCGACAGCATGACCGGGCAGCTCCCGGCCAGCACGCCAGGCCCACCGTGGGACTGTCTGGTCGAGGCCACCGTGTGGTGGCACCGGGCAACCCCCGCGGCCCGGGCCCTGCTCCCTCAGGGGTTACCGGCAGGCCCGAAGGTGACCGTCTGCGCCTTTGTCACCTACCTCGACACCCCCGTGGGGCCGTACTCGGAGATCCTCGCCAGCCCGCACCTGCTGGCCGGTGCCCTGCGCCGGGGCGTTCTGGCCAGGGTGCATGTTCCCTTCATCGCCGTGGACAGCCTGCCCTCCATCCAGGGCGGCCGCTCGCACTGGTCGTTGCCCAAGACGTTGGCGACCTTCAGCGGTGGAGCCCTCGACCGGGAGGTCCGGGGCGACGGTTGGCGCGTGCGGGCCTCGGCCCGGCCGGCGGGGCCGTGGCTGCCGTCGGTCGTTCGGCTCGGCTCGACCCAGGTCGACGGCACCGGTGCGGTCAGCAGCTCCGTCACCCGGTCGGTGTCCCGATCGCGCCTGGCGAGGGTCGTCGTCGAGACCGAGAGCATCGGCGACCTGGCACGCTGGCTGCTCCCCGGGACGCACCGCGGCCTGGTGCTGCGCGGTCGCATGACCGTCGGCCTTGCCTCGCCCGGGTGATCGCTACTCGACTGACCCTGTCCGCTTGCAAACAATCACCATAAAGTGACCTGGCTAACATGCAACTTTCCTTCGGCGCCGCGCGTCGTGAAGGAAGATGACACATCCGAGGCCGGTCGTTGACCCACCTGGCCGGCGAGGGGACCCCAGCATGACCACCGCACCAGCGACACCAGGGACAGCTCCTCGGGGTGGACGCGTCCGGCTTCGGGTTCTGGTCTGCACGCTTGCCGGTGCCATCGCGCTCGGCGGCGGGGTCGGCTTTGCCACGAGCCACAAGGGTGGGGCCGGGTCCGTGGCGCCGGTTCAGGTCGCAGCCACAAGGCCCATCCCGGTCCCTGTCGTGAGGGCCGTCGGCCAGCGGGCCGGCACGGTCCCGTGGGACCGCCCTTTGTCGGTCACCGTCACCGACGGGACCTTGACGAGCGTGACGGCTGTCGGCTCCAACGACACCGCCGTCGACGGCGAGCTCACCGACACCGGCTGGACCTCGGCGTCGACCCTGTTGCCGGCCTCGACGTACACCGTCACGGCCACGGTGCTCGACAGGGCGGGCAAGGCGCGCACGCTGGCCGTGTCGACGCGCACGACGCCACCGTCGAAGACACTGCACGCCGTTCTCAGCCCCGGTGACGGCAACGTCGTGGGCGTCGGGATGCCGGTCATCCTGACGCTGGACCGAGCCGTAACCGACGCAGCCGACCGGGCGGCCGTCGAGCAGCGACTGGACGTCACCGCGTCCCCGTCCGTCTCCGGCTCGTGGCGCTGGATGTCGCCGACCGAGCTGCACTACCGCGGTCCGTCGTACTGGGCTGCGCACTCGACGATCAAGGTCCGCGTCGACTTCCGGGCGCTCCACCTGGCTGGCGGGACATGGGGCGAGGGCCTGCGCACCACGTCGTACCGCATCGGGTCGAGGGTGGTCAGCACGGTCGACGTGACCGGGCATGTCATGCGGGTCGTTGTCGACGGGACGCTCGCGCGGACCGTGAAGGTCAGCACCGGCCGCGAGAAGTACCCCACGCAGGGCGGCGTGCACCTGGTGCTCGAGAAGACCAAGCTCAAGATCATGGACTCGGCGACGGTGGGCATCCCCCGCAACAGCCCGGACGGCTACTTCGAGAAAGTCCCGAACAGCGTCCGGATCTCCTACAGCGGCGAGTTTGTGCACTCGGCGGGGTGGAGCGTCAAGGACCAGGGCATCCGCAACGTGAGCCACGGCTGTGTCAACGTCTCACCCACCGACTCCGCCTGGTTCTTCGACCGGGCCAAGCGCGGGGACGTCGTGGACATCATCCACGCGTCGGCGGCGCCGAGGCTGTCCGACCCGGGCATGTCCGACTGGAACATCCCCTTCGCGAGCTGGGGCAACTAGTCCCGCTGGTCAGGCTGGCAGACTTGTCGGCGTGGATGTCGTCGGTGCCGTGCTCGGTGTGCTTGTCGTCGTCCTGACCTGGGCGAGCGTCATCACCACCCTGGTCGTGCCGCGCCGCTCCCGTGATCGGATCACCCTAGTTGTCGACCGCGCCGTCAACGCCAGCTACCGGATGGCGACGCACAAGGTCCGCGACTACCAGAGCCGCGACCGACGCCTTGCCAGCCAGGCGTCGACCACGATCTTGCTGCAGCTCGCGAGCTGGCTGGTGCTGTTCTACCTGGGCTTCGCGCTGGTACTGCAGGGGTTCGACGAGCAGGGTTTCGGGCACGCGTTCGCGCAGGCTGGCTCCTCGCTGTTCACCCTGGGCTACGTGGCGCCCAGCCACGCGACCGTCACCCTGATCGACTACCTCGCGGCCTCGACCGGCCTCGTGGTGGTGGCGCTCCAGATCGGCTACCTGCCGACGCTCTACTCGGCGTTCAACCGCCGTGAGACGGAGGTGACGCTGCTGGCCAGCAGGGCCGGGACGCCGGCCTGGGGACCGGAGATCTTGGCGCGGACCCGCTTCGGATTCGGCGTCGACGACGACGGGGCCGTCATGGACGCCTTCTACCTCGGCTGGGAGCGGTGGGCCGCGGACCTGTCGGAGAGCCACACCAACTACCGGGTGCTGACCCGGTTCCGTTCGCCTGCGCACCTGAGCTCGTGGCTCGTTGCGCAGGTCGCGGTGCTCGACTCGGCCGCCCTCTGGATGGCCCTGTCCCCGGGTCGAGCTCCCATCGTCGAGGCCCGCCTGTGCCTGCGGATGGGCTTCATGGCGCTGCGGTCCCTGGCCGACACCCTGGGCCTGGAGGTCGACCACGACCCCGACCCGGACACGGACCTGCAGCTGACCTATGACGACTACCTCGCCGGCATCGCCCGGATCGCCTCGACAAGCTTCCCGATGGAGCGCACGCCCGAGCAGGCCTGGCCGGACTTCCGCGGCTGGCGGATCAACTACGAGGCGGTCGCGTACGCCCTCATGGACAGTCTCGACGCGGTCCCCGGTCCGTGGACGGGTCCGCGTGGGACCGGGGACGCCCCGATTTCACCGGTGCGGCCGGCCAACCGGACGCCGACGCCGTACCAGCCCTGAACCCGCTCAAGAGGCCATGGCCTAGAAGCCACGGAGCGGCATGCCCGAGTCACCGTCGACTGACTTGACCGCGAGCACCTGGTGCAGCTGGATCTGGCCGGTCTCGAAGGCGAGCCGCGACCCGGCCAGGTAGAGCGCCCACACCCTCGCGGTACCGAACCCGACCTCCACCACGGCTTCGTCCCAGTGCGCTTCGAGGTTGTCGCCCCAGGCCTGGCAGGTCAGCGCGTAGTGCTCACGCAGATTCTCCTCGTGACGCACCTCGAGCCCGGAACGCTGCAGCTCGCGCACGATGCGCCCGACACCGGGCAGCTCGCCGTCGGGAAAGACGTAACGCGGAATGAAGCCGCGCTTGCTGATGGGCGGGGAGTGGTCGTCGGGCCGGGTGATGCAGTGGTTCAGCAGCCGACCGCGCGGCACCAGCTTCTCGGCCAGGAAGTCCGTGTACGACGCAAGCTGGGCGATCCCGATGTGCTCGGTGAGGCCGATGGAGCTGATGGCGTCGAAACCGGTGTCCAGGACGTCGCGGTAGTCGGCGAAGCGGACGTCGACCCGGTCGGCGAGGCCCCGCACGGCGGCCTGCTCGCGACCCCACTCGGCCTGCTGCCGGCTCAGGGTTGCCGCGACGACCTCGACGCCGTAGTGCTCGGCAGCATGCATGGCCATGCCGCCCCAGCCGCAACCGACGTCGAGCAGCCGCATCCCGGGCTGCAGGCCAAGCTTCTGACAGACCAGGTCGAACTTGGCGTACTGCGCCTGCTCGAGGGTCGTCGTCTCCGTGGGGTAGACCGCGCAGGTATAGGCCATCGACGGCCCGAGGACCCAGCGGTAGAAGGCGTTGGACACGTCGTAGTGGTGGGAGATAGCCAGGGCGTCACGGCCCTTGGTGTGCCGACGGAGTCCAGCGAGGTAACGCTTGGCACCCACCTCCTGCGGCGGCGGCTCGACCCAGTGCAGCGCCTCGAGACCGAGCGACCGCAGTACGTGCATCCGCTCCGACCAGGACAGGTCGCCCATGTTGGTGCGGGTCATCGCCCGCAGCAGCGTGTAGTGGTCAGGGGCATCCACATCGAGCTCGCCGGACACGTAGGCCCGAGCCATCCCCAGCTGTCCCGGGGCGGACACCAGGTGGGACAGCGCCCTCGGCGACTGGATCCGCAAGGTGATCCCAGAGTCCGACGAACCGGCGCTCGAACCGTCGTAGGCCTCGAATCTGGCACGGCCGGGCAGGACCGAGGCCAGCGCGTCGGCGACGGGCAGTCGGGTCATGCGTTCCTCCAGGATTGAGCCGCCTTCTCAGCGACGTTGGACGCACTTCGCGTAGAGGTCGAGCAGGCGGCTATCGGGGTCGTACGTCTTTTTCAGGACGTCGTACGTCGGGCCGTTGTAGAGCCGCCAGAAGTGGTTGGGCTCGTAGTAGCTGGTGCTGTAAAGCGACTTGCGGCCGCCGAGAACGTCGACGAGCGTCTCGATGATCCGGTTGTGGGTAGACGGGTCCTCGCCCGGCTCGAGCGTCACCGAGGACCAGAAGCCCACATTGACGTAGAGCGTGTCCGGGTCCATCCGGTAGAGCTCCCAGACGTCCTCGGCGCAGCGCTGCCGCAGCGGGCAGAACCAGACCGGCTCGATCTCGAGCTCGCGCGCGAAAACGTCCATGAACGCCGGCAGGTTGTCGATCGGGACCTCGATGTCCTGCACGACCTCCTCGCGTTCCGGCCGACCTTTGCGCCGGTCGTAGCGGGTCTTCCAGCGGTGCTTCTGCTCGAAGGCCACGAGCTTCCACCAGATGTCGCTACGCAGGTACCGGCGCGGGATCCACCGGCGTACAGCGGGGTTCTGGACACCGAAGGCGCGGCTGCACCAGAACCAGTCGGTGTCCCAGCGCCAGAGGTAGTCGCGGACCGTCAGCCAGTCCTCGCGGCGCTCCTGGACCGATCGGTAGTACACGGCCATGCCCGTGTAGTCGCTGAGCAGCGGAGCACGGTCCGCCCACCGGCCCAGAGTGACGTAGACCTCGGTCGGGCTGAACCACGTTCCGTCGACGAAGTCCGCCGTCCTTGGCCCCGTCCCGGGGGTGCAGTGCCGGCGCATGACTTCGACGGCGTCGCCCACCGAGCCGCAACGGACGTGCTCGAGGTGGACGTACGGACTGGTCGGCTCAAGCTCGATCCGCAGCCGCAGCGCGTAGCCCAGCGTGCCGTAGCTGTTCGGGAAGCCGTGGAAAAGATCGGCGTTGTGCGTGCGGCTGCACGTGAGGACCTGACCGTCGCCGGTGAGGATGTCCATCTCGAGGACCGACTCGTGCGGTGTGCCGTTTCGAAAGCTCGAGCTCTCGATACCCAGCCCGGTGACGGCCCCGCCGAGCGTGATCGTCTTGAGCTGCGGAACCACCAGCGGCATCTGCCCCGAGGGCAGCGTCGCATCGACCAGGGCCTCGTACGTCGTCATCCCCAGCACGTCCGCCACACCGTCCCCGACACTGAGGACTCCGCGGAAGGCGCTGACGTCGAGTCGCTGGGAGGGTCCGCTGCGGGTGCGGAACAGGTTTGAGGTCTTCTTGCCGAGTCGGATCGGCGCGCCAAGCGGCAGCGCGGCCAGCTGACCTCTCAGCTCGGCCACAGCTGCGTCATAGTCGGCGCGGGTCGGCACACCGTGACCCTAGCCCGGTCGCTCGCTGCACCACACCAAGATCAACAGATGAACCTCTGACGCAACCCGGGCATGCCGAACGGGCACCTTGCCCCGCGGGATGACAGCATGTGGCCGTGGAACTGTGGGGGAGCAACCTGGCCGAGCAGCTCGATCTCGAGGACATGAGCATCGAGGAAGCAGCCGTCGAGCTGGGAATGGCCCCTGCCGCGGTGATCCACCTGCTGGAGTCCGGCCGTCTGCCGTCCCACCTTGGCTCCGACGGCCGTCGCCGCCGGGTCCTGGCGGCCGACCTCGCGATCCACCGCGAGGTGCGCTTCAACGCCCAGCAACGCCGCGTGCAGGAGCGGCGCGCGCGCGCATGGGCCGAGCCCGAAGCCGACGAGCTCGTCAGCTGACGCCAGGTGACGTCCGACCCCCGCGCTGCCGCGGAGCTGGTCCTGCAGGCACTGGCCGGGCCGTCGGCGATCCTGCGCGAGGATCAGTGGAGCGCCATCTCGGCGCTCGTCGAAGACCATCGCCGGGCCCTCGTGGTGCAGCGGACCGGATGGGGGAAGTCAGCGGTCTACTTCGTCGCGACGGCACTGCTGCGGGCTCGCGGCGCCGGGCCGACCGTGATCGTGAGCCCACTGCTCGCCCTGATGCGCAACCAGGTCGCGGCCGCTGAGCGCGCGGGCATCACGGCCGTCACGGTCAACTCCAGCAACCTCGAGCAGTGGCAGGGCGTGTACGACGACATCGCCGCCGGTCGCGCGGACGTCTTGCTGGTCAGCCCCGAGCGGCTCAACAACCCGGGCTTTCGCGACGAGGTCCTGCCGCAGCTGGCCGCGACGGCGGGGCTGGTCGTCATCGACGAGGCGCACTGCATCAGCGACTGGGGGCACGACTTTCGTCCCGACTACCGCCGGATCAGGACGCTGCTCAGCGAGCTCCCCGAGGGCGTGCCGGTGCTCGCCACCACTGCCACCGCCAACGCGCGCGTGGTCAAGGACGTGGCGTCCCAGCTCGGCGACGACACGCTGGTCCTGCGGGGCGGGCTCGAGCGCGAGTCGCTTCACCTGTCGGTCGCGGTCCTGCCCGATGCGGCCCACCGGCTGGCCTGGCTCGCCGATTTCCTCGGGCAGGTCCCCGGCAGCGGGATCATCTACACGCTCACCGTCGCGGCCACGGAGGAGGTAGCGAGGTTCCTGCGCTCCCAGGGGGTCTCGGCGGTCGCCTACAGCGGCAAGAGTGACGACGCGGAGCGGCGGCAGGCCGAGGACGACCTGCTCGCCAACCGGGTCAAGGCCCTGGTCGCCACCTCAGCGCTGGGGATGGGGTTCGACAAGCCCGACCTGGGGTTTGTCGTGCACCTCGGCGCGCCGGGCTCCCCCATCGCCTACTACCA
This sequence comes from Frankiales bacterium, assembly GCA_025352005.1. Lineage (GTDB taxonomy): Bacteria > Actinomycetota > Actinomycetes > Mycobacteriales > SCTD01 > RYN-111. Next base: position 34,591 of record JANXUE010000101.1, read on the forward strand.
ACAGGTCGGCCGCGCCGGTCGCGGCGTCGAACGGGCCGAGGTGGTCCTGCTGCCCGGCCGTGAGGACGAGGCGATCTGGGCCTACTTCGCCTCTCTCGGCTTCCCGCCTGAGGAGCAGGTCCGGACGGTCCTGGGCGCCCTGACGGGGGTGACGCTGTCGACGGCGGCCCTCGAGCCACGGGTCGAGCTCCGCCGTACCCGGCTGGAGTCCATGCTCAAGGTGCTCGACGTGGACGGGGCGGTGCGCCGCGTGCAGGGCGGCTGGACAGCGACCGGCCAGCCCTGGGCCTACGACGCCGAGCGCTACGCCCAGGTGAGCGCCGACCGGGCGGCGGAGCAGCAGGCCATGCGCGACTACGTCAGCACGCCCGCGTGCCGGATGGAGTTCTTGCGCCGACAGCTCGACGACCCGGGTGCCGCGCCCTGCGGGCGGTGCGACCGGTGCCTCGGCACCGCCATCTCCCCGGGGGTCTCGGCTCATGCGCTGGACGCGGCCCAGGCTGCTCTGGGTCGTCCGGGTGTCGTCCTGGAGCCACGCGCGATGTGGCCCACCGCCATGAAGGAGCTCGGCGTCGGCGGCAAGATCGCCCTCGGCGAGCGGGCCGAGGCCGGCCGGGCGCTCGGGCGGCTGTCCGACATCGGCTGGGGCACCCGGCTGCGGACGCTGCTGTCCGCGCCCGACCAACCGGTCCCCGACGACGTCGTCGCCGCTGTCGTCACGGTCCTGGCCGGCTGGCAGTGGGCCGAGCGCCCCACCCTGGTGGCTGCGGTGCCTTCGGCCGCTCACCCGCAGCTCGTCGGCTCGCTGGCGGCCCGGCTGGCCCAGGTGGGCCGGCTCCTGCCTCTCGGGACACTGACGGGAGTGCAGACCACAGCCGGTTTCCGGTCCAACAGTGCGCAGCGGCTGCGCGCGGTGCACGGCGCCTTCGCGGTGCCCACGGACTGGGAGCTGGACGGTCAGGTGGTCCTGCTCGTCGACGACCGCAGCGACACCGGCTGGACCCTGACGGAGGCCGCACGGGTCCTGCGACGTGCCGGGGCCAGCGCCGTCCTGCCCCTGGTACTCGCCCTCGACGGATGATGGGTAGATTGGGCAGATGGCGAGGTCGGGGACAACCGCAGGCAAGAGCAACACCGGCGTGATCCTGGCTGCCGTTCTGGGCGTCGTGGTCTATGCGGTCGGGACCTACGTCGCGGTCGGGGCTGCCGGCGGGACGAAGATCGAGCCCAGCTACAGCAACACCCCCAACGGGGTCACCGTCGGACCCCCCGGCTTCAAGTGACCGGAACCTGCACGTGATCGACGTCGCATGATCGACCTGCGGCCTTGGCGTGACCGCACCGTCGTCATCACCGGGGGCAACTCCGGCATCGGCCTGCAGGCCGCACTCGCCCTCAAGGCAGCCGGGGCCGACGTCGTGCTGGCCTGCCGCGACACGACCCGAGCAGCGGCCGTAGCCCAGGGCATGGCGGTCCGCGAGCTCGACCTCGCCGACCTGGACAGCGTCGAGGCCTTCGCCGACCGTACCGACCGCGTTGACGCTCTCATCTGCAATGCCGGCGTCATGGGTGGCCCGCTGCTCGGCACAGTGCAGGGTCATGAGCGGCAGATGGGCACCAACCACCTCGGCCACGCGGCGCTGATCGCCCGGCTCTTCCCGCTGCTGGAGCAGTCCCGCGGACGGGTCGTGCTGGTAAGCAGCATCGCCGCCCGGGGTGGATCCCTCGGTCCCCAGCTGACGGTCGACGACCTGGTCAGCCCGCCGGCGTACCTGTCGCAGAAGGTCTACTCGAACACCAAGCAGGCCAACCTGCTGTTCGCGCAGGAGCTGCACCGGCGAGTCGGCGACCGGGTCGCCAGCGTCGCCTGCCATCCCGGGGTGAGCTGGACCAACCTGTTCCTCCGGCAGCTCGAGGACGAAGGACGTGGCTGGCTGGTGCCCGTCGCGAAGGTGCTCGGCCCGATCTTCTTGCAGCCCGCGAAGGCCGGCGCCCAACCGACGTTGCGTGCCCTGCTCGAGCCGAGCGGGTCCTTCATCGGGCCGAAGCGGTTCAACCAGGTCCGGGGACCGGCCGAGGTGCTCGACGTCTACACGACCGGCTCGGACCCGGCGACAGCAGCCCGACTGTGGGACGTCACCGAACAGATCCTGCAGATCCCGCTACCCCACTGAGGATCACTCGAGACCGCTGAGAACGACTGCGGATGTCGCCTACTGGGGATACAGCTGGGGACAACAGGTGGACAACCCTGTGGACATCTTGTTGACGAAAAATCCCTGTCCCATAAGGCTTGACGGCTGGTGTCCAGCACGCGAGCCTCAGTCCCGTCACCAGGAACAAGGGCCGCGCGGGAGTTCGCTTTCGCACCAGTCGCACCGGGAAACCGGGTCGTCAGGCAGGACTGAGCGACCGGTGGCCGGGACGGCAGAGCAAGCCCGCCGAGCAATCGGCGGGCCCTGCGGCCGGACCGACCGGGAACGTCGCGCACGAGACCTTCGGGGATCGAGCCGACCGGCCGGGACCCGCTCTTCGAGACGCACGTCGACCGAACAATCGATCGACGATGCACCAAAGAGCGTCGAGGCCCCTCCATCTCATACATGGAGGGGCCTCGTTCCATTCTGGGCCACGCCCGGAGGTGGACCGCAATGCGACACGCGCACCGTCAGATCCGGACGAGCATCTTCCCGGTGTTGGCACCGCTGAGCAGGCCGATGAACGCTGACGGGGCGTTCTCGAGCCCCTCGACGATGGTCTCGCGGGCCTGGATGCTGCCGCTGGCGAGCGCCGGGCCGACCTCGGCGAGGAACTCCGCCTGGTGCTGCGCCTGGTCACTTGCGAGGAAGCCCTCGATCCGGAGCCGCTTGCTGATCACCTGTCTGAAGTTCCTCGGTCCGGCAGGCGGCGTCGTGGCGTTGTAGCTGCTGATGAGACCGCAGACCGCGATCCGGCCATGGAGGTTGAGAACCTCTATGGCTGCCTCGAGATGCTCCCCGCCGACGTTCTCGAAGTACACGTCGATGCCGTCGGGGGCGGCCGCGCGCAGCTGGGGAAGGACACCGTCGTGGTAGTCGAAGGCGGCGGCGAAGCCGATCTCGCGCAGCCAGGCAACCTTGTCCGGCGTACCAGCCGAGCCGAGGGCACGGCCACCACGCAGGGCGGCGAGCTGACCCACGAGGCTACCGACCGCGCCCGCGGCACCGGAGACGAACACCGTCTCCCCCGGCTGCATGGCGGCGACCTTGACCAGCCCCGACCATGCTGTCATTCCGGGCATCCCCAAGACGCCCAGGTACGCCGACGCGGCGACCTGCGACACGTCGACCGTGCGGAAGCTCTTCGCGGGACCGACGGCGTAGTCCCGCCAGCCCTGCATGTGCAGGACGTGGTCCCCGACCTGGTGCGTGGTGGCCCGCGAGAGGACGACCTCCCCGACCGCTCCGCCCTCCAGCGCAGCACCGACCTGGAACGCCGGGATGTAGGACGGGGTGTCGTTCATCCGGCCACGCATGTAGGGGTCGACCGACATCCACAGGTTGCGGACGAGCACCTCCCCCTCGGCGAGCTCCGGCACCTCGGTGGTGGCGAGTCGGAAGGACGCTTCGGTGGGCTGCCCCACCGGCCGCGCCGCCAGCTGGATCTGTCTGCTCGTGGTCATCACAAGGTGTCGCCTGCCCGCTATGGCCACTGTCACACGCCGTACGCGACACTGTTCCACCACGCAGGGGTCCCGATGCGGCAAGATGGGGTCATGCACTGCCGTCGGGGCGGTGCCGCCACTGCAGATCGGGAGGTGCGCGGTGCCTCGTGCGCGCACATCCAAAGCCAGCCAACCCGTGGGCAACGGGCCGTCTGTTCTGATCATCTCCGCCGCCATGGGTGCCGGGCACGACGGTGTGGCCTATGAGCTCCAGCGCCGGCTGCACGCGCGTGGCGCCCAGGCCAAGGTCTTTGACTACCTCGAGATGCTCCCCGGCCGCATGGGTCCGTTTTACCGCGCCTTCTACGCCGGGCAGCTGAAGTACGCCCCCAGCTCCTACGAGTGGCTCTACGGCAGGATCGACCGCGGCGTCCTCGCGCCGATCGCCCGTTGGCTCGGACAACAGGGCAAGTACCGCGTCCGCAAGATCGCCCGGGACTACGACGTGGTGGTCTCGACGTATCCGTTGGGGTGCCAGGCCACGGGTGCTCTGCGCAAGCAGGGCAAGCTTGCCATCCCGGCCGTGGGCTTCCTCACCGACGTCGACGTGCACGGGCTGTGGCTGCACAAGGGCATCGACAAGAACCTCACCGTCTGGCACGGCAGCGCCCTCGAGGCGACCCACCGGGTTGGCGTGCCGTCGCAAGCCGTCGGGCCGGTGCTCCCGGACGCGTTCATGACCCCCTCGACGCGCCTCGAGCGCACCGAGGGTCGCGCGCTCATGGGCGTCGGGAAGGACGAGAACGTCGTCCTGGTTGTCGCCGGTTCGTGGGGGGTCGGCAATATCGCCGCCACCGCCCGTGCGATCCGCGATGCCGGAGCCGGCGTGCCGGTCGTGCTCTGCGGACACAACGAGAACCTGCTCCGCGAGCTCGACGAGACCGACGGTGTCATCGCGATCGGCTGGACGAAGGAGGTCCGCCGGCTGCTGGCGGCTTCGGACGTCATCGTCCACAACGCCGGTGGCCTGTCCTGCCTGGAAGGCTTCGCGGTCGGCGTGCCCGTCATCGGGTACGCCTGCCTGCCGGGTCACGGCCACCGCAATTCCCTTGCCATGCAACTGGCCGGGGTCGCCGCTGACGCCAACACTGTCGGTGAGCTGATCTCCCACATCCGCCGGTTGGCCCGGACGACCGAGGGCGCCGAGATGGTGCGGCGGGCCCGTGAGCTGTTCTTGGCCGACCCGACCGACGTGTTGCTCGAGCTCGCTCACGCGCCGGTCTCGATGCCGGTTCGCAGCGGCGCGCGCACCTGGACGACCCGGGTCGCGGCGATCACCGTCGCCGTCCCGGTCACCCTGGGTGGCCTGTCCTTCGGAGTCGCGCAAGCCACCCAGCACGCCAGCCTCGGCGTCGCCGAGGGCAACGCGGGCGTCTACGTCGCCGCGCTCGTGGACCACACCCAGGCCAGCACCCCCTCCGTCGTGCGCTCGCTCCGGTCGAACGGCGTGTCGGCAGCCGTCGGCGTCGGGACCGCAGCGCCGACCCCCGCCGACGTACACGCCCTCGTCCTGGCGGGTGTGACGGTCGTCGGCACCGACGAGGGGCTGCGCAGCCGCAACCCGCGCCGGCTTCGCGACACGATGACGGCCGCTGCTGCGGCCGTCGCGGCCACCAACGAGCCAGCCCCCAAGGTCGTCTGCCTGCGCACCCCCGGCCTGGTCGAGAAGATCACCGCCTGGGAGCACGGGGTCCAGCTCGCACTCCCGCAGCGGGTCCTGCTGGGAGGCCAGCTACCCACCAGCCTGCGCGAAGGCGACGAGATCGTCCTCGACGAGCGCGGCCGCACCGCGGTGCAGGTCGAGCAGGACCTCGCGTCGCTGTCGACCTTCGTCGCCGGCCACAGCCTGCCCCAGCAGCCCATGCGGGCCCTGTGGCACAGCATCTGACCATGTCGCAGCGTCTGACCATGTCGCAGCGTCTGACCGCCTGATGCTGGGCAAGCTGCTGCTCTTCGGCGGGCTGGCATCGGCTGCCGTCCAGGCCGCCCCCCTGGCAACGTTCCTGCCCACCACCAAGCGGCTGTTCCCCACCCTGAACGGCAAGGGCCGCCCGGGGCATGTGGCGTTGACCTTCGACGATGGGCCCGACGAGCAGAGCACCCCGCGGTTTCTTGCGCTGCTCGAGCAGCTCGACGTGCAGGCGACCTTCTTCCTGCTCGGACAGATGTGCGAGCGCTACCCGTCGCTGGCCCGGCAGATGGTTGATGGTGGCCATGAGGTGGCCGTCCACTCCTGGGACCACCGCAACCACCTGCGCAACCCACCCGGTCGACGCACCGCCGAGCAGCTCGAACGGACCGCGGAGATCATTGAGGCGCAGAGCGGCGTCCGCCCGGTGTGGTTCCGTCCGCCGTACGGCGCGCTGACGACCGCCGATGTCGTCGCCGCCCGCGCCCTCGGGCTACAGACGGTCCTGTGGACTGCCTGGGGCCAGGACTGGCAACGCACCTGTACGCCCGCGTCGGTGTTGCGGGAGGTCACGGCCGGGGTGGTCGACGGCGGGACGGTGCTGCTGCACGACTCCGACTGCACGTCCGAGCCCGGCTCGTGGCGGGCCACCCTCGGAGCACTGCCGATGCTCGTGGACTGGTGCCGCGAACGTGGCCTCGATGTGGGCACCGTCGGGGCGCACGGCCTGACAGCATGAGCGGAGTTGCCAGCGCGGTCGCAGCGGCCCTCGGGGCCGCAACGCTGTTCGGGCTCGCCTCGGCGCTGCAGCACCAGCAGGCCAACGAGGTCGAGGCCTCGGTGAGCCCCGGCCTGCTCGTCACCCTCGCCAAACGGCCACTGTGGGTCCTCGGCGGGGTCGTCGACCTCGGCGCCGTCGCCCTGCAGGCCCTCGCCCTTGGCCTGGGTGCTGTCGCGCTGGTCCAGACGCTCCTGGTCTCCGGCCTGCCGCTC
>JANXUE010000125.1 GCA_025352005.1 Frankiales bacterium
CCGCCGACCACGGCAGCCGCCCCTGGGCCGCCGACCAGACCAGCGTCGCTGCCCACTTCGTCACCGACTACCTCGGACTGTCCGGGGTCACGGCCGACAAGACGTGCGCCACCTGCACGAAGGTGCTGCTCACCGGCAGCAACGGGCGCACGGTCGGCACGGTCCACCTCGTCGGCAACGGTGGACAGGCCCGCAACGGGCCGCCGTACTCGGTCGGGAGTGTCGATGGTGGCGACCTGACCGTCACCACGCCGGCGGCCGGTAGCGTCGTCAGCAGCCCACTGCGCGTGAGCGGGCGCGTGACCGGGGTGGACGAGAGCATCCTGTTGCACCTGGTGTCCGCCACCGGTCGAGACCTCGCCTCGACCAGCACTCCTGCCGGGTCGGCGCTGCCGTGGGAGGCCTCGCTGACCTGGACCGACCGGTCCTGGTCGACAGCCGGCCTGGTCGCCACGACCAGCTCGGCCAAGGACGGTTCAGTCACGCGGGTCGCGGTGGTCACCGTCCGCCGAGGTAGCTCCGCGGGGTCGACCTTCGCCGGCCTGAGCCACGGCCACGTCGTGCTGCTGAGCGGCACCACGGGCGCGCTCGTGCGACAGCTGACCTTCCCGCCGGCCGGCAAGGTGGACACCGGCCTGAGCTGGAACGGCAGCAGCCTGGTGTGGACCCGAGGACAGCAGACCGGGTGCGCCGACGAGCTCGACCGGCTCGACCAGGGCCAGGTCAAAAACGTGGTCCTGTCCGGCACGGCCCGCCTCAGCTCGCCCCGGCTCTCACCGGACGGCCAGACGCTGGCCTACCTCAGCAGCCCGTGTACGGGGGGCAGCCAGACGCTCGAAGTGACCCACGGCACGGCCAGCCGCACCGTCACGCTCAACGGGCAGACGGTGGCCCTCGCCGACGTCATGGCCGACGGCACGACGCTGGTTGAGGTCCACGGGGCCGGTAACGTCCGCACCCTGGTCATCGTGGGACCGGCAGCGACCAGCCTGACCCAGGGCACCCAGCTGCGCACGACCTGCACCACCCTCAGCGGCGCCTTCGACGGCTCCACGCCGGTCGGCTGGGAGAGCTGCGGGGACGGCGTGCGGGTTGCCCGCTTCGCCGCCGACGGCACGCGCGCAGGATCCGGTCCCCTGCTCACCACGAAGGCCTACGCCGAGGACGTGTCGGTCCGCGACGGGGTCGTCCTCGCCTGGCTGTACGACGGCAGCCAGCTCGGCCGGGTCGTGCGGGTCGCCGGCGCCACCCTGACGGTCCTCGCGCCGAACGCCGGCTGCTCGGTGGTTCCCGAGCCGACCGGCTGCGTGCGGTCGCCGGACTGGTAGCCCCGCGCCGTACAGTCAAGGCATGGGGACGCTGGTGCAGGACCTGCTGGACAGCGTGCCGTCCTGGGTGATCTACCTCGTCGTGTTCCTGCTGCCCTTCCTCGAGGCAAGCGTCTTCCTCGGCTTCGTCATCCCCGGCGAGACGGCCTTGGTGTTCGGTGGGGTGCTCGCCGGCCAGGGCAAGGTGAGCCTCAGCGTGCTGCTGGTGCTCGCGGTCGTCGGAGCGATCACCGGCGACGCGGTCGGCTACGCCGTGGGCCGGCGCTACGGGTCCGGCCTGCAGTCCAGCAAGCTGGGGCAGCGGATCGGCGACGACCGCTGGCGCACCACCGAGGAGTTCCTCAACCGGCGCGGCGGCACGGCGGTCTTCTTCGGCCGCTGGACAGCCCTGCTGCGCGCGATGGTCCCCGGGGCCGCGGGCATGGCCCGCCTGCCCTACCGGACGTTCGCGCTCTACAACGCCCTCGGCGGCACACTGTGGGCGGTCGCATGCGTCTACGGCGGCTACCTCGTCGGTGACGTCATCGGCAGCTATCTATCCAACATCGGCTACCTCCTGATCGGACTGGTCGTGGTCGCCCTTGCGCTGCACCTGCTCCAGCGGCGACGAGAGTCCAAGAAGTCTCGGGAGTCGGCTACCAGCGACCTGTCTGTGCACTGACCACAGCGACGGCAGCCGCGCCCGCCGTCGAGGTCCGCAACACCAAAGCCCCCAGCCGTACGGCGGTGCCACCGAGCAGCGCCAGCTCCTCCGGAGCGATGCCACCCTCGGGGCCGACGACCAGCACGATGTCGCCGACACTGTCACCGACAAAGTCCAACCCCGACAGCGGGACGCTCGCCTGCTCGTGCAGGACCAGGAGCATCCCGTCGAGGGCGGCTACCTCACCGGTGGACGCCAGCTCAGTCACCACGGGTAACCAGGCCCGCCGCGACTGTTTGCCGGCCTCGCGGGCCGTCGACCGCCACCGCCCGAGGGCCTTCGCCCCCCGGTCGCCGGACCACGACACGACGCAGCGGGCGGCGCTCCACGGCACGACTACGTCAACGCCCATCTCGGTGGCAAGCTCGACCGCCAGCTCGCCGCGGTCACCCTTGGCCAAGGCCTGGACCAGGGTGATCCTCGGTGTCGGTGCAGTCTCGACCACCCGCTCCGCCAGCGCCACGGTGATCGTCTCCCGGGTGGTCGCCACGACCGGCCCGGTGCAACGGGTCCCAACACCGTCGACCAGGTCGACGACCTCCCCGACGCGGATCCGGCGTACGAGAGCGGCGTGCCTTCCCTCTGGGCCGTCGAGGACGACCTGGCCCCCGGACAGGTCGGGGCACAGGAAGACCGGGTTGCTCACCGCCCGTGGCGCAGCCGGCCGAACAGCCCGGCGCCGGCCTTCGCGGCCATGCCGGGGCGCTCCTCGCCGCGGGCAGCCGCAAGCTGGCGCAGCAGGTCCACCTGCTTGTCGTCGAGCTTGGTCGGAACCTCCACGTCAAGGTGCACATGCAGGTCGCCGCGCCCGGTACCACGCAGGTGAGGAACGCCACGGGCCCGCAGGGTGAACACCTCGTGCGGCTGGGTGCCGGCCGGCAGGTCGAGCTGCTCCTCGCCGTCCAGAGTCACCAGCGGAGTCGACGTACCGAGCGCTGCGGCGGTCATGGGCAGGGTCACCGTGCAGTGCAGGTCGTCGCCGTCGCGGGTGAAGACCGGGTGCTTGCTCTCGTGCACCTCGACAAAAAGGTCGCCGGCCGGGCCTCCTCCGGGACCGACCTCGCCCTCACCGGACAGCCGGATCCGCATGCCGTCCTCGACTCCCGCCGGGACCTTGACGGTCAGCGTGCGGCGGGCCCGGACGCGGCCGTCACCGTGGCACTCGTGGCAGGCGTGCTCGATGACGGTGCCGGTGCCAGTGCAGCGTGGGCAGGTGCGGGTCGTCATGACCTGACCCAGGAAGGAGCGCTGGACCTGCTGCACCTCACCGCGGCCGCGGCAGGTCTCGCAGGTCGTCGGCAGCGTGCCCGGCGCGGTGCCCTGGCCCTCACAGCTGGCGCACCGGACCGCCGTCTCGATGGTCAGCTCGCGCTGCGTCCCGAAGGCGGTCTCGGCCAGGTCGCACTCGATCCGGATCAGTGCGTCCGCGCCCTGCTGCGCCCTGCTGCGCGGACCGCGGGCGCTGCCGCCGCCGAAGAACGCGTCCATGATGTCGCCGAGCCCGCCGAAGCCCTGGCCGAACCCCTGCCCGCCGCCGCCAGCGGCTCCGGAGGCGAGCGGGTCGCCCCCGAGGTCGACAACCTGCCGCTTCTGCGGGTCGGACAGCACCTCGTAGACGGCCGTGACCTGCTTGAACTTCTCCTGCGCGACCGGGTCGGGGTTGACGTCGGGGTGCAGCTCGCGCGCCAGCTTGCGATAGGCCTTCTTCAGCTGGTCGTCGGTCGCTTTCGGCTCGACACCGAGCAGGCCGTAGTAGTCAGTCGCCACGGGTCAGGCACCGGCCAGTAGGTCACCGACGTAACGGGCGACGGCCCGCACGCTGCTGATGTTGCCCGCGTAGTCCATCCGGGTCGGGCCGACGACGCCGAGCCCGCCCACGGTCGACACGCCGCTGATGCCGTATCCCACGGTCACCACTGAGGTGGACCGAAGTCCCTCCACGCTGTTCTCCTCGCCGATCTTCACGTGCACGGTGGTGGGGTCGTTGACCTCACCGATGAGCTTCAGCAGCACGACCTGCTCCTCGAGCGCCTCCAGGACGGGGCGCAGGGTCTGTGGGAAGTCCAGGGCGTGCCGGGTGAGGTGGGCGGTGCCGCCGATCGCGATCCGCTCCTCAGGTCGCTCGACCAGGGTCGACAGGACCACCGACAGGACGCTGGTCAGCACCGGCCGCAAGGAGGCGGGCGCCGCGTCCGGCAGGTCTTGCAGCGCACCCGGCGCGTCGACGAGCCGCCGGCCGTGCAGGCGCGGCCCGAAGACCGCCCGCAGCTGACTCACGTCGTCGTCACTGACGACCGCCGGCAGCTCGAGGACCCGCTGCTCGACCCGTCCGGTGTCGGTGATGAGCACCAGCATGAGCCGGGTCGGCGCGAGGTGCACGATCTCCAGGTGCCGCACCTCCGACCGGCTCAGGCTCGGGTACTGCACGACCGCCACCTGCTGCGTGAGCTGGCTCAGCAGCCGGACGCTGCGGTGCACCACGTCGTCTAGGTCGACCGCGCCCTCGAGGAAGCTCTGGATCGCCCGCCGCTCGGGGCTGGACAGCGGCTTGACCGTCGACAGCCGGTCGACGAACAACCGGTAACCCTTGTCGGTCGGGATCCGGCCAGCACTGGTGTGCGGGTGGCTGATGTAGCCCTCGTCCTCGAGGGTCGCCATGTCGTTGCGCACCGTCGCGGGGCTGACCCCCAGGCCGTGCCGCTCGGCCAGCACCTTGGACCCGACCGGCTCGTTGGTCGACACGAAGTCCTCGACGATCGCACGCAGGACCTCGAGCTTGCGGTCGTCCAACACGCTTCCGGTCACCTCCTGGCACTCGCCTCGACGGAGTGCCAAGTGTACGGCGGTTTCG
>JANXUE010000128.1 GCA_025352005.1 Frankiales bacterium
GACGGCGGCCGAGGACGAGGTCGGCCCCGGCCATCAGCGGGGCCACGACCCGCGGCAGTTGTTGCGGGTCGAGCGAGCCGTCCGCGTCCAGGAAGCAGACGATGTCGTCGGTGGCCGCCAGCAGGCCGGCGTGACAGGCAGCGCCGAAGCCCTTGGGGCGGGCGTCGACGACCCTCGCCCCTAGGCTTCGGGCCACACCTGGTGACCCGTCGGTCGACCCGTTGTCGGCCACGATCGCCCGATAACCCGGGGGTAGTCGCCCGAGGACCCACGGCAGTGCAGCAGCCTCGTCGAGGCAGGGCAGGACGACGTCAGCCACGCACGACCGCCGCTCGTAACGGCGCCGTGGCGAGTTCCTTCATGCCGTCGGCGAAGGCAACAGCTGCCGTGAACCCCAGCTCGGCGCGGGCCTTCTCGGGGGACGCGACGACGTGGCGCACGTCGCCGAGCCTGAACTCACCGGTCACGACCGGGGCCGGCCCGCCGAACGCCGCCGCCAGCGCACCCGCCATCTCGCCCACGGTGTGGGGTGTCCCGCTGGCGATGTTGTAGGCCGTCAGCGTGCCGGGCGTCCCGCCGTCGAAGGCGAGCAGGTTGGCGCGGGCCAGGTCGCTGACGTGCACGAAGTCCCTGGCCTGTCGTCCGTCCTCGAAGACCCGGGGGGCCTGCCCCTTCTCCAGGGCACTGCGGAACAGGCTGGCGACGCCTGCGTACGGCGTGCCCTGGGGCAGGTGCGGTCCGTAGGCGTTGTGGTAGCGCAGGGCGACCGCCGTACCGCCGCTGGCTCGGGCCCAGGAACCGACGAGGTGCTCCTGACCGGTCTTGCTCGCGGCGTAGGTGTTGCGTGGGTCCAGGGGCGCGTCCTCGCCGACGACGACGCTGTCCAGGGGCGCACCGCACAGGGGGCAGGGTGGTTCGAAGCGACCGGCGTCGAGGTCGGCCACACGACGCGGACCGGGGCGGACGGGGCCGTGCTCCTGGCAGCGGTAGCCACCCTCGCCGTAGACCACCATCGAGCTTGCGAGCACCAGCCGGGTCACGCTGCGCCGCGCCATGGCCGCGAGCAGGACGGCCGTGCCGAGCTCGTTGTGGGAGACGTAGGCGGGCAGGTCGTCGAGGTTGACGCCGAGGCCGACCATCGCCGCCTGGTGACACACCGCGTCGATGCCGGCCAGAGCGCCGTCATCGAGGTGGCGCACGTCGGCGTGCACCCGTTCGGCCCGCGGGTCGAGGTGGTCGGGCCAGCCCGAGGCGTGCACCTCGGGGAGCAGCGCGTCCAGGACCACGACCTCGTGGCCCTCGTCGAGGGCGGCGCTGACGATCGCCGCACCGATGAAGCCGGCACCGCCGGTGACGAGGAGTCTCACCATGGAAGGCTCGCCGCCTCGGAGGGTGCGGGCAAGCGGGAGCGCCGCGCGTCACCTCATCGTCATGTGGTTCTGTCAAGGAGTGACCTCCGTGACCCCGCAGGCTCCCGTGTCGAGGGGACAGGTTCAGCTGTTGATGGCCGCCTCCGCGACCAGCAGCTTCGACCGCTTCGTGACCGGTCCGCTGCTGCTGACGGTGGCGGACTCCTTCTCGGTCAGCCTCACCACCGCCGCGTCGGTCGCCTCGACCTACTACCTGCTGTACGGCGTGAGCCAGCCCTTCTGGGGGCTGTGCAGCGACCGGCTGGGACGAGTCCGCACCATGCGCCTCGCGTTGACCGTGGCCACCGTCTCCGGCCTGTGCGCCGTCCTGGCGCCGACCCTCACGACGCTGGTCGTATCCCGGTCGTTCGCGGGTGCGGCCATGGGCGCTGTCGTCCCGAGCTGCTTGGTCTACGTCGGCGACGCCGTGCCGCTGGCCCGTCGCCAGCACACCCTCACCGACCTCAACGCCGCCACTGCCGGGGGCATCACGCTCGCGACCGCCCTCGGCGGCGTGCTGGCGGCCAGCGTGTCGTGGCGGGCGGCTTTCGCCGTACCGGTGGTCGGAACGGCTGTCCTCATCCTGCTGTTGCGCAGGCTTCCTGAGCCCGTGGCAGCTGGTGCCGCCCCGAGGGGGATCGGCACGGTGCTGCGGCACCGCTGGGGTCGGCGGGTGCTCGCACTGACCCTGGTCGAGGGCGCGGCCCTGCTCGGGCTGCTGACCTACCTCGCCCCTGCGGTCGAGAGCACCGGTCGCAGCGCCACCACCGCCGGCCTCGTCGTCGCCCTGTACGGCGTCGGGCTGCTGCTTGCCTCCCGTGTGGTCAAGAGGGCCGTCGGGCGCACCCCGCCGGCGAGGCTCATCGCCGCCGGGACGCTGTCGCTGGTGGTCGCATACCTCCTGGTTGCCGTCAGCCAGGAGCCCCTCCCCGTGGGGGTGGCCGCGCTGCTCGTCGGCTGCGGCTGGGCGGCGATGCACTCGACGATGCAGGCCTGGGCGACCGAGGTCGTCCCCGAGGCCAGGGCCGCGATGGTGTCGCTGTTCGCGGCGATGCTGTTCCTCGGCAGCGGGCTTGCGACGGGGGTGCTCGCGCCGCTGGCGGGCGACAACCGGTGGGGCGCGATGTTCGGCAGCGCAGCCGTTCTCGCCGCGGCCTTCGGGGTAGTCGCTGCCTTCACACGGTCGCGCTTCGGCTCGCGTCGGGTGCCGGCTGATCTCCGGTAGTGGCTGGAATCAGCTCGCCACCCGGGCCAGCGCCCTCAGGAAGCCGGGCGCTTGCGCGCGGCTCGACGACGGGGCGCGGGTTGCTCCTCGTCCACGGCCTCGCGGATGCCGCCCGCCTCGAGCGCCAGTCGCTGTTCTGCCTCGGGCATCGGCTCCACCTCCTGCGCGAGGGCCTCATCCTGAACGTCAAGGCCGTCATCGCCTTCAAGGTCGGCGACGACCACGAGTCCATCAGCGCGGCGGCGCGCAGGTTCCAAGCCGCTCGAGGATCAGCCAGAAGTCAGCCGTCCCGGGCCGCCGGGTCCTGCCGGTAGAAGCGCAGGAGTACGTCGTACAGGGCGGGTTCGAGCTCCTGGAGCTCCCGTGGCTGATCGAAGAAGACCTCGGTGGCGACGGCGAAGAACTCGCCGGGGTTCGTCGCGCCGTACCATCGCATCGGCGGCCGTGG
>JANXUE010000318.1 GCA_025352005.1 Frankiales bacterium
GGCGGATCAGAATGCAGGCATGACCTCACCCGCGCCTCTTCCGGGCCCCGATGAGACCTGGCGGCAGGTCGCGGCCCGCCAGGACCAGACGCTCGGCCGCACCCAGGCCCTGCAGACCGGACTCACCGAGCACGCATGGAACTGGGCGCTGGGCAAGGAGATCTGGCAACCTATCCTGCCTGGCGTGGCGAGTACGCACTCAGGTGAGCCCACCAATCGGCAGCGCGCCTGGGCGGCCTGGATTCACAGTGGGGCGGGTGCGGCGCTCACCGGTGACGTGGCCCTCGCGGAGTCCGGCTTCGGCATCAAAGACCTACGAAGTGTCGATGTCGCGGTCCCCTGGCCGCGCCGGGTCGTCGATGACGAGCTGCTGGGCGGCCCGCGCCTGCTCGTCCATACGGTACGGCAACTTGCGCCCATGACCCTCGAGGCCCGGCCCCTTCCGGTCGTCCGCCCCTGCTATGCCGTGCTTCACGCAGCAGCCTGGGCAGCGACCGATCGCGCGGCAGAGTGGCGGATCGCCGCCGTCGTCCAGCAACGCGTGGCGAGGGCGAGCGACGTCCGCCTTGCACTCGCCGACCTCAGACGCCTTCCGCGGCGGACGTTCCTTTCCTGCGTACTCGACGATGTCGAGTTCGGCGCCCAGGCGACGAGTGAGCTCGACTTCCTGCGTTTCTGCCGTCGCCACCGGCTGCCGCTCCCTGACCGGATGCAGGTGAAGGTGCGCGCCAACGGCATGCGCTACCTCGACGCCCGCTACGACCGTCGGAAGGTCTCGATGGAGCTCGACGGTGCCCATCACATGCTGGTCGAGCAGTGGGATGCCGACGCCCTTCGTAGCCTCAGCCTGGTCGTCGCGAACAAGGGGAGGGGCGAAGCGCTCATCCGTCTCACTATGGGAAACCTGCGCCACGACGGCCCCCACGTCGCCCGGCTGCTCCGCGAGCTGCTCACATGACCTCAACGGTGCAAATCCACACGGCCCTGACCGTGTGGATTTGCGCCAAAGGGAGGGAGGGAGGGACGGACGGAGGGACGGGGTGAGCGGTCAGCTGAGGGTCCACTCCTGGCCGGCGGGGGTGTCCTTGACGGCCACCCCGAGGGCGGCCAACGCGTCACGGAGCCGGTCGGAGGCAGCGAAGTCCTTGCCGCCACGGGCGGTGGCCCGTTCCGAGAGCAGCGAAGCGGCCCCCTCGGGCAGGGCAGCCGGGGCGCGGCCGACGTCCCGTGCGAGGTCCAGGCCGAGCAGCCGGTCAGCCCAGGCGAAGATCTCGAACTTGCAGCCGTCGGGCATCGAGGACTTCTCGCAGGTCCGCAGCACCTGCAGCGCCCGCGGCGTGTCGAGGTCGTCGCAGAAGGCCTCCAGCACGCCGGCCTGGACCTCCGCGCACATCGGCTTCGACGGCTCTTCTGCCCACGCTGCGACGGACGCCCTCCAGCGGTCGAGGGTCTTCTGGGCAGCCGCGATGGCGTCCCACGACAGGTTGGCCTGCTGGCGGTAGCGCGAGGACAAAAAGGCCAGCCGCAACGCGAGCGGGTCGAAGCCCCGCTCGACGACGTCCGCGACGAGGACCACGTTGCCCGTGGACTTGGCCATCTTGCGGCCCTCGAACAGCAGGTGCTCGCCGTGCACCCAGTGCCGCACGACCTCGTGCCCGGCGGCTGAGTCGGACTGCGCCCGCTCGTCCTCGTGGTGCGGGAAGCGCAGGTCGATGCCGCCGGTGTGGACGTCGATCACCGATCCGAGCAGCTCCAGCGACATGGCTGAGCACTCGATGTGCCAACCCGGGAAGCCGTGCCCCCAGGGTGACGGCCAGGTCATCTCGCGGGACTCCGACGCCAGCTTCCACAGCGCCCAGTCGGCGTGGAACCGCTTGCCCGTCGCGGTCGACTCGCCGGTCGCGCCGTGGCCCGCCCGAAGCTCCGACAGCTTGTTGCCGGAGATCGCGCCGTAGCCCTCGAACGACTCGGCCGAGAAGTAGACGGTGCCGTCGTCCCCGACGTACGCCTTGCCCTTGTCGATGAGCGTCACGATCAGCGCGACCATCAGGTCGATGCACTCCGAGGCGCGTGGGTAGGCGTCGGCGGGGTGCACCCCGAGCAGCGCCAGGTCGCGGTGGAACGCCTCCTCGTAGAACCGCGCGACCGCGAACGGGTCCTTGTTCTCGGCGCGCGCCTGCGCGAGCAGCTTGTCCTCACCGTCGGCGTCGACCGCCGTGTCGTCCTGCAGGTGCCCCACGTCCGTGATGTTCTGCACCAACCGGACCTGCAACCCCAACAGCTCAGCGGTACGCCGGATCAGGTCCGTCAGCAGGAAGGTCCGGAGGTTCCCCACGTGGGCGTAGCGGTAGACCGTGGGACCGCAGGCGTAGACCGTGAGCTGTCCGGGGGTTGACGGGACGATCTGCTCGACCGAACGGGTCCGGGTGTCCATGAGGCGCAGCACGTTCGAAGGCTAGTCCGGCAGATGGCGAGCCTCTAGTTGAGCCGTGCTCTCGCGAGCCTGGCCTGTCGGCGGGCGAGCTCCGCCCCGGCCTCGTCGGCGTCCTCCACCACGGATGCGTACAGCTCCAGGTCGTCGGCCCCGCCGAGGTGGTCACCGAGCCGCACGAGCAGCTCGCCCCGCTCGCGGCGGAGCGCCACCGGGTGCCGGGGGAGCAGCAGCGACAGCTCGGTGGCCCAGAGCCGGGTCCGCGCGGTGTCCAGCGAGCGTTCCTTCCGGGAGGTGAGGGCCCTGATGTTGGTGAGCACCCGCAGCATCAGCTCAGCGGGCGTGAGCACCGGCTCCCGAGGCGCCTGCACCTGGCGGCCACCACCGAACGGGTCGACGACCACGTCCTCGAGCGCGACCATCACCCGACCCGGCAGCCCGAGCGGTTGGGCTGCGAGCTCGAGGCGGGCGGCAACCTCACACCACACGACCGACAGCAGGATCGGCAGGCCTCGCCGGCGGCGCAGCACCTCGTGCAGCAGCGAGGAACGCAGGTCCTCGAAGTCCTCGGCCCTGCCGCCGAAGCCGGCAACGGTCCCGAGGGCGTGCTCGAGCCCGCGGGCCGGGCCGAGGCGCAGAACATGGGGTCGGGCGGCTTTCGCGAGCACGTCCAGCGCGGCCAGGGCGGTGTCGAGGTCGAGGTCCGGCTCGGACTCGCAGCCGACGAGCAGGCACGCCATCGCTACCGAGCTGCCTGCTGGGCTGCCTGCTGGGCTGCCTGCTGGGCCGCCTGCGGAGCCGCCTACGGAGCCGTCGCCTCCGGACCGCATCACCTCAGCGAAGCGGGCACGGGTCGCCGACGTCATCGAAGCCGCTGCGGAGCCGGCGTGACCCGCTTGGCGGCCACGACCGTGCCGGCGGCCACCTCCGCGACAGTCCCGTCCCGGCGCTCA